>NZ_JBCIVJ010000013.1:0-175718 GCF_039409775.1 Phytobacter palmae | reverse complement strand
TCTCCCGCCCCCTAAATTTAATAGCCAATTTCTTTTTCACTAGCGCGTAACCATCCTTTACCCTTAAAACCGTGTCGTTTAATGAGTTCGTATTTCACGTTCAAGGAGAAACACGTGTTAAAGAGAGTAATGCTTTTGGGCGCCTGTATGGCATTGACCGCCTGCTTTAGCGACAGTAAAGAATTCCTTATTGATAATCCAACCGGGCAACCATTAGTCATTTCCATCGACGATCAAAAAATAACGATTCCGGCTCAGGAATCGCAAAATATCAAACTCGATGCTGGTCAACATACGCTTACGCTGGGAAATGGTGAGAAGGTGAAATTCAGTGTTTTTGACGCCTGGCCTCGCTCGGGTGAGAGCGGTCTCATTAACCCTACCCGTACCCGTTATATCTACGTGGTGCAAAAATATCTGGCGAAAGGGGTACAGCCAGCCGCTGAAAACAGCGACGTTCATACATTGACTATTGACGGACAGACCGTCACCGGCCCGTTTGACGACATGGGTAGCGAGCTGTTTATTGATAATTTTGCACACAGTTGGGATCTGAATCCGACAGAGGCATTTCCGGAATCCATGTCATCTACAACTAAAGACAATTACAAAACCAAACTTTTCCGCATAGAGGACTTTAAGCATTATTACAATAATGAATTTTCTCCGTCGGTTGAATACACGCCAAATATGCGTATTACTGAGTCACGTTATCAGCCGCCTGAAATAACCGCGCATTTCAACGCTCCGGAACTCCAGCAAAACCTGAACGAGGCCACCAAAATTTATACTGCTTTTATTCACGCAGAATCGGCTGGTGAACAAAAAGATTTGTTGAAAGAGTTTGAAAAACAGAACCGCGAGAAATGGCGCGACCCTAAAACGGGGGGCGAGGAGATAACCCGCTATTACGAAATCATGACCAACCTGAATCACATCATGATGAGCTCAATCCTTGAGATTAAGTCTTAATCTCTGTCGGCCGGGCATCTGCTCTTCGGGATGCCTGGTCTCAGAACCTTCTGTATTTCCATAAAGTTTCAGCAAGTTAAACTAAAATAATGAGGAAAGTGATTAAATCCATCTGAAAAGCAGGGGAGAACACCATGCGATCGAAACTGTTAATAACGTCACTGTTTACTGCCGCCACCCTTTTTACCGTTGCCGGTTGTTCGTCTAATCAGGCCGTAAAAACCACTGATGGCAAGACTATCGTGACTGATGGCAAACCGGAAGTCGATAGTGACACCGGTCTGGTCTCTTACAAAAATGCGGAAACCGGTAAAACCGAGCAGATTAACCGCGACCAGGTGAAGAACATGAGTGAACTGGATAATTAATCCCGTTCCATGTCTGAAAGTGTCCCGCCATTAGCGCGGGATTTTTTTGACCTGCTCCGCTTCGCAAGCAACCTGCTAACGCCTGCACCTGGCGCCGATCAGGCCCTCTGCCGACGATAATTCCTGCGCTGTTTTAACCTCGATTCTGGCGGGCGCTACGTTGCTATCTGCCAATCCCGTACAGATTGTCGCTGTTAGCACGACGATTAACTGTCTACACTCAAAGAAAAAAGTGCGCAGTGAAAGCAGGTTAATCGATGATTTTGATAATTTATGCCCACCCGTATCCGGAATATTCCCATGCGAATAAACGGATGATTGAGCATGCAGGGGCTCTGGAGGGCGTGGAAATCCGCTCTCTTTATCACCTCTACCCCGATTTCAATATTGATATCGCCGCTGAACAGGAGGCGCTTAATCGCGCCGACCTGGTTGTCTGGCAACATCCCATGCAGTGGTACAGCGTACCGCCGCTTCTCAAGTTATGGATTGATAAAGTTCTGGCGCATGGCTGGGCATATGGCCATGGTGCACGGGCGTTGCAGGGGAAAAGTCTGTTATGGGCTGTTACTACTGGCGGCGGGGAACAGCACTTTGATATTGGTTCCCATCCCGGGTTTGATGTTCTGGGGCAACCATTACAGGCCACTGCGCTCTACTGCGGTATGAAATGGCTGCCGCCGTTTGCCACCCACTGTACCTTCATTTGCGACGACGAAACCCTGCAGGCGCAGGCTCGCCACTACAAACAATTATTGCTCGACTGGCAGGAGGCCCACCATGGATAGTCATACGCTTATTCAGGCGCTGATTTACCTGGGAGCGGCCGCGCTCATCGTACCGATAGCGGTACGCCTGGGGCTGGGGTCCGTGCTGGGGTATCTGATCGCCGGTTGTATTATTGGCCCGTGGGGCTTGCGCCTGGTCACTGACGCCGAATCTATCCTCCACTTTGCGGAAATCGGCGTGGTGCTGATGTTATTTGTCATTGGCCTTGAGCTGGATCCGCAGAGGTTGTGGAAATTGCGCGTGTCGGTCTTTGGCGGCGGTGCGTTGCAGATGGCCTCCTGCGGTA
Organism: Phytobacter palmae; assembly: GCF_039409775.1. NCBI lineage: Bacteria > Pseudomonadati > Pseudomonadota > Gammaproteobacteria > Enterobacterales > Enterobacteriaceae > Phytobacter > Phytobacter palmae. The sequence goes on along the minus strand of NZ_JBCIVJ010000013.1, from coordinate 173,303 downwards.
TTTTATTAGGCGCGTTTTGTATGGTGCTGGGGCTCGACTGGCCGGTGGCGCTGCTTATCGGCCTGACGCTGGCGCTCTCTTCAACCGCGATTGCTATGCAGGCGATGAACGAGCGTAACCTGACGGTTTCACAGATGGGGCGAAGCGCCTTTTCCGTACTGCTTTTTCAGGATATCGCGGCCATCCCACTGGTGGCGATGATCCCACTTTTGGCCAGCAGTGGCGCATCCACAACGATGGGAGCATTTGCCCTGTCTGCGTTGAAAGTGGTCGGTGCGCTGGCATTGGTGGTGGTGCTGGGGCGCTATGTCGCGCGACCGGCGCTGCGTTTTGTCGCCCGCTCCGGATTGCGTGAAGTATTCAGCGCCGTGGCGCTGTTTCTGGTGTTTGGCTTCGGCTTATTGCTGGAAGAGGCCGGGCTTTCCATGGCGATGGGGGCATTTCTGGCAGGCGTGCTGCTCGCGAGTTCGGAATACCGTCATGCGCTTGAAAGCGATATCGAACCCTTTAAAGGCCTGCTGCTGGGGCTCTTTTTTATCGGCGTAGGCATGTCGATAGACTTTGGCACTCTGGTTACTCATCCGCTGCGGATCCTGCTTCTGCTGGTTGGTTTCCTGGTGATTAAAACCGTGGTCCTCTGGCTGATTGCCCGGCCGCTGAATGTCCCTGGCAAACAGCGTCGCTGGTTTGCGGCGCTGCTGGGGCAGGGGAGTGAGTTCGCATTTGTGGTTTTTGGTGCCGCACAAATGGCAGGTGTGCTCGACCCTGAGTGGGTCAAAGCCTTGACGCTGTCGGTAGCGCTGTCCATGGCGGCAACGCCTGTGCTGTTAGTCCTGCTGACGCGCCTGGAAAATACTGCCACCGGACAAGCGCGTGAGGCGGATGAAATTGACGAAGACGAACCGCGGGTTATTGTGGCCGGGTTTGGTCGCTTCGGCCAAATTGCCGGGCGTCTGCTACTCTCTAGTGGAGTCAAAATGGTCGTTCTCGATCACGACCCGGATCATATCGAAACGCTGCGCAAATTCGGCATGAAGGTCTTTTATGGTGATGCTACACGCGTGGATCTGCTGGAGTCAGCCGGTGCCGGGAAGGCCGAAGTGCTGATCAATGCGATTGACGATCCGCAAGCTAACCTGCAACTGACTGAGCTGGTGAAAACCCATTTCCCGACGCTACGCATTATTGCCCGTGCCCGCGATGTCGATCACTACATTCGCTTGCGTCAGGCCGGCGTTGAGAAACCGGAGCGTGAAACATTTGAAGCGGCGCTGAAAGCCGGGCGTATGGCGCTCGAAGGGCTGGGGCTGGGGCCTTATGAGGCGCGTGAGCGGGCCGATCTTTTCCGCCAGTTCAATACCCAGATGGTTGAGGAAATGGCCGGCGTGGATAACACCGCTCAGGCCAGAGCGGATGTCTTTAAGCGGACCAGCGCGATGTTGACGGAGATTATCAGCGAAGATCGGGCGCATCTGTCCGTGGTTCAGCGCCATGGCTGGCAGGGGACCAAAGAGGGACGACATACGGGGGATATCGCTGATGAACCAGAAGCGAAACCACAGTTATAGCGCCTGTTACGGCTGATTGACGGTGAACGGTTTGATTAGCGGGAAAGTGGAAAGCAAGGAGCGCGATCATGCGGCGTGGGTTTGCTTACAGATTATGAAAATTTTCTGTCTCTTTACCCTGCCGCCAGTCGACGAAAGAATGCGCTTTCCGTATAGTGGCGACAATTTTTTGCATCCAGGAAATTATCAATGATCAGTCTGATTGCGGCGTTAGCGGTGGATCGCGTCATTGGCATGGAGAATGCCATGCCATGGAACCTACCTGCCGATCTCGCCTGGTTCAAACGTAATACGCTAAACAAACCTGTGGTTATGGGACGCCTGACATGGGAGTCGATTGGACGCCCGCTGCCAGGTCGTAAAAACATTGTCATCAGCAGTAAGCCGGGCACTGACGATCGTGTGCAGTGGGTCACCTCGGTCGACGCGGCGATTGCCGCATGCGGCGACGCGGAAGAGATCATGGTAATCGGCGGTGGCCGTGTCTATGAGCAATTCCTGCCAAAGGCGCAAAAGCTCTATCTGACGCATATTGATGCCGAAGTCGAAGGGGATACCCATTTCCCGGATTACGATCCGGACGACTGGGAATCGGTATTTAGCGAGTTTAACGATGCGGATGAGCAGAATTCTCACAGCTACTGCTTCGAAATTCTGGAACGCCGGTAATGGTCTGCCCCGGTGGCGCGTTGCGTACCGGGGCGACATCATATTTGCTTAAGAGGCAACCGCCTCGTCTTCACCTAAATCCATCTGACGGTTTGAAGGTTGTATAAACCAGGCTTTGTCTTCCCAGCGCAGGCAGGTCAGTGTTCCACCCCAGCAGCATCCGGTATCCAGTGCGTAAATGCCCTCTGGCGTGCCTTTACCTTCCAGCGATGCCCAGTGACCAAATACGATGCTGTACTCCTGCGAGACAGGTCCGGGAATGGTAAACCATGGCTTCAACGGTGCAGGTGCATATTCCGGAACATCTTTGCAATACATATCCAGCTCCCCATTCGGGAAGCAGTAGCGCATCCGCGTAAACGCATTGCTGATAAAACGCAGCCGTGCCATTCCGCTCAGTTCCGTTGACCAGCTGTTCGGATAGTCGCCATACATCCCGTCGAGGAAAAAGGGATAAGAGTCGCTGGAGAGGATGGCTTCAACGTCGCGTGCGCACTGTTGAGCGGTCTCCAGATCCCATTGCGGTGTGATACCCGCATGGGCCATCACCAGCTTTTTCTCCTCATCGACCTGTAACAGGGGCTGACGACGCAGCCAGTTGATGAGGTCGTCGGCGTCGGGCGCTTCCAGCAATAAATTAAGCCGGTCTTTGGGTTTATTACGGCTAATGCCGGCAAACACCGCCAGCAGGTGCAGATCGTGGTTGCCGAGGACGAGGCGAACGCTATCGCCCAGCGACTTTACGTAACGCAACACATCCAGCGAGCCGGGGCCGCGCGCGACTAAATCACCCGTCAACCATAAGGTGTCCTGCCCAGGTACAAAGTGCACCTGATTTAACAATGCGAGCAGTTCATCATAGCAACCATGAACGTCGCCAATAAGATATGTAGACATTGTCTTAGTGGATCAGTGTTTGAACGGCAAGTCGGAAGACAGGGATAGCGATGCGGAACGCCTTCCCTTGCGCATCGATCATTTCATAATGGCCTTCCATGGTACCGAACGGCGTTTCAATTACCGCACCGCTGGTATACTGATATTCTCCGCCGGGTTCAATGTGCGGCTGAACGCCGACAACACCTTCACCCTGAACCTCAGTCTCACGGCCATTCCCGTTAGTGATAAGCCAGTAGCGTTTAAGCAGCTGGACCGGCGCTCGCCCCAGATTCCGGATAGTGATGGTGTAAGCGAAAACATAGCGTTCTTCATCGGGTGAAGATTGCGATTCAATATAGACACTTTGCACCTGAACAGAAACTCGGGGCGAATTGATCATGACTTAACTCTCCTTCGGCGGCGCATTATCAGTCAGATAGTTCGCCATCTTGCAATACTGCGCAACAGAGATGTTTTCCGCACGCATCGCCGGATCAATACCCAACTCCGTCAATACCTCAACGGAGAAGAGATTCCCAAGGCTGTTGCGGATCGTTTTACGGCGCTGGTTAAACGCCTCTGTGGTGATCCGGCTCAGCACCCGGACTTCTTTCACCGGATGTGGCAACGTGCTGTGCGGTACCAGACGCACGACAGCAGAATCCACCTTAGGCGGTGGGGTAAATGCTGATGGCGGCACTTCCAGTACCGGAATAATCTGGCAATAGTATTGCGCCATGACGCTTAAACGACCATACGCCTTACTGTTTGGCCCTGCAACCAGACGATTGACGACCTCTTTTTGCAACATAAAGTGCATGTCGGCAATGGCATCAGTATAGCTAAACAGATGGAACATTAACGGCGTGGAGATGTTATAGGGCAGGTTGCCGAATACACGCAGTGGTTGCCCCATGTTTTGCGACAGCTCACCAAAATTCATGGTCATCGCATCTTGCTGAAAAATGGTCAGCTTTGGCCCGAGAAACGGGTGTGTTTGCAGACGAGCAGCCAGATCGCGGTCCAGCTCGATAACGGTGAGTTTATCCAGACGTTCGCCTACCGGCTCGGTCAGCGCGGCAAGACCCGGGCCGATTTCGACCATCGCCTGGCCTTTTTGCGGATTGATAGCCGAAACAATACTGTCGATCACAAACTGATCGTTGAGGAAGTTTTGCCCGAAGCGTTTGCGGGCTAAGTGGCCCTGATGGACTCGATTAGTCATTGAGTATTAACAATCATGGTGATGGCGAGATTAAGCGCCGTGATAAAACTGCCGACATCGGCTTTTCCCTGGCCCGCCAGTTCCAGCGCGGTGCCATGATCAACAGATGTACGAATAAAAGGTAAACCGAGCGTGATATTCACGCCACGGCCAAAGCCCTGGTATTTTAGCACGGGCAGGCCCTGATCGTGGTACATCGCCAGTACGGCGTCGGCATTATCAAGATATTTAGGCTGGAAAAGCGTATCGGCAGGCAGTGGACCACTGAGATTCATGCCTTTAGCACGCATTTCATCAAGAACCGGAATGATCGTATCGATCTCCTCAGTTCCCATATGTCCGCCTTCTCCGGCATGTGGGTTCAGGCCGCACACCAGAACATGTGGCTGGCGGATGCCAAATTTTTGCTGCAAATCGGTATATAAAATGCTGATGACGTCGCGCAGTAAATCTGGCGTGATGGCTTCTGCAACCGCTTTGATTGGCAAATGGGTTGTGGCCAGCGCGACGCGAAGCTCTTCTGTTGCCAGCATCATCACAACTTTGTTGACGCGCGAACGCTCCTCGAAGAACTCGGTATGTCCGGTAAACGGCGTACCCGCATCGTTGATCACCCCTTTATGCACAGGGCCAGTGATCAGCGCAGCAAACTCGCCGCTCAGGCAGCCATCGCAGGCCCGTGCAAGCGTGTCGACTACGTATGGCCCATTCAGGACATTCAGCTCGCCTGGCACGACTGACGTTTTGAGTGTGACGGGTAATACGGTGAGGCTGCCGGCCTGTTGTGCAAGGGCCGGCTGTCCGGCCTGATACTCGCGCAGGGTAAGGGGCAAGCCTGACAGCGCCGCACGTTCAGTGAGCAGCGCAGGATCTGCGCACACAACCAGCTCTACAGGCCAGTCACGCTGGGCGAGTTGTACGACCAAATCAGGACCAATCCCGGCGGGTTCGCCGGGAGTGATAACGACACGATGTGCGTTCATTAGTTGCTCAGGATTTTAACGTAAGCACTGGCGCGCTGTTCCTGCATCCAGGTTGCCGCTTCTTCGGAAAATTTGCGGTTCATCAGCATGCGGTAAGCACGATCTTTCTGCGCAGCATCGGTTTTATCGACGTTACGCGTATCAAGCAGTTCAATCAGGTGCCAGCCAAAGGAGGAGTGGACCGGACCGCTCATCTGACCACGGCTGAGCTTCATCAATGCATCACGGAATGCCGGATCGTAGATATCCGCTGCCGCCCAGCCCATATCGCCGCCCTGATTGGCAGAACCTGGATCCTGGGAGAACTCTTTTGCTGCCGCAGCAAAAGTGGTTTTACCACTCTTGATGTCAGCCGCAATCTGTTCCAGTTTCATACGTGCCTGGTCGTCACTCATGATCGGCGACGGTTTCAGCAGGATATGACGAGCGTGAACTTCGGTCACGGAAATGCTCTGGCTCTGGCCACGCAGGTCGTTCACTTTCAGAATATGAAAGCCAACCCCTGAACGGATTGGACCAATAATATCGCCTTTCTTCGCCGTGCTAAGCGCCTGAGCGAAGATTGACGGCAGTTCCTGAATGCGCCCCCAGCCCATCTGGCCGCCTTTAAGCGCCTGCTGATCGGCAGAATAGGTAATGGCCAGCTTGCCAAAATCGCTGCCTTTACGCGCTTCGTCAACGATAGAACGTGCCTGACTTTCTGCTTCATTCACCTGGTCAGAGCTTGGATTTTCCGGCAGCGGAATCAGAATGTGGCTCAGGTTAAGTTCGGTACTGGCATCGTTTTGATTGCCCACTTGTTTCGCGAGTGCTTCAACTTCCTGCGGCAGCACAGTGATGCGGCGGCGAACTTCGTTGTTGCGTACTTCGGAAATGATCATCTCTTTGCGGATCTGGCTGCGGTAGGTGTTGTAATTCACACCGTCGTAAGCCAGACGGCTGCGCATTTGATCGAGGGTAAGATTGTTTTGTTTGGCGATATTTGCGATGGCCTGATCGAGTTGATCATCGGTCACCTTGATGTTCATTTTCGTCGCCATCTGCAGAATGATTTGATCCATGATCAGACGTTCAAGAATCTGATGACGCAGCGTAGCGTCATCAGGCAACTGCTGACCCGCCTGGCCCGCGTTAAGTTTCACGGATTGCATCAAACCATCAACGTCGCTTTCGAGCACCACGCCGTTGTTCACGACGGCAGCTACTTTATCGACAACCTGCGGTGCAGCGAAACTGGTATTCGCAACCATAGCGATACCGAGAAGCAGCGTTTTCCAGTTCTTCATACTTTTTCCATTTCAATTAACCGATAACTTTGCAAATCAACCACATCATAACGAGCTACGGTACGGCAGAATGTTCGAGCGCAGCATTTGGTGCGTGCCCAGGCCGTAATTCGAGCTCAAACCGCGCAACTCAATGTTGAAACCGATGACGTTGTCATACTTGCTTTGGTTGTTTTCCCAGCCGTTGATTTTGCGTTCATACCCAACGCGAATCGCATAACAGCAGGAGTTATACTGCAGACCTAACATCTGGTCGGCAGGCTTGCTTGTATTGGTATCGTAGTAGTAAGCCCCAACGACAGACCAGCGGTCGACGATCGGCCAGCTTGCTGCAGCACCAACTTGCGAAATGCCGTCTTTGTACTGTTCTACGGTCGCGAAGTTCGGCAGTGTTGCCTGGATGTATTCCGGACTGGCGTAGCGATAGCTGAGCTGTACCATACGGTCTTCATCGCGGCGATATTCAACTGACGCGGAACCGTTGGCGATATTGTCCAGACGCGTGTCATACTGCACGCCGCCACGTAAGCCCCAGCGATCCGAAATGCGCCAGTAGGTATCTCCTGCCCATACCAGTGAACCCGTTTTGTTGTCTTTCTCCCAGTTTATGTTGTCATCGCCAGTGCGTGACTCCGTGAAATAGTAGATTTGACCAACAGAAACGTTAAAACGTTCAATAGCGGCATCATCATAAATACGGGATGTGACGCCAGTGGTAACCTGGTTTGCCGATGCGATGCGATCCAGACCACCATAGGTACGGTCGCGGAACAGGCCGCTATAGTCAGATTGCAGTAATGAGGAGTCGTAGTTTTGGATAGTGCTCTGGTTGCGATATGGCACATAGAGATATTGTGCCCTTGGCTCCAGCGTCTGGGTATATCCTTCTGCCAGAGTCATATCACGCTCAAAAATCAATTTCCCGTCGACTTTAAACTGCGGCAACACACGACTAACGGAATCTTTATAATCAGTATTATTAGCCGTGTTGTAAGCATCGATATTGGTTTGCTGATAGTGAGTCGCCATCAGCTTCGCCTCTGTATCGAGGCTGCTCCAGTTGTTCGACAGCGGCAGATTTAGCGTTGGTTCAAGGTGAACACGCGTGGATTCCGGGTAATTCGAGTTAGTGTTAACAAAATGTACCGCCTGCCCATAGACATGCGCATCAAATGGACCAAGGTCATTTTTGTAATAATTCACGTCTAACTGCGGTTCGGCGGCGTAGGAATTACTGTTCTGCCGGTTAAATACCTGGAACTGTTTGGTCGATACGGTGGCGTTAAAATTCTCCAGCCAATAACCCACGCTGAATTTCTGCGTGGCGTAACCGTCAGTACTGGTGCCGTATTTCGACGAAAAGTCGTTAAAGTAGTACGGATCGCTGACTTTGGTGTAATCGATGTTAAAACGCCAAACCTGGTCCATTACACCAAAGTGATTCCAGTAGAATAACCAGCGATGGCGATTCGACTCGGCAGGATAGTCGTCCTGATAGACGTTATCCGATGGCAGATAGTCGAATTCAACGAGACCTGTTCCCGCTTGCGTCAGGTAGCGGAATTCGTTTTGCCACTGAGTACTGCCACGTTTTTGAATGTAATGCGGCGTGATCGTCGCATCAAAGTTGGGGGCAATGTTCCAGTAGTACGGCAAATAAAACTCAAAGCCGTTGTTTGTGCCGTACTTGGCATTCGGAATCAGGAAACCAGAACGGCGCTTGTCACCCACCGGCAATTGCAGGTACGGGCTATAGAAAACCGGCACCGGGCCAAGCTTAAAGCGCGCGTTCCAGATCTCCGCAACCTGTTCTTCACGGTCATGGATAACTTCACTCCCCACGACGCTCCAGGTATTTGATCCCGGTAAGCATGAGGTGAATGACCCGTTCTCAAGGATGGTGTAACGGTTTTCGCCACGCTGTTTCATCAGGTCGGCATCACCACGTCCCTGACGCCCGACCATCTGGTAGTCACCTTGCCAGACATTGGTGTCTTTCGTGTTTAAATTTGACCAGGCTTTCGGACCTTTCAGGATGACCTGATTGTCGTCGTAGTGCACATTACCCAGTGCATCCACTGTACGCACCGGGTCAGGCTGGCCTTCCACCTGTTTCTGATGGAGTTGAACTTCATCAGCACGCAAGCGGCTATTGCCCTGATTAATATCCACATTGCCTTTAAAATCGGCGTTGTCAGGGTAGTTACCTTTGGCGTCATCGGCATTGATGGTCACCGGCAGATTGTTAGTATCGCCTGTCACCAATGGGCGGTTATAGCTCGGAACGCCAAGCATACATTGCGAGGCGAGACTGGCTGTCATCCCTTGTTGACTATAAAGGGCTGTGCCGATCATTGTGGCCAGGAGGGTGGGAATACGTTTTTTCATACGTTGTATTTGTTGTTCCGTCATCTGTGGCTTTACGCTGGCAAACGGTCAGAGACTAACGTACTCATCTTCGCAGCGCTAGTTAATCCTGCCCGTTTTCGAGCCAGGTCAGAGAAGACTGTGCCTGTGCACGGCATAGAATGACGGGTATGATAAAGCAAATTTTAGCCGACGGCATGACGATTTGGGGAGTATATGCAGTATTGGGGAAAAGTGGTTGGTGTGGTTTTCGCTCTGATCATGGGCGGAGGCTTTTGGGGCGCGGTTCTCGGGCTGTTAATTGGCCATATGTTTGATAAGGCTCGCAGCCGAAAAATGGCGTGGTTTGCCAATCAACGGGAACGTCAGACGCTCTTTTTTGCCACCACCTTCGAGGTGATGGGCCATTTAACAAAATCCAAAGGTCGCGTGACACAGGCCGATATTCAGGTTGCCAGTCTGTTTATGGACCGGATGAACCTGCATGGTGACTCGCGTGCGGCGGCGCAGCAGGCGTTTCGCGTAGGCAAAGCGGATAATTACCCATTACGTGACAAAATGCGTCAGTTTCGCAGTGTTTGCTTCGGACGCTTTGATTTAATCAGAATGTTCCTGGAAATCCAGATTCAGGCGGCATTTGCAGATGGTTCGCTGCACCCTAATGAGCGTGAAGTGTTGTATGTCATTGCAGAAGAATTGGGGATCTCTCGCGGCCAGTTCGATCAATTCTTACGCATGATGCAGGGCGGAGCGCAGTTTGGCGGCGGCTATCAGCAGCAAGCGGGTGGCGGCTGGCAGCAGCAGGCGCAACGCGGTCCTACGCTGGAGGATGCCTGTAATGTGCTGGGCGTGAAACCAACGGATGATGCCACCACCATTAAGCGTGCCTATCGTAAGCTGATGGGCGAGCATCACCCGGATAAACTGGTGGCGAAAGGCTTACCACCGGAGATGATGGAGATGGCGAAGCAGAAAGCGCAGGAGATTCAGAAGGCTTACGAGCTGATTAAAGAGCAGAAAGGGTTTAAATAAGTTGCGGGCTGGCTTACTTGTTAGTTTATCTCCGGGCTCTGCACGCAATCCTTACGTCCTCTGAGTGCGCTTCTGTTGCTGCGCGAAGGCCGTGAATAATCTGCCTGCGCCGTTGATGCCCGTCGGCACTGGTTTGACGGTAACCCGGATAAGGCGAAGCCGCATCCGGGACCGTAAGCCACGTTAATTTAAAAATCCACCGGCGCCCTGAACGTCATGCTGTTGCCATACGCCGGGTGGGTTATCGTCAATGTTTCCGCATGCAGTAACAGACGTGGCGCCAGAGCGAGAGCCTCTGGCGTCGCATAGAACCTGTCGCCCAGAATCGGATGCCCCAACGCCAGCATATGCACACGCAATTGATGCGAGCGCCCGGTGATCGGTTTTAATCGCACGCGCGTGGTATGGTCGGCGGCGAGTTCCAGCACTTCATACTCGGTCTGCGCGGGTTTACCGGTCTCAAAACATACTTTCTGCTTCGGACGATTCGGCCAGTCGCAAATCAGCGGCAGATCGACAAGCCCCTCTTCGTGCTCCAGATGTCCCCAGACGCGCGCCACATACTGCTTTTTCGGTTCGCGCTCGCGGAACTGACGCTTGAGTTCGCGCTCCGCCGCTTTGGTCAGAGCCACCACAATCACGCCGCTGGTCGCCATGTCCAGACGATGTACGGATTCCGCCTGCGGGAAATCGCGCTGAATACGCGTCATCACGCTGTCTTTGTGCTCTTCAAGGCGCCCTGGCACAGACAACAGACCACTCGGCTTGTTGACCACCATAATGTGCTCATCCTGATAGAGGATGGTTAGCCACGGATCCTGAGGCGGATTGTAGGACTCCATTACCATAGCCTGCTCCGTTACTGATGCGTCACAACGATAAGACGCAGCGCGTCAAGACGCCAGCCTGCCTGAGAAAGGCTTTCCAGCACCTGCAGGCGGTTGCTCTCAATAGCGCTCAGTTCGTCATCACGAATATTCGGGTTAACGGCTTTGAGGGCTTCGAGGCGCGACAGCTCCGCTGACAGTTTTTCATCCGCTTCGCTTTTCGCTGCTTCAATCAGTGCCTGTGCGGCTTTCTCAACCTGAGCTTCGCCTTTTTGCAGAATGGTGTGGACATCCTGCTGTACGGCGTTCACCAGCTTGCTGCCGGTGTGGCGGTTAACCGCGCTGAGCTGACGGTTGAAATTTTCGAACTCGACCTGTGCAGCAAGGTTAGTGCCGTTTTTATCCACCAGCAGACGAATCGGCGTTGGCGGCAGGAAGCGGTTAAGCTGCAGTTGTTTCGGAGCCTGTGCCTCGACGACGTAAATCAGTTCCAGCAGTAGCGTGCCGACAGGCAGCGCTTTGTTTTTCAATAATGAAATGGTGCTACTACCGGTATCGCCAGAGAGGATCAGATCCAGACCGTTGCGAATCAACGGATGTTCCCAGGTAATAAACTGAGCATCTTCGCGGGATAGTGCCACCTCACGCTCAAAGGTGATGGTGCAGCCATCTTCCGGCAGACCCGGAAAATCAGGTACCAGCATATGATCGGACGGCGTCAGCACAATCATGTTATCGCCGCGATCGTCCTGATTGATACCGACGATATCGAACAGGTTCATGGCGAAATTAATAAGCCCGGTGTCATCGTCCTGCTCTTCAATGCTTTCTGCCAGCGCCAGGGCTTTCTCACCGCCGTTGGAGTGGATTTCCAGCAGACGATCTCGCCCTTGCTCAAGCTGCGCTTTCAGCGCGTCGTGCTGTTCGCGGCAGGTTTTGATCAGATCATCAAAGCCTTCGGTATTTTCCGGCGCGGCAAGGTAACTAATCAGATCGGTGTGGACCTTGTCGTAAATCGTCCGCCCGGTCGGGCAGGTGTGTTCGAAGGCGTCCAGACCCTCGTGGTACCAGCGCACCAACACGGATTGTGCCGTTTTTTCCAGATAAGGCACATGAATCTGAATATCGTGGGCCTGGCCGATACGATCCAGACGGCCGATGCGCTGTTCGAGGAGATCCGGGTTGAATGGCAAATCGAACATGACCAGATGGCTGGCAAACTGGAAGTTACGTCCTTCTGAACCGATTTCAGAGCACAGCAATACCTGCGCGCCGCTATCTTCTTCGCTGAACCAGGCCGCCGCACGGTCACGTTCAACAATCGACATGCCTTCGTGGAACACAGCGGCACGGATACCTTCACGCTCTCGCAGCACCTGCTCCAGTTGCAGTGCGGTGGCCGCTTTGGCGCAGATCACCAGAACTTTCTGTGAGCGATGGCTGGTCAGATAGCCCATCAGCCACTCGACGCGAGGATCGAAATTCCACCAGGTGCCGCTGTCGCCTTCGAATTCCTGATAGATCTGTTCAGGGTAGAGCATATCGCGGGCGCGATCCTCAGCGCTTTTACGCGCCCCCATAATGCCGGAGACCTTAATTGCCGTCTGATACTGGGTCGGCAGCGGCAGCTTGATGGTATGCAGCTCGCGTTTCGGGAAGCCTTTCACACCGTTACGGGTGTTACGGAACAACACACGGCTGGTGCCGTGGCGGTCCATTAACATCGAAATCAGTTCCTGACGCGCTGCCTCAGCGCCCTCGTGGTCACTGTTGGCAGTCTGAAGCAGCGGCTCGATATCCTGCTCGCCGATCAGGTCGCTAAGAGTATTGAGCTCGGTATCGCTCAGGCGTTTGCCTGCCAGTAATAAGGCAACAGCGTCGGCGACCGGGCGATAGTTCTGTTGTTCATCAACGAACTGGGCGAAATCGTGGAAACGGTTTGGATCCAGCAAGCGCAGGCGTGCAAAGTGGCTCTCAAGGCCCAGTTGCTCCGGTGTTGCGGTGAGCAGAAGAATGCCCGGTACTCGCTCGGCAAGCTGTTCAATGGCCTGGTATTCGCGGCTTGGGGCCTCTTCGCTCCACACCAGGTGATGGGCTTCATCCACCACCATTAAATCCCACTCTGCGTCGCACAGATGCTCCAGACGCTGCTTATTACGGCGCACGAAGTCCAGTGAGCAAATCACCAGTTGTTCTGTTTCAAATGGATTGTCAGCGTCGTGCTGCGCTTCGGCATAGCGTTCGTCATCAAACAGCGCAAACCGCAGGTTGAAGCGACGCAGCATTTCGACCAGCCACTGGTGCTGCAGCGTTTCCGGCACGATGATTAGCACACGTTCCGCTGCGCCAGACAGCAACTGCTGGTGCAGTATCATCCCGGCTTCAATCGTTTTCCCCAAACCAACTTCATCCGCCAGCAGGACACGTGGTGCATGGCGGCGGCCAACATCATGGGCGATATGCAACTGGTGAGGGATCAGGCTGGTACGCTGGCCGCGCAGTCCGCTCCACGGCATACGGTACTGTTCGCTTTGATATTTACGCGCGCGAAAACGAAGCGCGAAACGGTCCATACGGTCGATTTGCCCGGCGAACAGGCGGTCCTGAGGTTTACTAAAGACCAGTTTGCTGTCGAGAAAGACCTCGCGCAGCGTGACGTTGGATTCTTGCGTATCAAGGCGTGTGCCGGTATAGGCGAGCAGGCCGTTTTCTTCTTTTACGTCTTCAACAGTCAGCTGCCAGCCTTCGTGGCTGGTTACCGTATCGCCAGGATTAAACATTACGCGTGTAACGGGGGAATCGCTGCGTGCATACAGACGATTTTCTCCCGTCGCGGGAAAAAGCAGAGTAACGGTTCGCGCATCCATCGCTACGACTGTACCCAGTCCGAGTTCGCTTTCCGTGTCGCTTATCCAGCGTTGACCAAGTGTAAAGGGCATAAATTGAACTCTATATCTCAAATTGCAGGCAATAGTTCGTCACCGCCTGAGGATCAGGCGGACGTTTAAGTTTGGGGCCAGGAATAGAAAGGGCGCTATGGTACTGGATGGCAATGCTTTCGTCACTCTCGTTATGCCCGTTGTTTTGCAAGTCACCGCGTTGTTGGCACATTGATCGCCTTGTTCGTTATAAGCCTCAAAACGAACTCAACGATGGCCGGAAAGCAACCCGCAATCCAGAGGCTCGAAGGCGGGCCGTCTGTTACCACGCCAGCCAAATACGAAATCAAAACAATCCCAGTTGCCCTGTCAGTAGTGTAGCAAAATCATCGTCCATGAAGGGCAGTATTCCTTCCGCGACCGGCTGAAGTTGTTTGGTCAGATAGTGATCGTAATCCAGAGGCGCTTGCTGATAATCCACCGGTTCCGGCCCCTGGGTCGTCCAGACATATTTAATGGTGCCACGATTTTGATACTGCGCCGGGCGGCCGCGTTTCAGATTCTGTTCATCCGCGAGTCGCGCTGCGCGAACGTGGGGCGGCACGTTACGCTCGTAATCGGCCAGCGGGCGACGCAGACGTTTGCGGTAGACCAGGAGTTCATCTAATTCGCCTGTCATCAGCTTATCGATCGTTTCGCGCACATACTCCTGGTAGGGTTCGTTACGAAAGATACGCAAATAGAGCGTCTTTTGAAATTGCTGCGCCAGCGGCGTCCAGTCGGTTCGAACTGTTTCCAGTCCTTTGAACACCATCCGTTGTTCTTCACCTTCCTGTATCAATCCGGCGTAGCGCTTTTTACTTCCCTGTTCTGTACCGCGAATGGTCGGCATCAAAAAACGGCAAAAATGGGTTTCAAATTCCAGCTCCAGCGCACTGGTTAAATGATCAGCGGACAGATGCGCCGACCACCAGTTATTCACATACGCCACCAGTTCACGACCAATACGCGCCGCATCGGCCTCGTTATGCGCTTTTTTAAGCCAGACAAAGGTGGAGTCCGTATCGCCGTAAATAACGTCATAGCCCTGCGACTCAATCAGCGCTTTGGTCTGTCGCATAATCTCATGGCCGCGCATAGTTATCGATGAAGCAAGGCGCGGATCGAAAAAGCGGCAGGCGCTGGTACCCAGCACGCCGTAAAACGCATTCATGATGATCTTAAGCGCCTGCGACAGCGGTTTGTTTCCCAGCCGTTTGGCTTCATCGCGTCCATGCCAGATTTGCCCAACGATCCCGGGCAGACAGTGGATCTGCCGGGAAAAGCGCGCGCCCAGAAAGCCCGCTGTACTGTGTCCGGGATCTGAATGCGCCAAACCTTCCACAAGGCCGACAGGATCGATTAAGAAAGTACGGATGATCGAGGGATAGAGACTTTTGTAATCCAGCACCAGTACGGAATCGTACAGGCCAGGGCGTGAGTCCATCACATAACCCCCGGGACTCGCCTGCGGCGGTACATCACCATGGTTTGGCGCGACATAGCCCGCGCGGTGCATTCGCGGGAAATAAAGGTGACTAAAAGCCGCTACCGAGCCGCCATGTCTGTCAATCGCCAGACCGTTCACCGTCGCGCGCTCCAGCAAGAACGGCATGATTTCCGTTTTGTGGAAAATGCGCGTCACCAGTTCACAATCTTTCAGGTTATAGGTGGCAAGAGCGGGTTTGTTCTCAGCGAAGCGGCGATCGATTTCGTCCATGCGATCCCAGGGATTATCGATTGCTTTGCCTTCGCCAAGTAGCTCCTGCGATACTGTTTCCAGCGAAAAAGAGGAGAAATTCCAGAAAGCGGATTTAAGCGCTTCAATCCCGTCGATAATTACCCGGCCAGTTGCCTGAGCGAAGAAGACGCCGTTTTTAAATCCGTGCTCGCGCCATTCGAGCGGCTGGTTGCCGCGCCCGAGCAGTAAAGGCAGGCGATAACGTTCCGCGCTTTTTTGCAGCACGCGCAGGTCGAACTGCACCACGTTCCAGCCGATAATCACATCAGGATCATATTCGGCAAACCATGCGTTGAGTTTTTCCAGCAGTTGCGGACGACTGGCGACATACTCAAGACGGAAATCCAGCCCGCTGGCATCACCGTTTTCAGGACCGAGCATATAGACCGTGCGCTGGCCGCACCCCTCCAGACCGATACAGTAAAGTTCGCCGTTGCGGGTAGTTTCGATATCCAGGGACACCCATTTGAGGGGCGGGCGGTAATGCGGATTGGGTTTCAGGCGCGCGTTGATCAGTTGATTACCGCGCGGGTCGCCATCCACCCATACCGGAGCGGTAATAAAGCGTTCCATCAGAAAGCGTTCTGGTGGGCGGACATCCGATTCATAGACCGTGACGCCACCGTCGCGCAGCAGCTTTTCATAGCGCATCAACTGGCGGTGCGCCCGACAATATAGCCCGTGAACAGGCTGGCGGCGGAAGTCCTTAAGTTGCAGCGGCGTAAGGCGATACTGGCTTTCTCCGGCGAGTAAACGCTGCGCCTGGCTGATTTGCTCGCTGGGGATAAACGCAACCGATTCTTGTGGCGGCAAAAAGACCTGTAGCGGCCCGTCGTCTGTCGCCAGCCAAAATTCCACCTCGGTTCCCTGTGGCGTGTCCCGCCAGTGTCGGGTCAGTAAAAAGCCTTCTCGCGCTTGCGTCACACCATTCTCTCATCGCGTCATTATCGGCGAGATTATAGCCTGGTTTGCCCGGAAATACTGACTTTTTGTACAGTTGTGTGGTGTCCGGCCAGCGCTACACTTAGTTGAGTCAGAGGTTGTTTATTTGTACCGGAACACCTGGTAAATAACGCATGATGCGATAACCGGTGTAGTAGAACGCTTCGCTAAGCAGAAAAGGCAATTGCGTTTGCCATGAACGATATCGACTTGTGGTGGTGGGCGATGACCAGCTCACAATGTCGTTATCCTGGGCGATGAGCCGCATACGCAGCATATGTAAAGGATCGCTGACCAGCAGTGCGGTCTGCATATTCTGGCGTGCCATGATTATTTTGGCGTTATGAATATTTTCACGGGTCACCGTAGACTGCTCGTCGATAAAAATGGCCGACCCAGGGACACCCTGGTTTAAAAGATAATTTCGGGCGATGGCGGCATCGGATTCGGTTGCGCCGTTGCTGAGGCCGCCCGTCAGGATCAGCGAATTCACCTTGCCTTCCTGATATAACCAAATCGCGTGGTCTAATCTGGCGGTAAAAACCGGGCTGGGGATTTTTTTATTGATACCTGCTCCGGCAACAATGGCGCAGTCCGCTTTGCGTGTCTGATCCTGTTGGCTAAAGCGGTAAATAGCGATGGCGTTATAAATGATCACAAACGCCATCGTGAAGAGCCCCAGCAGTATCCATTTTCCTGCTCCCTTTATTTTCACTGGCTTTTCTCCCGCCGTTTACCTTATCGCATAGCATTGCCAGTTTGCGGAGAAATGGCAACGATTTGCGGGGTATATGAGGGAAAATTAAGAAGTTAAAAACAAACGACCCGGACATCTCCCGGCAGGCGCAAGGCGTAGCCGGGGGACGGGGCGGCAGAGGGCAAAACTTACTGTCCGTAATAGGCTTTCGCGCCGTGTTTGCGTAGATAGTGTTTGTCCAGCAGCGTCTGTTGCATATCCGGGAGTTCCGGCGCGAGCTGGCGGCAGAAAATCCCCATATAGGCCACTTCCTCCAGCACGATGGCGTTATGCACCGCGTCATCGGCATTTTTTCCCCAGGCAAACGGTCCATGAGAGTGCACCAGTACGCCCGGCATCTGCGCCGGATCGATCTGCTGTGTCCTGAACGTTTCAACGATCACGTTGCCGGTTTCCCACTCGTATTCGCCGGTAATTTCGGCATCAGTCATTTTGCGCGTGCAGGGAATGGTGCCATAGAAATAGTCTGCGTGAGTTGTCCCGGTTGCCGGAATCGCCAGGCCAGACTGCGCCCAGATGGTGGCGTGACGAGAATGGGTATGAACAATGCCGCCAATGGTCGGGAACGCCTGATAGAGAAGACGATGCGTTGGGGTGTCGGAAGAGGGTTTCTTTTTCCCTTCCACCACTTCCCCGGTTTCGAGACTGACTACCACCATATCCCCGGCGGTCATGACGCTGTAATCGACGCCGGACGGTTTAATTACCAGCACGCCGCGTTCACGGTCAACGGCGCTGACATTCCCCCAGGTGAGGGTCACCAGATTGTGTTTTGGCAGCGCCAGATTGGCTTCCAGCACTTGCTGTTTCAATGCTTCTAACATGCTTTCCTCCAGGAAAAAGCGGCCTGCCGGAGCAGGCCAAATGTTCCCCTGTTAACGTTTGGAGCCGTAATACACTTCGTTCCAGCGCAAAGCGTCTTTAAAGGCAGGCAGGCGGGTTTCGTTATCGATAACCACAATTTCGATACCGTGTAGCTCAGCGAACTGGCGCATGTCATCAAGGTTCAGGGCGTGGCTAAAGACGGTATGGTGCGCGCCACCCGCCAGAATCCAGGCTTCGGAGGCGGTCTGTAGATCCGGCTGCGCTTTCCACAAGGCATTAGCCACCGGCAGTTTCGGCAAATCGTGCGGTGTCTTAACGGCATCAACGCAGTTCACCAGCAGGCGGAAGCGATCCCCCAGATCGATCAGGCTGGCGTTAATGGCCGGGCCGGTTTTAGTGGAGAAGATCAGGCGTGCCGGATCGGCTTTACCACCAATGCCGAGGTACTGAACATCCAGGATCGGTTTTTCATCCAGCGCGATGGACGGGCACACTTCCAGCATGTGCGAGCCGAGTGCCAGATCGTTGTTCTCTTCGAAGTGGTAGGTGTAGTCCTCCATAAAAGAGGTGCCGCCCTGCAGACCGGTCGACATCACCTTCATGATGCGAAGCAGAGCGGCGGTTTTCCAGTCGCCTTCGCCAGCGAAGCCGTAGCCCTGCTGCATCAGGCGTTGCACGGCCAGTCCTGGCAGCTGTTTCAGACCGTGTAAATCTTCAAAGGTAGTCGTAAAGGCATGGAAGCCGCCCTGTTCCAGGAAGCGTTTCATACCCAACTCAATACGTGCGGCATCAATGACATTCTGCCGTTTGTCGCCGTTCACCTGTGCGGCAGCAGTCAGGCGGTAGCTGCTTTCATACTCATCGACCAGCGCGTTAACATCGCCTTCGCTGATGCTGTTCACTACCTGCACCAGGTCACCCACACCCCAGGTGTTGACGGAGAATCCGAACTTAATTTGTGCGGCCACTTTATCGCCGTCGGTCACCGCGACTTCACGCATGTTGTCGCCGAAACGACATACTTTCAGATGACGGGTATCCTGTTTAGACACCGCCTGACGCATCCAGGCGCCAATGCGCTGGTGCGCTTTTTGGTCCTGCCAGTGGCCGGTTACCACTGCATGCTGCTGGCGCATGCGGGCACCGATAAAGCCGAACTCACGGCCGCCATGCGCGGTCTGGTTCAGGTTCATGAAGTCCATATCGATGCTGTCCCATGGCAGGGCAGCGTTAAACTGAGTGTGGAATTGCAGCAGCGGTTTGTTAAGGATAGTCAGGCCGTTAATCCACATTTTTGCCGGTGAGAAAGTATGTAGCCACACCACCATACCGGCGCATTTGTCGTCATAGTTGGCATCACGGCAGATATTCGTTATCTCATCCGGCGTGGTGCCGAGCGGCTTAAGAACCAGTTTGCAGGGTAATTTGGCTTCTGCGTTCAGCGCGTTAACCACTTGCTCGCCATGCTTCGTCACCTGACGCAGGGCTTCAGGTCCATAGAGGTGTTGGCTGCCAATCACAAACCAAACTTCATAATTATCAAAAATCGTCATTATTGTGTCCTTAGTGAGTGAGCGCTGCCTGCGTTGCTGGCGCAGTTACAGGGAGATAGTGAAGCTCGGCGCTTTTCGCCCATTGCTGGTAGCGGCGGTAGAGTTGTTCAAAGCGTTGAGCCTGCGCAGGTACAGGTTGCAGCGTGTTTTCGATCTGGCTGGCCATTTGCTGTTGTGCAGCGGGAATATCGGTATGAACGCCTGCAGCGACGGCGGCAAAAATAGCCGCGCCGAGTGCACAGCACTGATCTGAGGCGACAATTTGCAGTGGGCGATTAAGCACATCGCAGCAGGCCTGCATGATGACGCGGTTTTTACGGGCGATACCGCCCAGCGCCATGACGTTGTCCACTGCGATACCTTGCTCGGTGAAACATTCCATAATGGCGCGGGCACCAAAGGCGGTAGCGGCAATCAGCCCGCCAAAGAGCGCCGGAGCATCGGTTGCAAGATTCAGGTCAGTGATCACCCCTTTCAGGCGCTGGTTTGCGTTCGGCGTACGGCGACCGTTGAACCAGTCAAGTACCACCGGCAGGTGTTCCAGCGACGGGTTTTGCGCCCAGGCTTCTGTCAGGGCTGGCAGCAGTTGTTTCTGGCTGGCTTTAATTTGCGTCTTCATTTCCGGATGCTGTTGCGCCAGTTGTTCCAGCGGCCAGCCGAGGATGCGGCCAAACCAGGCGTAGATATCGCCAAAGGCGGATTGGCCCGCTTCCAGACCAATAAAATCGGGGACCACGCTGCCATCCACCTGACCACAGATACCTTTTACCGCACGATCGCCGACGCTGGGTTTATCGGCGATCAGGATGTCGCAGGTGGACGTACCAATGACTTTGACCAGCGTATTGGGCTGTGCGCCAGCGCCTACTGCCCCCATATGACAATCAAACGCGCCGCCTGAAATGACCACTGTTTCCGGTAAGCCAAGGCGCTGCGCCCATTCAGCCGTCAACGTGCCAACCGGAATATCTGCGGTAAAGGTGTCAGTAAATAGCGGGCACGGCAGGTGTTTATTGAGGATCGGGTCCAGTTCGTCGAAGAAACTGGCTGGTGGTAAGCCACCCCAGCTTTCATGCCACAGAGATTTATGCCCGGCGCTGCAGCGGCCGCGGCGGATATCCTGTGGACGAGTGGTTCCGGAGAGCAGGGCAGGAACCCAGTCGCACAGTTCAATCCACGATGCGGCAGCCTGGGCTACATCGTTGTCGGCGCGGGTAACGTGCAGGATTTTTGCCCAGAACCATTCGCTGGAGTAAATACCACCGATGTAGCGTGAATAGTCGATTTTACCCGTAGCGTGGCACAGGGCGGTAATCGCTTCGGCTTCCTCCACCGCGGTATGATCTTTCCACAACACAAACATCGCATTGGGATTGTCTGCAAACTCCGGACGCAGCGCCAGAACGCGCCCTTCTGCGTCGATGGGAGCAGGCGTCGAACCGGTGCTGTCCACGCCAATGCCTTTGACCTGGGCACGCTGTTCAGGCGTCAGTTCTGCCAGCACGCTTTTAAGCGCCATTTCCATCGACTCGATATAGTCCCGGGGATGGTGGCGAAATTGATTATGTGCCGCGTCGCAGTAACGTCCCTCTTGCCAGCGCGGATACCACTCCACGCTGGTGGCGATTTCTGCCCCAGAGGTACAGTCCACCGCCAGTGCGCGAACGGAGTCGCTGCCAAAATCGAGGCCAATTGTGATTGCCATCGTGTTGCTCCATGAAGAATAACCTTATGGAGAAACATAGTGATCGGCTGAAAAAAGCGTCAGGCAGGATTCGCTAATCTTATGGACGAAAATGCTATGGGAGGGCAAAGTGTGACCGTGTGCAAAAATTCCATGTGGACATTTTAATCGCCTTTATAGACACTTTGGTTGACCCTTTTTAACCCCTTTGCGTCATAAAAATGGCGTAATTGCTTTTATCTGGCGGGGTTAAAAGTGACGGTGTTTTCCTTGTGCCTGGTCAAAACGCCTGATTAATGAAAAGCGTATCAATATGGACAATTGGTTTCCTTCATGATGCCCGGAGTATCGAGTTTATGGCTGAGTCGCAAAATGATCCTCTGTTGCCTGGTTACTCGTTTAACGCCCATCTGGTGGCGGGGTTGACCCCCATTGAGTCCGAGGGCTATCTCGATTTTTTTATCGATCGTCCGCTGGGAATGAAGGGATACATTCTCAATTTCACCATCCGCGGTGAGGGAGTCATCAATAACCACGGGAAACAGTACGTTTGCCGTCCCGGCGATATGATTTTGTTTCCGCCGGGAGAAATTCACCACTATGGCCGCCACCCGGATGCCAAAGAGTGGTATCACCAGTGGGTCTACTTCCGCCCGCGTGCATACTGGCATGAGTGGCTAAACTGGCCGACCATTTTCGCGCAAACCGGTTTCTTTCGCCCGGAAGATCCCTGGCTGGCACAGTTTAGCGAGTTATTTGGGCAGATTATCGATGCCGGCCAGAGCGGGGGGCGTTACGCCGAATTGCTGGCGATAAATCTGCTCGAGCAACTGTTGTTGCGCCGTATGGATGCCATCAATGAATCTCTGCATCCTCCTCTGGATAACCGCGTGCGTGATGCCTGCCAGTACATTAGCGATCATCTGGCGGACAACCATTTTGATATCGCCAGCGTCGCGCAACATGTTTGTCTGTCGCCGTCCCGTCTCTCGCACCTGTTCCGTCAGCAATTAGGGGTGAGCGTGCTGAGCTGGCGCGAAGATCAGCGTATCAGTCAGGCAAAGCTGCTGTTGAGTACTACACGTATGCCGATCGCCAGCGTGGGGCGCAATGTCGGCTTTGAAGATCAGCTCTATTTCTCGCGTGTCTTTAAAAAATGTACCGGCGCCAGCCCCAGCGAATTTCGTGCAGGATGTGAATAGAGCGTAAAGTTAGGCAATGAGTGACCCGGCAATCTGTCATAACCGGCAAAATATTCAGATAATTGAAGCTTGACCCTCAGGGTATGCGCCTGGAGAATGCCAGCTTCATTTTTTGACCGGAAAACGTATGCAAGCATTGCTGGAACACTTTGTTACCCAATCTACGGCCTACACGCTGATTGCGATTGCGCTCGTGGCTTTCCTGGAGTCGCTGGCGCTGGTGGGGTTAATTCTTCCCGGCACGGTGATGATGGCGGCACTCGGTGCGCTGATTGGCAGCGGTGAAGTGAATTTCTGGCATGCCTGGATGGCGGGGATTGTGGGATGCCTGCTGGGGGACTGGATTTCATTCTGGCTCGGCTGGCGTTTCAAAAAGCCGTTGCACCGTTGGTCATTCATTCGCAAGAACAAAGCGCTGTTGAATAAAACTGAGCATGCGCTGCATCAGCACAGCATGTTCACCATTCTGGTGGGGCGATTTGTGGGACCGACGCGTCCGGTTGTGCCGATGGTCGCAGGCATGCTTGATTTACCGGTCACGAAATTTATCCCGCCTAACATCCTTGGTTGTCTGCTATGGCCGCCCTTTTATTTCCTGCCTGGTATTCTGGCGGGGGCGGCGATTGATATCCCGGCGGGGGAGCAGAGCGGTAATTTTAAATGGTTGCTGCTGCTTGCGGCAGTGCTGCTCTGGCTGGCGTTCTGGATGTGCTGGCGCCTGTGGCGTAGTGGTAAAGCAGGGCTGGATCGTTTAACGGTCTGGCTGCCGCGTCGTCGATTGTTCTGGCTGGCACCACTGCTAATGGTGGGGGCCGTGTTTGCGGTAACGATCCTGGTTCGCCACCCCTTAATGCCCATCTACCTGTCTATTTTACAAAAAGTGGTTACCTGATCCCAAGCAATGAAGAGACAGGCGCGTTGCCGCTGAGCAATTCGTCTGTTTTCCCGTCCCAGGCGATACGACCGTCGGCAATCACCAGCGCGCGCGACGCAATGCGGGCGGCATCTTCCACATTGTGCGACACCATCAACAGCGTTAACTTCTGGCGATGGCAGACCTCTTTCACCAGTACGAGCATCTCCTGGCGCAGGGCCGGGTCGAGTGCTGAGAAGGGTTCATCCAGCAAGAGCACAGGTTGTTCACGCACCAGGCAACGGGCCAGTGCCACGCGCTGTCGCTGGCCGCCAGAAAGCTGATCCGGCATGCGGTCAAGTAACGCATCTAGCCCCATAGTACTGGCAATGGTCTCCAGCTTTGCATTTTGCGCAGAAGAGAGTTTCAGGCCAGGGTTGAGCCCCAGACCAATATTTTGCCGCACCGTGAGATGAGTAAAGAGGTTGTTCTCCTGAAACAGCATCGACACCGGGCGCCGGGAAGGCGGCGTATTTGTGTGATCGCTATCCTCTATCATGATGACGCCGCTGGCCGGAGAGAGAAAACCGGCGATTAAATTCAGTAGCGTACTTTTTCCGGCCCCGCTGGGCCCAAGCACGGCGACTTGTTCACCCTGTTTGATCGACAGCGTAAAACGCATGGGTAAATGCTGATACAGCCAGGTTACATCAATCAGTTTTAGCATGGTGGCCCGGAAGTTTTTCAATAAGGGTGAACAGTAAAAAGCACAGTAGCAGCAAAATCAGCGCAGTAACCGCACCATCCTGCGTGCGGTAGGAGCCAATTTGCTGATAAAGCCAGAACGGCAGCGTACGGAAATCGTCATTGCCAAATAACGCTACGACGCCAAAATCACCAATCGACAGAACACAGGCAAATGCCAGCGCCTGTGCCAACGGCGCTTTAAGCGCGCGCAGTTCGATGACCTTTAACCGATTAAAACCCTCAATACCCAGCGACTGACAGAGCAGGCTGTAGCGTGCCGTCACATCACGCATGGGGTTCTCCAGCACTTTCAGGGCATAAGGAATTGCCATCAGCGCATTGGTGAAAATCACGATGCCATCGGCGGACGAGGGCAGACCGATGCTGTTATTGAGCAGCAGGAAAAAGCCGGTCGCCAGCACAATACCCGGCATCGCCAGAATCAGCATGCCGCTCATCTCCAGCGCTTGCCCGGCCAGTTGCTGCTGGCGGGCGCGTAACTCACGGCTGCTCCAGAGCAGCATCATGGTCAACGTAACACACAGCAATCCCGCCCCCAGCGCAATGCGTACTGAGGTCCAGATCGCCTGCCAAAGCGCGGGCTGGGCAAGCACATGAGAAAGTCTGAGGTTCAGGCCATCGACAATGACCGCCAGCAGGGGCGGCAACAGAAGCAGGAGCGCCAGTACGATGAGCAAGTAGTCGGTGAAACAACTGAAAAAGCGATCTTCCGGGTTGCGCCAGCCCTGAATCTGATGGCTGCCAACGGAAATGGCTTTGCTAAGGCGCTGGCTGAGCAGAACCAGACCCAGGCAACAGACCATCTGAATTAATGCCAGTAGTGCCGCGCGGCCAGGATCGAAGTCGTAACTCAATGCCTGATAAATTGCCAGTTCAATTGTCGTCGCTTGCGGGCCACCGCCCAACGACAGCACAGTGGCAAAGCTTGCAAAGCAGAGCATGAAAATAAGGGCCGCGACTGGCGGGATCTGGCGGCGTAGCCATGGCCACTCGACATAGCGGAAGAAAGACCAGCCGCGCATACCTAGCTGAGCGGCCAGCTGTCGCTGCTCGCCGGGGATCTGCTCCAGTGTCTGTAGCAACAGACGGGCGGCCATCGGCAGGTTAAAAAAGACGTGTGCCAGTAGAATGCCGGACAATCCATACGGTGAAAATGTCCAGTCCAGACCTGCCGCGCGAAATGCGGATGCAAGCCAGCCCTGGCGGCCATAAACACTCAGAATTCCAAATACCCCAACCAGTACCGGGAGGATCAGGGTCATCGCGCACAGGCGCAGCAGGGCAAGACGACCGGGGAAGCGTCGCCGATAGAGTGCGCGGGCAAGAAAAATGGCCGGTGCGACAGAAAGTAGCGCCGACAAAAAGGCCTGCCAGAAAGAGAAACGCACCACATGCCACAGATAGCTATCATCAAGGAACACCGCCAGATGGGCCGTAGGAGCGTTGTTCCAGAGTGCGAGAAACGCGGAGAGGGCCACCACCACCATCAGTGTGGCGGCGGCCATTCCGGGAATCAGCCAGCCGAAGGTTAGCGGCTGACGGCGCGTTGCCATGCGTTAATCCATTCGCCGCGCTGGGTCGCGACGTCTTGCGGGGAATATTCCAGCGAGGTCTGTGGTTTCACCAGGGTGTCGAATCCGGCAGGCAGCGAGACATTGCTGATCGGATACATCCAGTTGCCGGTCGGGATGGTATTCTGGAATGCCGGAGAGACCATGAATTTCAGGAACTTCTCTGCCAGTTCCGGCTGCTTGCTGGCGGCGGTTCGGGCAGCAACTTCAACCTGCAGGTAGTGGCCTTCGCTAAAGGCGGCGGCTGCGTAGTTATCTTTCTTCTCTTCAATAATGTGATAGGCCGGAGAAGTGGTATAGCTCAACACCAGGTCGCCTTCCCCTTTCAGGAACAGACCGTATGCTTCGCTCCAGCCTTTGGTGACGGTCACGGTTTTGGCTGCCAGTTTTTGCCAGGCTTCCGGAGCTTTATCGCCGTAGACTTTCTGCATCCACAGCAGCAGGCCTAGACCTGGCGTGCTGGTACGCGGATCTTCATAAATTACGCGCCATTTCTGATCGCTTTCCACCAGTTCTTTCAGGCTCTTCGGCGGGTTTTTCAGTTTATTTTTGTCATACACGAACGCGAACCAGCCGTAATCGAAGGGAACGAAGGTATCGTTTTTCCAGCCGCCGGGCACGGTAACGGCATCGGCTGAAATTCCGCTTTTAGCGAACAGTTTGGTCTGCGTGGCGGCTTCAAGCAGGTTGTTATCCAGCCCCAGCACGACGTCCGCTTTGCTGTTTTTACCTTCCATACGCAGGCGGTTAAGCAGTGATACGCCATCTTCCAGCGCGACAAATTTCAACTCACAGTTGCAGTCGGTTTCGAAGGCTTTTTTTACCGCTGGTCCCGGCCCCCATTCCGCAGAGAAGGAGTCGTAGGTGTAAACGGTCAGGGTCGGTTTCGCGAAAGCGGGAGCTGCGGCAAGCAGCAGGAATGGCAGAACTTTTTTAAGCACTTTGCACCTCAAAAATGGGTGGCAAAGAGGATTTTAAGCGATAGCCTCAAATCCCTTCGCCGGCGTTATCCGGATCAGGTTCGACGGGTATTTTCTCAGCACACGCTTTTGGCGCAGCACCCCGTTGAGCACCGCGCCATTGTAATGATTTTGTAAGTTTTCTCAAAGCGCCCCTTCATCATTCAGCAGGAAGAGCCAGAAACTCTATGATTACGGGTCGGGCGGGGCGAACCATGCGGATTTGAAGTCAAACCAGCCAAGGGTGTTCATCCGCAGGCCGCGCATACTGCGCTGACCCTGAATCCGCAGCCAGTGGTGAATCAGCGGAACCATGGTTTTGCTTGCCAGTAACTGCTGACACCAGACGGCCAGATTCATATCTCCGGCGCGCCAGCGCTCAGCATCGGCCTGCCAGTCCAGCGGAACGCAGTGTTGAATCAGCGGAACTTCATACAAATGCGTGAAGAGGGAGAAATCGAGTGGCAGCGTGAAGTTGGCACTATTGAGCCAGATATCGCTGATGATATCGCCGCGGTGCCACTCTTCGTAATCCACCTCTTGTATCTCCAGTCGCACGTCATGTTGCGCCAGTAGCTTGCTCATGGTGTTGGCAATGGCTTTGTGCTCGTTATGATCGCGGTAGAAGGTCAGAGTGAGCGATTCCAGCCCCGCTGGTTTTTCACCACTCCCGGGGCGCGCATGGTGCCAGCGTGGCAGAAGGCCGTACGCCGGAAACCAGTACTGCTGATAATGTTCTTCTGCATGGTAGAGCAGCCGGGTGGGTGAGAGAACCTGGCTTACCCAGTCGCGAACGGCCTGGTTTGCTCCCCGATGCGAGCGGGCGTCGAAGAGTAAATAATAGCAGCCCTCTTCAAGGCGGCTTTCGACTGCTTTTTCGCCGTCGGTTGGCCCGTCGATGGTCAGGCCACCGTTAGGTTCATCACCAATTTCTGGCAGCACCCAGACGTTAACTTCATCAATAAGCGCGCGATAACCGAAGTAATCATCAAATGCATGGATTTTCAGCTGGTTATTGTTATTGCGGGTGACCGCATAAGGCCCGGTGCCGACAGGATGGCTGGAGAAATTAGCCATTGAGCTCCACTCCTGCGGCAGGATCATCGCGGGCACATGCCCCATTAGCCAGGGCAGCCAGTTGTCCGGCTGCGACAGATGAATATCCAGCGTCCAGGGCGTCGGTGAGACAACCTGAGTGATATGCGAATAGAGCGGCAGCGTACAGACGCGATCGAGAGAAGCAATGACATCGCGCATTTCGAGTTCACGGCCATGGTGAAAATGGATGCCGGGACGTAAATAAAAACGCCAGTGAAGCGGCGTGATCGCTTTCCAGTGATGCGCGATATCGGCTTCGAGTTCCCCATTTTCCTCATTTATGCGTGTCAGTGCGCTAAAAATCTGCCGGGCCATGTGGGTTTCAGATCGTCGCAGTGCAGTACCTGGCAGCAGATTACGCAGCGGACGGTAGTACAAAACCCGCAGAATATGCCGCCCCTGGCGGAAGCTGCGGCCTAAATGCGAGATCAGCATCTGGCGGACTGCGCTCTTATCACCCACCAGTTGAACCAGTTGCTCGATACGATCCTGTTCCAGCAAGTCCTCTGCGCGCTGTTGTTGTAAGGCGAGGCCTGTATAGAGAAAAGTCAGGCGCGAACGCTTGCCACGACCGGCTTCCGCCTCCCAGGTCAGCCAGCCGCGCTCTTGCATGGTATTGAGCAGAGTGCGCATATGGCGACGGGAACAGCTCAGCAGATCGGCCAACTCATTGAGCGTTGTCTCCTGAGATTTCCCGTCGCAACATTGCCACAAACGAATGAATTGTTGCTGCAGGCGACCTGACGACATAAAAGGGGAACTCCTGATGAAAAGTCAGCAATTTATTTATCCCTATATTAAGCCAATAATCTTCCGTGATGAAGCGAGGAGGTGGCTATGAAGAGATCGTCTACACCGCAATTTTACTTAGCGTATTTTCGCGCGACGCAGGATACGTCCCGCTTCTTTCGTCTGAGTACGAAACAGCGGCTGAAAATGCTTGAAGAATTAATGCAGTGGGAAGTGACAGTCCCGGTCTCTGAACCCTGAAACGCGTCCATCATGTGTGACTGAGTATTGGTGCTAATCACCACGCCAGCAGTTATTATCTGCTGGCTTTTTTCGTTTCTTTCGCATGCAAGGGATCTTTATGCTCTGGTTAGTCACGATGGGACGTCGCCTTAACGGTGTCTTCGTCGCTTTTATGGTCGTCGCGTTTATGATCGGTGTTGCCGGTGCTTTGCAGGCCCCAACGCTGAGCCTGTTTCTGAGTCGCGAGGTGGGGGCGCAACCGTTTTGGGTTGGACTGTTTTATACCGTTAACGCCATTGCCGGGATCCTGGTCAGCCTTGGGCTGGCAAAGCGCTCTGACCAGCAGGGCGATCGCAAAAAACTGATTATGTTTTGCTGTCTGATGGCGGTGGGTAACGCCCTTCTGTTTGCTTTCAATCGCCATTATCTGACCTTGATCACCTGTGGCGTGATGCTGGCGTCGCTGGCAAGTACTGCTATGCCGCAACTCTTCGCGCTGGCACGGGAATACGCGGACAGCTCGGCGCGTGAAGTGGTGATGTTCAGCTCCATCATGCGTGCGCAAATTTCAGTGGCATGGGTTGTTGGCCCGCCAATGGCCTTTATGCTGGCGCTCAACTACGGCTTTACCGCTATGTACTCGATTGCCGCCGGTATCTTCGTTATCAGTCTGGTGCTGGTGGCTTTGTGGTTGCCCTCTGTGAAGCGGATTGAGCAGCCTGCGGATATTGCCGTCACAGAGGTCAGCGGCTGGAGCAATAAAAATGTGCGTATGTTGTTTATCGCCTCGACGATGATGTGGACCTGCAACACGATGTACATCATTGATATGCCGCTGTGGATAAGCAGCGAGCTTGCTCTACCGGACAGTCTGGCCGGGGTGTTAATGGGAACGGCCGCAGGGCTGGAGATTCCGGCGATGATCCTCGCGGGTTACTATGTTAAGCGCTTTGGTAAACGCAAGATGATGGTCAGCGCGGTGGCGGCGGGTGTGCTCTTTTATGTGGGGCTTATCCTGTTCCACAGCCGTGAAGCGTTGCTTGGTTTGCAGATCTTCAACGCTATTTTTATTGGAATTATTGCCGGTATAGGCATGTTATGGTTCCAGGATCTCATGCCAGGCCGCGCTGGGTCCGCGACGACGCTGTTCACCAACAGTATCTCTACGGGAGTGATCCTCGCCGGGGTTATACAGGGCGCACTGGCGCAAAGCTTCGGCCATGCGAAGGTTTACTGGGTGATTGCGATGCTCTCGCTGATAACGCTCTTTTTGACCAGCCGGGTCAAGGACGTCTGATGTGAAAAGCCGCTCCCGGTAGGCTGTTGCCGGGAGCAGAGGGTTATTTCAATTCAATGCGTTTGATATCGCCAATGATGAAAATATAAGCGACAACGCCAATCAGTGCCGTCAGGCCAATATAGATAAGTGCATAGAAAAAATTCCCGGTACCGGAGATAATAAAGCCAATAATCAGCGGCGTAATAATAGACGCCATGTTTGCGCAAAAATTAAAAATCCCACCCGTCAGTCCCGCCATGTTTTTTGGAGCAATGTCGGAAATTAACGTCCAGCCTAGACCAACCATCCCCTGGCCGAAAAAGGCAACGGACATAATCACAATCACCAGCGTATTATTCGATACCCAATTCGCTGAGATAATAAAACTGGAGAGCAGCAGACCGGAGATGATCGGTAGCTTTCTGCTGACATTTACAGATGCAGTCTTTTTTAATAACTTATCTGAAATCCATCCGCCAAAAATGATGCCCACCGCCGCCGAGAGAAACGGCCAGGTCGCAAAAAAACCGACGTGCAGCCACGGGAGATGCCGCTCGTGTGCGAGGTAGGTGGGAAACCATGTCAGAAAGAACACCAGCGTGGTGTTACCTGCAAATTGCCCTAAGCTAGCGCCAATGACCTGCCGACAGCACAGCAGTTTTTTTGCATCCGGCCAGTTAAAGGGGATGTTTTCACTGTTTTTATCTTTATTTCCAACGCCAATGTATTCCAGCTCTTCTTTGTTTGCTGTTGTTGATTCATGGGGCTCTTTATAAAATTTCCACCATACAAACGTAAAGGCAATACCAAGTGCGCCGGTGATAAAAAATAATGTTCTCCAGCCATGGTGTTCAAGTATTAAAAATAAAATGGGGGAGAAAGCAGCCAGGCCAATATATTCTCCGACGGTATAGGTCGCTGTTGCCCGGGCGCGTTCATGTTGTGGAAACCATGTTCCTACGACGCGGCTGTTAACCGGGAAACAAGGCGCTTCACTGATCCCCAGGCCTAAACGGAATAGCAACAGAGATTTTAATCCTACCGAAAAACTTTGCAGTAAGGTAAAAGTTGACCAGAAAAAAATAGAAAGGGCGTAGGTTATTTTGTTTCCGAAGCGATCTAAGAACATTCCTCCGGGAATTTGTGCCAGTGCGTAGGTCCAGGCAAAGGCGGAGAAGACGATACCCATCATGGCGGGATCGATATGGATCTCATTGCTTAATGCCGGAGCGACAATACCCAGGATGGTACGATCCAGATAATTGATCATCGTACCAACAGACAATAACAATAAAATTACAATTCGCGCTTTGGTTCGTTTCTGTTGGCCTGCTAATGGCACAGCATTCTCCTGGCTGATACTTGTCCTCATGTTAGTTTCCTTTAATATTTAAAATATTTTTGCATATTACTCAATATGCAGAAATACTTTAGCTTTCCTCTCTTTATTTTCACGCTATAAACTAACAGTTAACATATTATTCACCACATCATATGAATATTTGATATTGCCCAGGAAATGATGTTTTACCTCCTGAGGGTTATCTCTGTTGTGCTATATTTAACACAATGCATTTAATTTTATATTATACGGTCAAAAATAATGAACCTAAAGCAACTTTATTATTTTAAGCGTTTATCAGAAACGGAGCATTACACTGAAGCGGCCTCCAGCCTCTTCATCACTCAACCCTCCTTAAGTCACGCCATCTCTGAGCTGGAGAAGGAGCTTGGCGTATCCTTGTTTGCCAGAAAAGGTCGAAATGTTGAAATTACGCAAAATGGAAAACGCTTTCTTCCCTATGTCGAAGATGCACTGACATCGCTGGAAAATGGTCGCATGACTTTACAAAAAAGCGGTCTGGAAAATAAGGAGAATATTCGCATTGCCTTTATATACACAATGGGTGAATATGTTGTTCCACAGTTAATTCACAAATATTCCACTCTTCCTTCCCGACACAATGTGACCTTCTCCTTTACTCAAGGAACCTCACTGACTTTATTGCAGGAACTTAAAGCGGGCAAAAGCGATTTAACGATTTGCTCATATATCCCTGATGAACCAGATATCGATTTTATTCCTATTATTCAGCAGGAGTTGGTGGTCGTTACCGCGAAAGATCATCCACTGGCACGCTTGTATCAGAATGAAGTGGATCTTGTGGAGACGATTCACTACCCATATATCTACTTTTCAGAGAACAGCGGCTTACGGCCGTTTATCGATAATGTCTTTATGCAGCAAAAACTGGTGCCTGATATTGCCTGTTATGTTGATGAGGATACGGCGATGGCGGGGCTGGTCAGTATTGATTACGGTATTGCAATCATGCCAAGAATTTCTGCACTCTCGTATTACAACGTCCATATTCTGGCGATTAAAAATAAGATCCCGCCGCGTTATATTTACCTGGCGACCATGAAAGATCGCGTACTTTCACCAGCTATTCAGTCATTCAGAAACTTCATCATTGATGACAGCCAGAAAAAGCGCTAACAAAAAGCCCGGAGAAAGGCTCCGGGCTTTCTTTTTTAATACAGAATATCCATCAGTTCGCGCAGCTCTTTGATGGCAATCTGTCCTGGTGCCGAGGCCTGACCTACGGTACCGAACGTCATCGCTGAACCAAACAGGCGACCCGTCACACGACTGATACCGCCCATTTTTGCCATCGACATGGTAATAATGGGGCGTGTCGCGTATTTCTCTTTCATGGTCAACGTGGCAGAGAGCAGCGTTAGTACATCCTGTGGCGTTTGCGGCATTACCGCAATTTTCGGCAGGTCTGCGCCCAAATCCTGCATGCGGCGAAGACGGTAGATGATATCTTCCTGTGCAGGTGTTTTATGGAAATCATGATTACTCATGATAACTTTAACACCGGCGCCATGTGCCGCATCAATCACCGCACGAATCTTCGCTTCATCATTAAACAGCTCAATATCAATCAGATCGACCAGACCACTACTGGCTGCCTGATGATTAAGCTCGAAATAGGCTTCATCGCTGATTTCTGTTTCGCCGCCTTCTTTTTTACTGCGGAAGGTGAACAGTAGCGGAATGTCGGTCAGAATCTGACGAAGATCGCTAAGCGCCTGGTGCACATGCTGTGGTTCGCGAACTTGCGTAAAGTGGTCGATACGCCATTCGATAAGATCGGCACCAGCTGTGGCCAGCGTCCGGGCATTTGCTTTCAGTTCGTCGAGCGTTTTGCCGATCAGCGGCACACAGATAAGTGTGGTCCCTTCCTGAAAGGTGATGTTTTTAACCGTTACTGCTTTAGTCATTTTGGTATCCATAATTTTCTCGCCGAACCGTCAGGCTGTGGCGGTTGCGCGTACCGTTTTTTGGGCGGCGCGAGCCTGAAACTGACGATAACCGATGTAAAGCGCAATCACAAAGCCGATTATGGCGATAATCAAATCAAACCACATAATGCTGGCGATGCTGATTTTGGACAGTTTCGCCGTAATCAACGGGATAGTGAAGCTGGCAATACTGCCGGCGGTGTAGAAGATCCCGGTGGCTTTACCTTTCCCGTTCGGGAAGCTCATCGCCATGATGGTTGCGCCCAGTTGCAATACTCCACCAGCTGCTGAGAAACCGATCACGAAAGCGAAACCGGTCACAATCATCGGTGGGGGAACATACAAACAATTAGCAATGAAATCATCGAGATGCCTGTGTAGAGAATCATCGCAACGGCAGAGTTAATGACATTTTTCACAAAGGTAGCGGTGACAAATACACAGGTCAGCGAGCCCGCCGTATAGATACTCAGTAACTTGATGGCAGATTCGTAGGGAATACCCGCAACGAACTGGCCGTACTGCGCAAGCCACTGGCTGACCAGGTAAAACGTCGCCATACCAATATAGCCGTACAGCGTGAATACCAGCATATCCATCGTACCGGCATCAGACTGCTGCGTTGTCGCTGCGCCAGGTTTCTCAGTGGTCTCTTTTTTCGCCCGGTTGTCAGGGAAGGGCATTTTGATCAAATAGAGGGCGCTTAGAACCATTAATGCAGCCGCAATGATAAATGACCAGCCAAACCACAGATTCGCCCAAATCAACAGGCTAATAATAAAGGGCAGCAGGAATTGCCCGGCCGAGACAAACGCTTTGATTAACACGTTCGCACGGCTCGCTGAGTCCGGAAAAGATTCCATTAACGCCGGATAGGTTCCGGAGTCGAGGAAACTGTTCGCCAGACCGGCCAGAATGCCAAAGAAATAGGCAGCGTAGATATTTTTGGTCAACAAAATACCGAGGAAAAACATTAAATAACTCAGTATGCCCAGGTAGATAAAGGGCTTGCGACCGTAGCGATCGGATAAGAAACCCGTCACGATGGTGGCGAGTTTACCGATACCTAAAGATGAAATAACAATCGAAACGCCAGCTCTGTCTGTTCCCCACTGTTCCTGTAAATTCGCCATGTTGAGGGTAATTAACAATACCCCCATACCATGGATCAGGTAGTTGAGATACAGCCCAGCCGCAGTTGGGATATATCTATTTTTCATCATGCCTACCCTTAGAAAAGGACGTTTTTGACGTAATCGACCGGCATCTCTTTACCTGTCCAGATTTCAAAGGCTTTCGCCCCTTGCCAGAGCATCATTCCCAGGCCGTTCAGCGTGCGGCAGCCTTTCTTCTCTGCAACTTGCAACAGGTGGGTTTTGCGCGGGTTGTAAATCACATCAGAGACGATCAAATCAGGGCGCAGGAAACTGTCGTTCGGCAGCAGCATCTGCCCTTCAAACGGTTTCATGCCAACACCGGTGGCATTCGTGAGGATCATGCTGCTGTCGATTTCCTGACGCAGTTTGTCGTGATCGGCAAGATCGTAGAGGTGAATTTCACAGTTGGTGTTATTGCGGATTTTGGCGACAGTTTGCTCTGCATTGGCGAAAAATTTGTCTTTCTGGTTGAAAATGGAGATCTCTTTGACGCCATCCAGTGCTGCCTGAACGCAGAGCGCCGTTGCCGCGCCACCCGCCCCCAGGACTGTCATTTTCTTGCCAATGATATTGATACCTTCTTCGGCCAGTGCGCGCATATAACCGGTACCGTCGGTAATATGACCAGTTAATACACCATTGTCATTGACCACAGTATTCACTGCGCCAACCAGCTCTGCCGCCGGAGAGAGTTTATCCAGGTACTGGCAAATGGCGGTTTTGTTCGGCATGGAGACATTAAACCCGCGCAGTTTGAGTGCCCGAAAACCCTGTACAACATCTTTGAGCTCCTGATTGTCTACTTCAAATGCCAGATAGACATAATCCAGGCCCAGATGCGCAAAGGCTTCATTATGCATTGTCGGGGACATGCTATGACGAATCGGCGTTGCAATCAGTCCAATCAGCTCAGTATGACCCGTAATACGTTCAGCCATGATAAAGTCCTTAATATGTTAGAAGTGGAATTTTTGTGGATTCGCGGTTGCCCAGAGCACCCATATCTTCGAGGGTGTCCAGCACGTTGCGCCCCTCGCGCACCCCATCAATGATTCGCCGGGCCATCAGGCTGTCGCCGATGTTCATTATTTTGACGTTATTGGTTCTGGCCCATTGTTCAAGCTCATTGAGACCGCTGGTGTTGGCGCGCATTCCCAGACAGACAAAGCCGTAGTCAAAAGGAATGTCGCAAGCGTGGTCAGCTTTCTTGACGCTAAAGTGGGTGGGATGGACGGCGACGAGCTGTGTTTGCATATGCTGTTCCACGTGATGTTCATCCAGCATGGTCAACATGGCATTTTTGGTAATAATATCCAGATCGCGTCCCGGGCCATCCTGCATCTCAATCAGCACGGTACTTGCACCGCGCGCAGAGAAATATTCGATAACATCGAGGCCAACAGCCCCGCCGCCGACAACGGCAATGCGTTTGCCTTCTACATCCGCAAATTGGTCCAGGTGGTGAATCATGCCCACGATAGAAAAGACGTTGCCACCTTCGATATCGATGCACTCTTTCAGGCCGCTAATTGGCGGTAGCAGCGGTATGGAGCCCGTGGCGTTGACAATCAGGTTTGGCCGCAGCCCGGCAATGCGCTCAACATTGGCCTCTTGGCCAACCATTAGCATTAAATTGTCTAAACCGGCCATCCGGTTTTTCATAAATTGTGGGAAGTCGGCGATACGTTTCTTCTCCGGCAGGCGCGAGATTTCAGAGGCGAGCCCGCCGAGGCTATTTTTCTTCTCCAGTAACCAGGTATGGCAACCAACTTCTGCGGCGGTGCATGCGGCTTCCATTCCTGCGGTTCCTGCACCGATGACCACGACACGGGTGTCGCGATTTACCCTGCGCAGCTTATAAGCGTCGCCATGAATGATGTCCGGATTGATGGAGCAGCGCAGCGGACGAGAGCGGGCGATACGGTGATCGGCACAGCCAATATTGCAGGAGATGCATTTACGCATCAGGCGTTCATTGCCGCTCTGGACCTTTTGCACCCATTCCGGTTCGGCAATCAGGCCCCGGCCAATAGCAATCAGATCTGCATCGCCCGTTGCGATAATATCTTCGGCGACTTTCGGCGAGCGAATATTGCCGGCGATGACAGTAGGCTTATTAAACTTGTCGCGTATGGCGCGGGAGAGATAACGTTTCCAGCCATCTTCCAGTGACATCTGATCAATCTGCAGATTCAGGTTATCGTTTTGCGCGGCGGAAACATTGAGGATGTCGACCTGATCCTGGCAAAGTGCCAGCATACGCAGCGTATCTTCCAGCGTGTTACCACCCTTAAGGAAATCATCGGCACTGAAACGCAAGCTGATTGGGAAACGTGGGCCGACGCAGGCACGCACTTTATCAACCACTAACGTTAATATTCTGGCGCGATTTTCAGGGGAACCGCCAAATTCATCAGTGCGTTTATTAAACAGTGGTGATAAGAACTGACTTATTAAATAAGAGTGGCCTGCGTGAATTTCCACGCAATCAAATCCCGCACGTTTAACACGCTCTGCCGCTTCACCAAATTTATTAACTGCATGATATATTTCATCATGTGTCATGGCGCGAGGAATATTACCGTTCTTTTTTGACGGTATATTCGAAGAGGAGAGCGGCTGTTCACCGTTAAGGCGATAAGCATAAGCAGAAGCGCCCGCATGATTGAGCTGTATAGAGACACAGGCACCGTGTTTATGCAGCGTCTCGGTTAATTTGAAAAGGCCGGGAATATACTGATCGTTATCGATACGCAGCTGCGTTGTGCCATTAGAGGCGAACGGAAAATCGATACAAATATTCTCAATCGTAATTAAGCCAGTGCCCCCTTTTGCCCGCAGTTCGTAGTACTCCAGCTGTTCCTGAGAGACTTCACCGTTCAGGCTCGCCAGGTTGGTGCCCATGGGTGGCATGATGATCCGGTTTTTTATCGTCATCCCATTAATGATTAGCGGGGTGAAAAGGTGTTGGTAGTGGCTCATTTGCTCTCTCCACGGGAAATCCAGGAGGCCGACATACGGAGGTCCTGATATATCCAAAGTTAAAATGTTTCTGTAGGAAAGATAACGAGGGGAGCAGGGGAAAAATAATGCTTTTTTTTGCATGAAACCATAGTGTCTTTCTATGCAATTAACCGTTTTTTCACATGCATGTATTCTTATTTTAAATACTTGAACTGTATTTTTACTTGTGTTGCCGGGCGTATACAAAAAGAGAGAGGAACTGCACAGAATAAGAGCGTTATGATGGGGCATTCATTTTTATATTTTCAAAAATCCTCATATATAGAAGGGAACATTGTAGATATTTGTGATCTGCGTCTCCTTGAAAAAGTTAAATGCCCGGCCAAAAGACCGGGCACCAGGGACAGCAAAGCGGTTTAATTCATAAACGCAGGCTGTTTTTTCTCATAGCTGGTAATGGCATCTTCATGCTGCAGGGTCAGACCAATACTGTCGAGACCGTTCATCATGCAGTGGCGTCGGAATGCGTCAATGACAAACGGGTAGGATTTACCTCCGGCTTTCACCACTTGCGCTTCGAGATCCACCTCAAAGGAGATACCCGGATTAGCCTGTACCAGTTTAAACAGTTCATCCACTTCTTCATCGCTCAGCTTCACAGGCAGCAACTGGTTGTTGAAGCTGTTGCCGTAGAAGATATCTGCGAAGCTTGGGGCGATAACGGTTTTAAAGCCATAGTCGGTCAGTGCCCATGGGGCATGTTCACGCGATGAACCGCAACCGAAGTTTTCCCGCGCCAGCAGGATCGAGGCCCCTTTATACTCCGGAAAGTTCAGAACGAAGTCGGGATTCGGGACTTCGCCTTTATCATCCAGGAAACGCCAGTCGTTAAACAGATGCGCGCCAAAGCCGGTACGCGTGACTTTTTGCAAAAACTGTTTTGGAATGATGGCGTCGGTATCGACGTTGGCGGCATCCAGTGGGACAACCAGGCCTGTGTGCTGTGTATATTTCTCTGCCATGATTATCTCCTTTTACAAGCTGCGAATATCAGCGAAATGGCCGGTTACCGCAGCGGCGGCTGCCATTGCCGGGCTGACCAGGTGCGTACGACCGCCGCGACCCTGACGACCTTCAAAGTTACGGTTACTGGTGGATGCGCAACGTTCGCCTGGGTTCAGACGGTCATTATTCATGGCCAGACACATTGAACAGCCCGGTAAACGCCACTCGAAACCAGCTTCAATAAAAATCTTGTCCAGTCCTTCGGCTTCGGCCTGTGCTTTCACCGGGCCAGAGCCTGGCACCACCAGCGCCTGAACGCCTGGCGCGACTTTGCGACCTTTGGCAATTTCTGCGGCGGCGCGTAAATCTTCAATACGGGAGTTGGTGCAGGAGCCGATAAAGACTTTATCAATAGCTACAGAGGTCAGAGGCACACCCGGTTGCAAGCCCATATAAGCCAGCGCTTTTTCTGCGGAGGCGCGTTCAACCGGATCGGCAAAAGAGGCCGGGTCCGGAATGATGTCATTAACGGAGATAACCTGACCCGGGTTTGTCCCCCAGGTGACCTGCGGGGCAATCTCTTCGGCCTGCAGAGTCACAACTGTATCGAAGGTCGCATCTTCGTCAGTTTTCAGTGTTTTCCAGTATTCCACTGCGTCGTCATAGTCTTTACCTTTCGGCGCATGCAGACGGCCTTTAACATAATTGAAGGTGGTCTCATCCGGAGCGACCAGACCCGCTTTGGCACCCATTTCGATAGCCATGTTGCACAGGGTCATACGACCTTCCATGCTCAGCGCCTGAATCGCCTCGCCACAGAATTCAACCACATGTCCGGTACCGCCCGCGCTACCGGTTTTACCGATAATTGCCAGCACGATATCTTTTGCGGTGATGCCTGCCGACGCTTTACCTTTGACTTCAATCTTCATGGTCCTGGCGCGGCCCTGTTTCAGGGTTTGCGTCGCCAGCACGTGCTCAACTTCTGAGGTGCCGATACCGAACGCCAGGGCGCCAAACGCACCGTGAGTGGCGGTGTGTGAGTCGCCGCAGACGATGGTCATACCCGGTAGGGTGACACCCTGTTCCGGCCCCATCACGTGCACGATGCCCTGATACGGGTGGTTCAGATCATACAGCTCGACGCCGAACTCTTTGCAGTTCTTGATCAACTCCTGCATCTGAATGCGCGCCATCTCGCCGGAGGCATTGATATCTTTGGTCTGCGTGGAGACGTTATGATCCATGGTCGCGAAGGTCTTACCCGGCTGACGCACCGGGCGGTTGTGCGCGCGCAGGCCGTCAAATGCCTGTGGCGAAGTGACTTCATGCACCAGATGGCGATCGATATATAACAAGGGGGTTTCGTTTGGCGCTTCGTACACGACGTGCGCATCAAATAATTTCTCGTACAACGTTTTAGCCATGATTACACCCCTTCTGCGATATAACGGGTGATGATGTCACCCATCTCATCGGTACTAACAGCTGCGGCGCCACGGGCTAAATCACCGGTACGCACACCTTCTTCTAATGCGCGGTTGATGGCGCTTTCAATGGCGGTTGCCGCATCGTCGGCATCCAGGCTGTAACGCAACAACAATGCGAGAGACAAGATTTGTGCTATCGGGTTGGCGATATTTTTGCCCGCGATATCCGGCGCGGAGCCGCCAGCCGGTTCGTACAGACCAAAACCTTGTTCATTCAGACTGGCAGACGGCAGCATGCCCATGGAGCCTGTGATCATCGCACACTCATCAGAGAGAATATCGCCGAACAGGTTGGAGCACAGCAGCACGTCAAACGGGGACGGATCTTTAATCAGCTGCATGGTGGCATTGTCGATATACATATGAGCCAGTTCAACGTCCGGGTATTCCTGCGCCACTTCATTGACAATTTCACGCCACAGCAGAGAGGTCTGCAGGACATTGGCTTTATCAATGGAGTGTACTTTTTTACGGCGCTTACGCGCGGATTCAAATGCGATACGCGCGATGCGTTCAATCTCAAAACGGTGATACACCTCGGTATCAAACGCTTTTTCATGCTGACCGCTGCCTTCGCGGCCTTTTGGCTGACCGAAGTAGATACCGCCTGTCAGCTCGCGTACGCAGAGAATGTCAAAGCCGTTAGCGGAAATATCGGCACGCAGCGGGCAGAACTCTTCCAGCCCCTGGTACAGCTTTGCCGGACGCAGGTTGCTGAATAATTTGAAATGTTTACGCAGCGGCAGCAGAGCACCACGCTCCGGCTGCTGTGCTGGTGGCAGATTTTCCCATTTCGGGCCGCCTACGGAGCCAAACAGAATAGCATCTGCCTGCTCGCAACCTTCCACAGTTGCCTGCGGCAGCGGGTTGCCATGACGATCAATTGCGATGCCGCCCACATCATAGTGGCTGGTGGTGATACGCATATCGAAACGGTTACGAACGGCGTCCAGTACTTTTAAGGCTTGCGCCATGACTTCCGGGCCAATACCGTCACCCGGCAACACGGCAATATGGTAGTTCTTCGACATCACACAGTTTCCTTGTTGATTTCTTTATTTTGAGCTTTGCGTTGCAATTCTTTTTCGACTTCTGCGGCGCGCCAGATATTGTTCAGAACGTGTACCATCGCTTTGGCGGAAGATTCCACGATATCTGTTGCCAGACCCACGCCGTGGAAACGACGCCCGTTATAATTGACGACGATATCCACCTGGCCCAGCGCATCTTTGCCCTGACCTTTAGCATTGAGGTCATATTTAACCAGTTCAATGTCGTAACCGGTGATGCGATTGATTGCCTGATAAACGGCGTCTACCGGACCGTTGCCGTTGGCCGCTTCCGCTTTCGTTTCTTCGCCACATGCCAGCTTCACAGAGGCGGTCGCGATATCGCTGGAACCGGACTGCACGCTAAAGTAATCCAGACGGAAATGTTCTGGCTCTTCTTGCTG
Organism: Phytobacter palmae; assembly: GCF_039409775.1. Classification (NCBI taxonomy): domain Bacteria; kingdom Pseudomonadati; phylum Pseudomonadota; class Gammaproteobacteria; order Enterobacterales; family Enterobacteriaceae; genus Phytobacter; species Phytobacter palmae. Next base: position 131,964 of record NZ_JBCIVJ010000013.1, on the reverse strand, counting down.
CTTATTGATGAACGCCAGCGCTTCCAGATCATAATCAAAGACCTGGCCTTTTTTGTCCGCCAGTTTCAAAAACGCGTCGTACAGATGGTCCATGTTGTAGTCGGTATCTTTGTAACCCATCTCTTCCATACGATGTTTCACCGCCGCACGGCCAGAACGGGAGGTCAGGTTCAACTGCACCTGATTCAGCCCGATGGATTCCGGGGTCATGATTTCGTAATTTTCACGGTTTTTCAGCACGCCATCCTGATGGATACCGGAGGAGTGAGCAAAGGCGCCAGTGCCCACGATCGCTTTGTTCGCCGGGATAGGCATGTTGCAAATCTGGCTCACAGTCTGGCTGGTACGCCAGATTTCGTGATGATTGATGCCGGTGTGCACATTCATGATGTCTTTGCGCACCTTAATGGCCATGATGACCTCTTCCAGTGAACAGTTTCCTGCGCGCTCGCCGATACCATTCATCGCCCCTTCAACCTGACGTGCACCGGCATGGACGGCCGCAATCGCGTTGCCGACGGCCAGGCCTAAATCATCGTGGGTATGGACGGAGATAATGGCTTTATCAATGTTCGGTACGCGTTCATACAAACCGGTAATAATACTGGAGAACTCGAAGGGCATGGTGTAGCCAACGGTGTCCGGGATATTAATGGTTTTCGCGCCTGCGTTGATGGCGGCTTCAACCACGCGCGCCAGGTCCGCGATCGGAGTACGACCTGCATCTTCACATGAGAATTCAACATCGTCGGTATAATTACGCGCGCGCTTAATCATATAGATGGCACGCTCGATTACTTCATCCAGCGTACTGCGCAATTTGGTAGCGATATGCATCGGTGACGTGGCGATAAAGGTATGGATGCGAAACGCCTCAGCGACTTTCAGCGATTCAGCCGCCACATCAATATCTTTCTCGACACAGCGTGCCAGCGCGCAGACGCGGCTGTTTTTAACCTGACGCGCGATAGTCTGTACGGATTCGAAATCGCCCGGAGAAGATACCGGAAAACCGACCTCCATGACGTCAACGCCCATACGTTCCAGCGCCAGAGCGATCTGCAGCTTCTCTTTCACACTCAGGCTTGCCTGTAATGCTTGTTCACCATCACGTAAGGTCGTATCAAAAATAATGACTTGCTGGCTCATGGTTTAGGTCCTTATCTCTCTTCGGTCGCCTTGCTACGAGCATAAAAAAACCCGCGCCAAGGCGCGGGTTCTTAGTGTAACTGGAGGATGACTCAATGCTGAGTGTCGCCCACCGGTCTACCGCGCACATGGGATGCGTTTAGTAGTAGTAGACCGAGGAAGCGAACATTGCGAATCATTAACCAGCTCCAGATGAATTCGATTAGATGCGATATGCCATTAGTGGTACTGGATTCAGAAATCAAAGTCAACACCGGGACCCGTAAAAGCGCATGAAAACGAGTTTGGCACCGCATTTTGTTTTAGTTAATCGTGCTGTAATTGTATGAAAAAGCAAAATAAGGTATTAGTGCTATTTCATACTTGACGTTATTTGTACCTTTGATGAACATTTCTTTGCAGTTGGTTATATTTATACACTTCTATGCTCAACTTGCTATCTCAATGATTAATCGCGATTAATTCATTGAAGTTATCATTTTTCTTAATCAATACAACAAAATGATAATTTTAAGTTAAATTATATTTTTCTCAATGGCGGAAATATCTCCGCCGGAGAGCATTTATTGCTTACTGAGGTCGTATTGTACATTCACTCTAATTATGTTTTGATCTCCGTATGCCGTTTTAATTAAACGGGAATAGTTAATTTAGTGTCTCTTTTTGCGAGTGCAATTAGCAGTCATTAAAATATCTTTATATATTCCTATTTTGTTGGGTTCCTCTTTTCCTTATCTCATATGCGTGATAAATCATATTCCTTAAGATTATTGCTGCCGGGATAAATGGAATTTAGCATGATATCGGAGAAGGACATGTCAGAAGAGAAAATTGAAAGTGCTCATGTTAATGAGATAACGAAACCGCAACTTCGTAAAGTTGATCTTAATTTGTTAACTATTTTCGATGCGGTAATGCAGGAACAAAATATTACACGTGCAGCCCATACATTGGGGATGTCGCAACCGGCGGTGAGCAATGCCCTGGCCAGACTTAAAGTCATGTTTAATGACGAACTGTTTGTACGCTATGGCAGAGGCATACAGCCTACCGCGCGTGCTTTTCAGCTGTTCGGTTCGGTTCGTCAGGCGTTACAGCTCGTGCAGAATGAGCTTCCGGGGTCCGGTTTTGAACCCGTCACCAGTGAGCGCGTTTTTAATCTTTGTGTTTGCAGTCCGCTCGATAACCTCCTCACCTCAGTTATCTATAATCGCGTGGAAGAGGTTGCCCCGAATATCCATCTGGTCTTTAAATCATCACTAAATCAAAATACCGAACATCAGCTTCGTTATCAGGAAATAGAGTTTGTTATAGGTTATGATGAATTTCGTCGTCCAGAGTTTTCCTGCATACCGCTATTTAAAGATGAGATGGTGTTGGTAGCCAGTAAAAAACACCCGCGTATTAATGGCCCGCTTCGCGAGAGTGATATTTATAGTGAGCAACATGCAGTCGTTTCACTGGATCGTTATGCGTCATTTAGTCAGCCCTGGTATGACACAACAGATAAACAGGCCAGTGTTGCTTATCAGGGAATGGCAATGACGAGCGTGCTCAATGTGGTTTCTCAAACACAGCTTGTAGCCATTGCGCCGCGTTGGTTAGCGGAAGAGTTTGCCGATAAATTAGAGCTACAGATTTTGCCTCTGCCATTAAAATTGAATAGCCGTACCTGTTATTTGTCATGGCATGAAGCGGCTGGTCGTGATAAAGGACACCAGTGGATGGAAGAATTACTGGTCTCGGTTTGTCGCCGTTAAAAAGAGTATCAATGGATTGAATGTGCCAGCGGCGGAATTCTTCTGTCTGGCCATATCAATGCAAAATTTTATGCTGAGATATTTTTCTGGCGCATCAAAATGCGCCGTAAAAATGCATGATTTACTGATCAGTAAGTGATTCGAATGACGAATTGTCATTGTCTTTGCTTATTACAGACAATTTCACCAATTCCCGCTTGTTAACCTCATTTTTCCTCTTTTGGGGCGAGATGAGGTGTATCGTTTGCTAATTGCCTGCCAGATTTTCAGCGGTTATGGTAACTGCCATTCATAATCAGAATGCAGGGATTTCCTGTACTGAATAGTGTGACAAGACGGAAATGCGTTCTGTCGTCAGTCGCCAAACCCAAGCCTGGAGGCAAACCATGGAGATGTTGTCTGGAGCCGAGATGGTCGTCCGATCGCTTATCGATCAGGGCGTGAAGCAAGTATTCGGTTATCCTGGAGGCGCAGTCCTCGATATTTACGATGCGCTACATACGGTCGGTGGAATCGATCATGTCCTGGTGCGTCATGAGCAGGCAGCAGTGCATATGGCTGATGGTCTGGCAAGAGCGACCGGTGAAGTTGGCGTTGTGCTCGTCACCTCCGGGCCGGGAGCCACGAATGCTATTACCGGGATTGCAACAGCCTATATGGACTCGATTCCGCTGGTCGTTCTTTCCGGTCAGGTGGCGACTTCCCTTATTGGTTATGACGCCTTCCAGGAGTGCGACATGGTGGGGATATCCCGCCCGGTAGTGAAACATAGTTTCCTGGTGAAACAGACCGAAGACATTCCTGGTGTGCTGAAAAAAGCGTTCTGGCTTGCTTCCACTGGTCGCCCGGGTCCTGTCGTTGTCGATTTACCGAAAGATATTCTCAATCCTGCGAATAAATTGCCTTATGTATGGCCGGATTCGGTGAGTATGCGCTCCTATAACCCGACCACACACGGGCATAAGGGACAAATCAAACGTGCTTTGCAAACGCTCGTGGCGGCTAAACATCCCGTTGTCTATGTTGGCGGTGGTGCGATCACGTCCGCCTGTGAAACGCAACTGAGCATACTGGCAGAAAAATTGAATCTTCCTGTTGTCTCGTCGCTTATGGGGCTGGGGGTGTTTCCTGCATCGCATCGTCAGGCGTTAGGTATGTTGGGTATGCACGGTACCTACGAAGCCAACATGACTATGCATCACTCGGATGTGATCTTTGCCGTTGGAGTGCGCTTTGATGACCGCACAACTAACAATCTGGCGAAGTACTGCCCAAATGCGACTGTGCTGCATATCGATATTGACCCGACGTCGATTTCAAAGACGGTACAGGCGGATGTGCCAATTGTTGGGGATGCCCGGCTGGTGCTCGAGCAGATGCTGGAGTTGCTGGGGCAAGAAGAGTTTCAACAGCCTTTAGATGATATTCGCGACTGGTGGTTGCAGATTGAGCAATGGCGTGCCCGCCAGTGTCTGAAATATGACACGCAAAGCGAGAAGATCAAACCGCAGGCGGTGATCGAAACGATCTGGCGCTTAACGAAGGGGGATGCATACGTCACCTCAGATGTCGGCCAGCATCAAATGTTTGCGGCGTTATATTACCGCTTTGATAAACCGCGTCGCTGGATAAACTCTGGTGGTCTGGGCACGATGGGCTTTGGTTTGCCAGCCGCACTGGGCGTGAAAATGGCACTCCCGGATGAAACGGTTATCTGCGTCACGGGCGATGGCAGTATCCAGATGAATATTCAGGAGCTCTCTACCGCAATGCAATATGAGCTTCCGGTGCTGGTATTGAACCTGAACAACCGATATTTGGGCATGGTGAAGCAGTGGCAGGATATGATCTATTCCGGTCGCCATTCACAATCGTATATGCAGTCATTGCCAGACTTTGCGCGCGTAGCTGAAGCTTATGGTCATGTAGGAATCACGATTACCCGTCCGGATGAACTGGAAGCGAAGCTGAGTGAGGCGCTTGAGCAGGTGAAGAATAACCGCCTTGTCTTTGTCGATGTGACCGTCGACGGGAGTGAACATGTTTATCCGATGCAGATCCGTGGCGGTGGCATGGATGAAATGTGGTTGAGCAAAACGGAGAGAACCTGATATGCGCCGGATATTATCTGTTTTACTGGAAAATGAATCGGGCGCGTTATCGCGCGTGATCGGTCTTTTTGCCCAGCGTGGCTATAACATTGAAAGTCTGACGGTTGCGCCGACAGATGATCCTACACTGTCGCGAATGACGATTCAGACGGTTGGTGATGCCAAAGTGCTGGAGCAAATTGAAAAACAGCTGCACAAGCTGGTCGATGTGTTACGTGTAAATGAGCTTGGGCAGGGTGCTTACGTCGAGCGCGAGATCATGCTGGTGAAAGTCCAGGCCAGCGGGTATGGTCGTGAAGAGGTCAAACGCAACGCGGAGATCTTCCGCGGGCAGATCATTGATGTCACGCCTTCTATTTATACGGTTCAGCTCGCTGGCACCAGTGATAAGCTTGATGCTTTTCTGGCGACCATTCGCGATGTCGCTAAAATCGTTGAGGTAGCGCGGTCTGGCGTGGTCGGTTTATCGCGCGGCGACAAAATCATGCGTTAAGTGTTACGCGTACGTCATTTTCCTGGCCTGGCGTTATCCGCCGGGCTTTTTTTTTGCGAAATCCGCCGGAAGCGAACACAAAAGCTGTTGCCGCAGTGTCTATTCTGCGCTTAGATGTTATGGAATTTAACCTATATCCCTAAAAAGGTTATGGAGTATCTTTTATTTTTTGAGGGGCAATTGTGAAACTGGATGAAATCGCCCGGCTAGCCGGCGTCTCACGTACCACGGCAAGCTATGTCATTAATGGAAAGGCAAAGCAATATCGTGTCAGTGATAAAACCGTCGAAAAAGTCATGGCGGTCGTACGTGAGCATAATTACCACCCGAATGCGGTGGCGGCTGGGTTGCGAGCGGGACGTACTCGCTCCATTGGGCTGGTTATTCCGGATTTGGAGAACACCAGTTATACGCGCATTGCGAATTATCTGGAGCGACAGGCGCGTCAGCGCGGTTATCAGCTACTTATCGCCTGCTCTGAAGATCAGCCAGATAATGAAATGCGTTGTATTGAACATCTGCTTCAGCGCCAGGTCGACGCCATTATCGTTTCAACATCTTTACCACCAGAGCACCCTTTCTACCAGCGTTGGGCCAATGACGCGTTTCCCATAGTTGCACTTGACCGCGCGCTGGATCGTGAACACTTCACCAGCGTTGTTGGTGCCGATCAGGATGACTCGGAAATGCTGGCCGCGGAATTACGTAAATTCCCGGCAGAAAAAGTACTCTACCTGGGGGCGCTACCTGAACTTTCGGTTAGCTTCCTGCGCGAACAGGGGTTCCGTACTGCCTGGAAGGACGATCCCCGGGAAGTGGATTATCTCTATGCAAATAGCTATGAGCGTGAAGCTGCTGCACAGTTGTTTGAAAAATGGCTGGAAACGCACACCATGCCACAGGCGCTATTCACTACTTCTTTTGCATTATTACAAGGTGTGCTGGATGTTACGCTGCGCCGCGATGGTAAGTTACCGTCTGACCTGGCCATTGCTACCTTTGGGGATCATGAATTGCTGGACTTCCTGCAGTGCCCGGTCCTTGCTGTGGCTCAGCGCCATCGCGATGTCGCTGAACGCGTACTTGAGATTGTACTGGCAAGTCTGGACGAGCCGCGTAAACCTAAAGCGGGTTTGAGCCGCATTCGCCGTAACCTCTACCGTCGTGGCGTATTAAGCCGCGTTTAGCAATCCGATAAAGGCAGTAATCGCTGCCTTTTTGTTGCGAATGAAAGGCGATAATTAATTTTATTGCCAATTCAGATAAATCCTTATTTTTAGGGCTGTTAATTTAATTAATTTGCCTTATTTCTCTCAGGACACATTTTAAAGTAATTAAGACGTAACTGAACGTGTCTTCTGTATTACTTTGTTACATCTCCCACCGTAATCGTTGAAATAACAACCACTTTTTGATTATGGGCTTTATAGGTGCGTCTTTTCTTAACGCGCTCGCGCCGCGCAGACGGCATCTGGCACTGTTATCTGTCTGCAATATGTCTTAAAATGCCGCCCGCGTCGCAAACTGACACTTTATATTTCGCGCGCATAAAATAAGTGGTTTTTAACGCCCCAATGCATATTCAGTTTTTTTCTTACAAATATTCATGACGTTAATTTGCCTCATTAGTTGAGCGGTATTTCACCAAAGTGGAATGTAACCGCTAATAAGGGATCTTTTATTCTGGTTAGCCTTTGCACTGGCTTGACAAGCTTTTCCTCCGCTCCGTAAACTCCTTCGGTGGGGATTTGTGGGATAAAGTGGTGAAATAGGTCACTCAGGGGTGGGGCTGGTATGTTCCGTGGAGCTACATTAGTCAATCTCGACAGCAAAGGCCGATTAGCCGTGCCGACCCGTTATCGGGATTTGCTGCTGGAGAAAGCTTCCGGTCAGATGGTTTGCACCATTGACATTCGTCACACCTGCCTGCTGCTTTACCCCTTACCCGAATGGGAAATTATTGAGCAAAAATTGTCGCGTCTGTCGAGCATGGATCCGCAAGAGCGCCGGGTACAACGTCTCTTGCTGGGGCATGCCAGCGAATGTCAGATGGATAACGCAGGGCGCTTATTAATCGCGCCTGTTTTGCGGCAACATGCCGGGCTGACGAAAGAAGTGATGCTGGTCGGACAGTTCAATAAATTCGAGCTGTGGGACGAAACGACCTGGTATCAACAGGTCAAGGAAGATATCGACGCTGAGCAAACGGGCACTGAAATACTTTCAGACCGGTTGCAGGATTTGTCTCTGTAATGATGATGGAAAATTTTAAACACACAACGGTGCTACTGGATGAGGCCGTTAATGGCCTGAACATTCGTCCGGATGGCATATACATTGATGGCACTTTTGGCCGCGGTGGTCACTCACGCCTGATCCTCTCCCATCTGGGAGCGGAAGGACGTCTGCTGGCTATTGACCGTGACCCGGAAGCGATTGCCGTCGCAAAAACTATTGATGATCCCCGCTTTTCCATCGTACATGGTCCTTTTTCCGCGCTGGCTGAGTATGTCAGCGAGCGTGGCCTCACCGGTAAGATCGACGGAATCCTGCTTGATCTTGGGGTCTCTTCCCCGCAACTCGATGATGCTGAACGCGGTTTTTCTTTTATGCGTGACGGTCCGCTTGACATGCGTATGGATCCCACGCGCGGTCAGTCTGCTGCCGAGTGGTTACGAACGGCCGATGAAGCCGACATCGCATGGGTAATAAAAACCTTTGGTGAAGAGCGCTTTGGTAAACGCATCGCGCGCGCCATCGTTGAGCGTAACCGTGAGGAGCCGATGACACGCACCAAAGAGTTGGCTGCGGTGGTGGCGGCAGCGACACCGGTGAAAGATAAATTCAAACATCCTGCGACCCGTACCTTCCAGGCGGTTCGCATCTGGGTAAACAGTGAACTGGAGGAGATAGAGCAGGCGCTAAAAAGCTCGATCGATGTCCTGGCCCCGGGCGGTCGGCTTTCGATCATCAGTTTTCACTCGCTGGAAGACCGCATTGTAAAACGTTTTATGCGTGAGCAAAGCCGTGGTCCGCAGGTTCCGGCTGGATTACCGATGACGGAAGAGCAACTCAGGAAACTGGGTGGACGTCAGTTACGAGCACTAGGCAAGTTGATGCCGGGCGAAGAAGAAGTGGCTGAGAATCCACGTGCCCGTAGTTCAGTTCTGCGTATTGCAGAGAGGACGAACGCATGATCGGCAGAGTGTCAGAGACCCTTAGCAAAGTTAAAGTGTCGTTAGGAAGCAACGAGCGCCATGCCTTGCCTGGCGTGATCGGCGACGACCTTTTGCGATTTGGGAAACTGCCACTCTGCTTGTTCATTTGCATCATCATGACGGCGGTGACGGTTGTCACCACTTCGCATCATACGCGCCTGTTGACGGCTCAGCGTGAACAACTCGTGCTGGAACGTGATGCGCTGGATATCGAATGGCGCAACTTGATCCTTGAAGAGAATGCGCTCGGCGATCATAGCCGGGTTGAGCGGATCGCGACCGAGAAGTTGCAAATGCAGCATGTCGATCCGTCCCAGGAAAATATTGTTGTACAGAAATAAGGAACCACGCGACGCATGAAAGCCGCAGCGGTGAAAACGCCAAAACCGAAACGCCAGGAAGAACAGGCCAGCTTTGTGAGCTGGCGTTTTGCCTTGCTTTGCGGCTGCATTTTGCTGGCGCTGGGCTTTTTGCTGGGTCGCGTGGCGTACTTGCAAATTGTGAACCCCGATATGCTGGTGCGCGAAGGGGATATGCGCTCTCTGCGCGTACAGGAAGTCGCGACCTCGCGCGGTATGATAACCGATCGTTCTGGCCGCCCGCTGGCAGTGAGTGTGCCGGTTAAAGCTATTTGGGCCGACCCAAAAGAGGTGCAGGATGCTGGCGGCGTAACGCTCGATAATCGCTGGAAAGCCCTGTCTGACGCATTAACTATCCCGCTCGATCAACTCTCCTCGCGCATTAATGCTAACCCGAAAGGGCGCTTTATCTATTTAGCGCGTCAGGTGAACCCCGACCTTGGCGAGTACATCAAAAAACTTAAATTGCCGGGCATTCACCTTCGCGAAGAGTCCCGCCGTTATTATCCTTCGGGCGAAGTAACTGCTCACCTCATCGGCTTTACTAACGTCGACAGTGAAGGTATCGAAGGGGTCGAGAAAAGCTTTGATAAGTGGCTTACCGGTCAGCCGGGTGAGCGTATTGTACGTAAAGACCGTTATGGCCGCGTAATTGAAGATATCTCTTCCACCGACAGCCAGGCGGCTCATAACCTTGCGCTGAGTATTGATGAACGTCTACAGGCACTGGTCTATCGCGAGCTGAACAATGCGGTGGCATTTAACAAAGCGGAATCGGGCAGTGCCGTGCTGGTGGATGTGAACACCGGCGAAGTGCTGGCGATGGCGAACAGTCCCTCTTACAACCCGAACAATTTCACCGGTACCGCGAAAGATGCCATGCGTAACCGGGCGATTACTGACGTCTTCGAACCGGGTTCGACGGTTAAACCCATGGTCGTGATGACCGCTCTCCAGCGTGGTGTCGTCACGCCTAACACCGTATTGAACACCATCCCTTATCGAATTAACGGCCATGAAATCAAAGACGTGGCCCGCTACAGCGAATTGACCCTGACCGGGGTATTACAGAAGTCGAGTAACGTTGGTGTTTCTAAACTGGCGTTAGCGATGCCGTCCTCAGCGTTAGTAGATACTTACTCACGTTTTGGGCTGGGAAAAGCGACCAATTTGGGGTTGGTCGGAGAACGCAGTGGCTTATTTCCTCAAAAACAACGGTGGTCTGACATAGAGAGGGCCACCTTCTCTTTCGGCTACGGGCTGATGGTAACGCCGTTACAGTTAGCGCGAGTCTATGCAACCATCGGCAGCTATGGTGTTTACCGCCCGCTGTCGATAACCAAAGTTGATCCACCTGTTCCAGGCGAACGTATCTTCAATGAATCTATCGTACGTAATGTCGTACATATGATGGAGAGTGTGGCCCTGCCTGGCGGCGGCGGTGTAAAAGCGGCGATTAAAGGTTACCGCATCGCGATTAAGACCGGTACGGCGAAGAAGGTGGGGCCCGATGGGCGCTACATCAACAAATACATTGCTTATACCGCGGGTGTTGCGCCCGCCAGTAATCCACGCTTTGCGCTGGTGGTCGTTATTAACGATCCACAAGCAGGTAAATACTACGGTGGCGCCGTTTCTGCGCCGGTGTTTGGTGCCATCATGGGCGGTGTTTTACGTACCATGAACATCGAGCCGGATGCGCTGACTACGGGCGATAAGAATGAATTCGTAATTAATCAAGGCGAGGGTACAGGTGGCAGATCGTAATTTGCGCGACCTTCTTGCTCCGTGGGTGCCAGGCGCGCCGGAGCGAGCACTGCGAGAAATGACACTCGACAGCCGGGTAGCGGCGTCGGGTGATCTTTTCGTGGCAGTCGTGGGTCATCAGGCGGACGGGCGTCGATATATCCCGCAGGCGATTGCGCAAGGTGTGGCTGCCATTATTGCTGAGGCGAAAGATGAGGCCTCCGATGGCGAAATACGCGAGATGCATGGCGTACCGGTTATCTATCTGAGCCAGTTAAATGAGCGTCTTTCTGCGCTGGCGGGGCGTTTTTATAACGAACCTTCTGAGCAACTGCGCCTGATTGGCGTGACCGGCACTAACGGTAAAACCACCACCACACAGTTGCTGGCGCAATGGAGTCAGTTGCTTGGCGAAACCAGTGCGGTGATGGGCACAGTGGGGAATGGTCTGCTGGGCAAAGTTATACCATCGGAAAATACCACCGGTTCCGCCGTTGATGTACAGCATGTGATCGCAAGCCTTGCGCAGCAAGGTGCAACCTTCGCCGCGATGGAGGTCTCCTCTCACGGATTGGTTCAGCACCGCGTGGCAGCATTGAAATTCGCTGCGTCTGTCTTTACGAATCTGAGCCGCGATCATCTGGACTATCACGGCGATATGACCAATTACGAAGCGGCCAAATGGCTGCTGTTCTCTGCCCACCATTTCGGCCAGGCCATCGTTAACGCTGATGATGAGGTCGGACGCCGTTGGTTAGCGAATCTGCCTGATGCGGTTGCCGTGTCGATGGAAGGCCATATCAATCCGGATTGCCATGGCCGCTGGCTTAAAGCGAGTGACGTGGTATACCACGACAGCGGTGCCACTATCCGCTTTACCTCCTCGTGGGGCGAAGGCGAGATTGAAAGTCGTCTGATGGGAGCCTTTAACGTCAGCAATCTGCTGCTGGCGCTGGCGACGCTGCTGGCGTTGGGTTATCCACTGACCGATTTACTCAACACTGGCGCACGTCTGCAGCCAGTTTGCGGGCGTATGGAAGTGTTCAGCGCGCCGGGCAAACCTACGGTGGTGGTGGATTATGCGCATACGCCGGACGCGCTGGAAAAAGCGCTGCAGGCGGCACGGCTGCACTGCACCGGGAAACTGTGGTGCGTATTTGGCTGCGGTGGCGATCGCGATAAAGGCAAGCGTCCTCTGATGGGCGCTATTGCCGAGCAGTTCGCTGATATTCCGGTCGTGACGGATGACAACCCGCGAACCGAAGAGCCGCGCGCCATCATCAACGATATCCTTGCGGGAATGCTGGATGCGGGCCGCGCCCATGTAATGGAAGGTCGCGCAGAAGCGGTCACCAACACCATCATGCAGGCGAAAGAAAATGACGTTGTCCTGCTCGCAGGCAAAGGCCACGAAGATTATCAGATTGTCGGTAACCACCGTCTCGATTATTCAGACCGTGTAACCGCAGCGCGTCTGTTGGGAGTCATCGCATGATTAGCGTAACGCTTAGCCAGCTCAGCAGCATTTTGCACGGTGAATTGCATGGTGCAGACGCAACCATTGAAGCTGTCACTTCCGATACCCGTAAGTTGACCTCAGGTTGCCTTTTTGTGGCGCTGAAAGGTGAACGTTTCGATGCCCATGATTTCGCTGATAAAGCGAAAGAGGGTGGGGCTGGTGCGTTGCTGGTCAGTCGCAAACTGGATATCGACCTGCCGCAACTGGTGGTGAAGGATACTCGTCTCGCGTTTGGCGAACTGGCGGCCTGGGTTCGTCAGCAGGTGCCTGCTCGCGTTGTGGCGCTGACAGGCTCTTCCGGCAAAACGTCGGTGAAAGAGATGACGGCCACCATCCTCAGTGAGTGTGGCAATACGCTTTATACCGCCGGAAATCTGAACAATGACATCGGTGTGCCGATGACCCTGCTGCGTCTGACAAGAGAACATCAGTACGCGGTGATTGAACTTGGCGCTAATCATCAGGGCGAGATTGCCTGGACCGTGGCGCTGACCCGCCCGGAAGCGGCGCTGGTTAACAACCTTGCGGCAGCGCACCTGGAAGGGTTTGGTTCTCTTGCCGGCGTGGCAAAAGCTAAAGGCGAGATTTATACCGGTCTGCCTGATAACGGCATTGCCATTATGAATGCTGACAATAATGACTGGCTGAACTGGCAGAACATTATCAGCAATCGCAAAGTCTGGCGCTTTTCGCCAAACGCCGCCAACAGCGATTTTACCGCGACCAATATTCATGTGACCTCTCACGGCACCGAATTTACCCTGCAAACGCCGACGGGCGGCATTGATGTCACGTTGCCATTGCCTGGGCGTCACAATATCGCGAATGCGCTGGCCGCAACTGCGCTGGCGATGGCGGTAGGGGCTCCGCATGACGCTGTGAAAAAAGGTCTGGCCAATCTGAAAGCGGTTCCGGGGCGTCTTTTCCCGGTGCAACTTGGCGAAAATCAATTACTGCTGGACGACAGCTATAACGCGAATGTGGGGTCTATGACGGCGGCAGCACATGTATTAGCCGAAATGCCAGGTTATCGAGTCATGGTTGTCGGCGACATGGCGGAGTTGGGTGATGAAAGCGAAGCGTGTCACGTTCAGGTGGGAGAAACGGCAAAAGCTGTTGGTATCGACCGCGTGTTAAGCGTCGGCAAGCTCAGTAAAGCCATCAGTGATGCCAGCGGCGTCGGCGAGCATTTTGATGATAAGGCGGCAATGATTGCGCGTTTAGAGGCGCTTATTGCCGAGAAGCAAATTATTACCATTCTGGTGAAAGGTTCACGTAGTGCCGCCATGGAAGAGGTTGCACGCGCATTACAGGAGAAAAGGGCATGTTAGTTTGGCTGGCCGAACATTTGGTCAAATATTATTCCGGCTTTAACGTCTTCTCCTATTTGACGTTTCGCGCCATCGTCAGCCTGCTGACCGCGCTCTTCATCTCTTTATGGATGGGGCCGCGCATGATTGCCCGTCTGCAAAAACTCTCTTTTGGTCAGGTTGTGCGTAACGATGGCCCGGAGTCGCATTTCAGTAAACGCGGTACGCCGACCATGGGCGGCATCATGATTCTGACAGCGATCGTGGTGTCCGTTTTGCTGTGGGCTTATCCGTCCAACCCATACGTCTGGTGCGTTCTGATTGTACTGGTTGGCTACGGTATCATTGGCTTTGTTGATGACTACCGCAAAGTGGTGCGTAAAGACACGAAGGGGCTGATTGCCCGCTGGAAATATTTCTGGATGTCGGTGATTGCGCTGGGCGTCGCGTTCGCGCTCTACCTTGCGGGCAACGATACGCCAGCCACACAGTTGGTGGTGCCGTTCTTTAAAGATGTCATGCCGCAATTGGGTATTTTCTACATCCTGCTTGCTTATTTCGTGATTGTGGGAACAGGTAACGCGGTCAACCTGACTGATGGTCTTGATGGACTTGCGATTATGCCCACTGTGTTTGTGGCTGCGGGCTTTGCACTGGTTGCCTGGGCGACCGGTAACATGAACTTCGCCAGTTATCTGCACATTCCGTATCTGCGTCATGCGGGCGAGCTGGTTATTGTCTGTACGGCAATTGTAGGCGCAGGGCTGGGATTCCTGTGGTTTAACACCTACCCGGCTCAGGTCTTTATGGGGGATGTGGGCTCCCTGGCGTTAGGTGGTGCACTGGGCATTATCGCCGTGCTGCTGCGTCAGGAGTTTCTGTTGGTCATTATGGGCGGCGTCTTCGTCGTCGAAACCCTGTCTGTCATTTTGCAGGTTGGGTCGTTCAAATTGCGTGGTCAGCGTATTTTTCGTATGGCGCCGATTCACCATCACTATGAACTGAAGGGCTGGCCGGAACCGCGCGTTATTGTGCGCTTCTGGATTATTTCGCTGATGCTGGTCCTGATCGGTCTGGCAACGCTCAAGGTACGTTAATCATGGCAGATTACCAGGGTAAAAAAGTCGTCATTATTGGTCTTGGTCTGACGGGACTCTCGTGCGTGGAATTTTTCCGCGCGCGCGGCGTTACGCCGAAAGTGATGGATACCCGCGTTTCACCGCCGGGGCTGGATAAGCTACCGGAAGAGGTGGAGCGCTATCTTGGTGGTCTGAATGATGACTGGCTCCTGGCGGCCGATCTGATCGTTGCGAGTCCGGGGATTGCCCTGGCGCATCCATCGCTGAGCGCAGCGGCAGATGCGGGTGTCGAGATAGTGGGTGATATTGAGCTTTTCTGCCGTGAAGCGCAGGCGCCGATCGTGGCGATCACCGGGTCGAACGGTAAAAGCACGGTCACGACGCTGGTTGGCGAAATGGCGAAATCCGCCGGCAAAAACGTTGGTGTCGGAGGCAATATTGGCCTGCCCGCGCTTATGCTGCTGGAGTCTGCCTGCGATCTCTATGTCCTTGAGCTTTCCAGCTTTCAGCTCGAAACCACATCCAGCCTGCATGCGGCGGCGGCGACCATTCTCAACGTTACCGAAGATCATATGGACAGGTATCCGTTTGGTCTCCAGCAGTACCGCGCGGCAAAACTGCGTGTTTATGAAAATGCGAAAGTTTGCGTAGTGAATGCAGATGACGCGCTGACCATGCCGGTGCGTGGCGCGGATGAGCGCTGCGTCAGTTTTGGCGTGGATGTCGGCGATTACCATCTCAATCGTCAGCAGGGCGAAACCTGGCTGCGCGTAAAAGGCGAGAAGGTTCTTAACGTTAAAGAGATGAAGCTTAGCGGCCAGCATAATTATACGAATGCACTGGCGGCACTGGCCCTGGCCGATGCAGTGGGGTTACCACGTGCCAGCAGCCTGAAGGCGTTGACTACGTTTACCGGGCTGGCGCACCGCTTCCAGTTGGCGCTGGAGCACAACGGCGTACGCTGGATTAACGATTCCAAAGCGACCAACGTTGGTAGTACTGAGGCGGCACTGAACGGCCTGCATGTGGATGGCACGCTTCACCTGCTGCTCGGCGGTGACGGTAAATCGGCAGACTTCTCTCCACTGAAACGCTATCTCGAAGGCAGCAATGTTCGCTTGTATTGCTTTGGCCGTGATGGTGCGGAGCTGGCTGCGTTGCGTCCGGAAATTACTGACCAAACGCAGGATATGGAACAAGCGATGCGCCTGATTGCGACACGGGTGCAACCGGGCGATATGGTGTTGTTATCCCCCGCCTGCGCCAGCCTCGATCAATTTAAGAATTTTGAACAGCGTGGCGATGTCTTTACCCGCCTGGCGCAGGAGTTAGGTTGATGCGTTTAAGTCTCCCCCGCCCGAGAATGCCCCACCTGCCAGGATTTGGGATCCTGAGCTGGTTGTTTGGTGCATTAAAAGGTTGGGTGATGGGTTCACGCCAGAAAGACAATGACAGTCTGGTCATGTACGACCGCACGCTGTTCTGGCTGACGCTGGGCCTGGCGGCGATCGGATTCATTATGGTGACATCGGCATCCATGCCGGTAGGACAGCGGCTGACGGCGGACCCGTTCTTCTTTGCCAAACGTCATGCGCTGTATCTGTTTCTGGCGTTTTGTCTGGGGCTGGTAACGCTGCGGTTGCCGATGGAGTTCTGGCAGCGCTGGAGTTCGGTAATGCTGGTGGCCGCCATTGTCATGCTGTTGGTTGTTCTGGTGGTGGGCAGCTCAATTAACGGGGCGTCGCGCTGGATTGACCTGGGTGTAATGCGTTTCCAGCCGGCGGAATTTACCAAGCTGTCGCTGTTTTGTTATCTGGCGAACTATCTGGTCCGTAAGGTTGATGAGGTGCGCAATAACCTGCGCGGGTTCCTTAAGCCGATGGGCGTCATTATGGTGCTTGCCGTGCTACTGCTGGCTCAGCCCGACCTGGGTACTGTGGTTGTGCTCTTTATTACGACGCTGGCGATGTTATTCCTGGCAGGGGCAAAGCTGTGGCAGTTCATCGCCATTATCGGCTCTGGTATCGCAGCGGTGATTTTGCTGATTCTGGCTGAGCCATACCGTATCCGTCGTGTGACATCGTTCTGGAACCCCTGGGATGATCCCTTTGGCAGCGGCTACCAGCTGACGCAATCGCTGATGGCATTTGGTCGCGGTGAGCTGTGGGGACAAGGACTTGGGAACTCAGTACAAAAGCTGGAGTATCTGCCCGAAGCTCATACCGACTTCATCTTCGCCATCATCGGCGAAGAACTGGGTTATATCGGTGTGGTACTGGCACTTTTAATGGTATTCTTCGTCGCTTTCCGCGCCATGTCCATCGGACGCAAAGCGCTGGAAATTGATCAGCGGTTTTCTGGTTTCCTGGCCTGCTCGATTGGCATTTGGTTCAGCTTCCAGGCATTAGTAAATGTCGGCGCTGCCGCAGGTATGCTGCCGACTAAAGGGCTGACTCTGCCGCTCATCAGTTATGGCGGCTCCAGTTTATTGATTATGTCGACGGCAATCATGCTGTTGTTACGAATTGATTATGAAACGCGTCTGGAAAAAGCCCAGGCGTTTACACGAGGTTCACGATGAGCGGTCAACCGAAGCGGTTAATGGTGATGGCAGGCGGTACCGGCGGACATGTTTTCCCCGGGCTGGCGGTTGCGCACCATTTAATGGATCAGGGCTGGCAAGTACGCTGGCTCGGAACCGCTGATCGCATGGAAGCCGATTTAGTACCGAAGCACGGTATTGAGATTGACTTCATCCGTATTTCCGGTCTTCGCGGTAAAGGGGTAAAAGCCCTGTTGCTTGCGCCGGTGAGAATTTTTAACGCCTGGCGTCAGGCGCGCGCGATTATGCAGCGCTTTAAGCCAGACGTGGTGTTGGGTATGGGGGGATATGTCTCCGGCCCTGGCGGTTTAGCCGCATGGTCGCTGGGTATTCCCGTCGTGCTGCATGAGCAAAATGGCATTGCAGGGCTGACCAACAAATGGCTGGCGAAGATCGCCACCAAAGTCATGCAGGCTTTCCCGGGCGCATTCCCGAAGGCAGACGTGGTAGGAAACCCGGTACGTGTGGATGTACTGGCACTGCCATTGCCACAAGAACGTTTGCCGGGGCGTGAAGGGCCGGTACGTATTCTGGTCGTGGGTGGTTCGCAGGGGGCGCGCGTACTGAATCAGACCATGCCGCAGGTCGCGGCAAAACTGGGCAGCACGGTGACTATCTGGCATCAGAGCGGAAAAGGAGCTCAGCAAGCCGTTGAGCAGGCTTATGTCGATGCTGGTCAGCCTCAGCATAAAGTGACCGAATTTATTGATGATATGGCGCAAGCCTATGCCTGGGCGGATGTCGTGGTATGCCGTTCCGGCGCACTGACGGTGAGTGAGATCGCTGCCGCTGGCCTTCCAGCGTTATTTGTTCCGTTCCAGCATAAGGATCGACAGCAATACTGGAATGCACTGCCGCTGGAAAAAGCAGGCGCAGCGAAGATTCTGGAACAGCCGCAATTTACGGTCGATGCCGTGGCAGAGACACTTGCGGGCTGGAACCGGGAAGCATTACTGGAAATGGCTGAGCGTGCACGCGCCGCCGCCATTCCCGATGCCACTGAACGGGTGGCAAATGAAGTGAGTCTTGCAGCACAGGCTTAATACTGGCGACGCCTTTTGCGTCGCGCGAATTTGAAGTGGTAGATGGCGTTTAGAGAATGAATACACAACAACTGGCGAAACTGCGTTCAATCGTGCCCGAGATGCGTCGCGTTAGGCACATTCACTTTGTCGGCATTGGCGGTGCTGGCATGGGCGGTATTGCCGAAGTTCTGGCTAACGAAGGCTATCAAATCAGCGGTTCTGATTTGGCGCCGAATCCGGTAACGCAGCAGTTGGCGTCGCTTGGCGCGACAATCTATTTCAACCATCGCCCGGAGAACGTTAGCGATGCAAGTGTTGTCGTGGTGTCCAGCGCGATTGCGGCAGATAACCCGGAAATCGTCGCTGCTAATGAAGCGCGTATCCCTGTGATTCGCCGTGCCGAAATGCTGGCCGAGCTTATGCGCTTTCGCCACGGTATCGCTATCGCCGGTACGCATGGTAAAACGACAACCACGGCGATGGTTGCCAGCATTTATGCCGAAGGCGGGCTTGATCCTACCTTTGTGAATGGCGGTCTGGTGAAAGCGGCAGGCGTACATGCTCGTCTGGGCAACAGCCGTTATTTGATTGCGGAAGCAGACGAGAGTGATGCGTCATTCCTCCATCTGCAGCCGATGGTGGCGATTGTCACCAATATCGAAGCTGACCATATGGATACTTACCAGGGCGACTTCGAGAATTTAAAAACAACCTTTATCAATTTCCTGCATAACCTGCCGTTCTATGGCCGAGCGGTGATGTGCGTGGACGATCCAGTTATTCGCGAATTACTTCCGCGCGTGGGTCGTCAGCTCACTACGTACGGCTTTAGTCAGGATGCGGATGTGCGCATTGAAAATTATCAGCAGCAGGGCGCGCAAGGGCATTTCACCCTGATTCGTCAGGACAAGCCGGAGCTGCATGTCACGCTGAATGCGCCTGGTCGCCATAATGCGCTTAATGCAGCGGCTGCGGTCGCGGTGGCGACTGAGGAAGGCATCGACGACGAAGACATTCTGAGCGCGCTGGAGAGCTTCCAGGGCACCGGGCGTCGTTTTGATTTCCTTGGTGAGTTTCCGCTGGAGTCCGTGAACGGTAAACCAGGGACTGCGATGCTGGTGGATGATTACGGTCACCATCCGACGGAAGTGGATGCCACCATTAAAGCGGCCCGCGCAGGCTGGCCGGATAAAAATCTGGTGATGGTATTCCAGCCGCATCGCTTTACCCGTACACGCGATCTGTATGACGATTTTGCCAACGTTCTGACGCAGGTAGATTCGCTGCTGATGCTGGATGTTTACCCTGCGGGCGAAACGCCGATCCCTGGTGCAGATAGCCGTTCCCTGTGTCGTACCATTCGTGGTCGTGGAAAAATCGATCCGATTCTGGTATCCGACCCGGCGCAAACCGCGGCAATGCTGGCGCCGGTCCTGACCGGTAATGATTTAATTCTTATCCAGGGCGCGGGCAACGTCGGCAAGATTGCACGTCAACTGGCAGAAGTGAAACTCAGGCCGCAACAGGAGGACGAGCGCAATGGCTGATAAAGTCGCGGTCCTGCTGGGCGGGATTTCTGCTGAACGCGAAGTGTCGCTAAACTCCGGCGCTGCGGTGCTTGCGGGTTTACGTGAGGGGGGGATTGATGCGCACCCGATTGACCCGCGTGATGTGGATGTCACTCGCCTGAAAGCAATGGGCTTCGATAAAGCATTCATTGCGCTGCATGGGCGTGGCGGTGAAGACGGTACGCTGCAAGGGGTGCTGGAGCTAACCGGCGTGCCTTATACCGGCAGCGGTGTTATGGCATCGGCTATTGCAATGGATAAATTGCGCAGTAAGTTGCTCTGGCAAGGTGCAGGGCTACCTGTTGCCCCGTGGGTTGCTTTAACACGCAGCGAATTTGAATCGGGACTTAATAACGACGTTATTCAGCGCATTGATGCGTTAGGTTTACCGGTTATCGTTAAACCGAGCCGTGAAGGTTCAAGCGTCGGTATGTCAAAAGTTGAAGAATCTGGTGCGTTAACGGGTGCGTTAGCGCTTGCCTTTCAACATGATGATGAAGTTCTTATCGAAAAATGGCTAAGTGGGCCCGAATTTACAGTTGCCATGCTCGGAAAAGAAATTTTACCTTCAATTCGTATTCAGCCCGCTGGAACCTTCTATGATTATGAGGCGAAGTATCTCTCTGATGAGACGAAGTATTTCTGTCCGTCAGGTCTGGAAGCTAAAGATGAGGCCAATTTACAAAACCTGGTACAGAAAGCCTGGCGTGCGCTGGGATGTCGGGGCTGGGGGCGGATTGATGCCATGTTAGACAGTGATGGTCAGTTTTATTTGTTAGAAGCCAATACCGCGCCGGGTATGACTAGTCATAGCCTGGTACCGATGGCAGCGCGACAGGCGGGGTTAACATTCTCGCAATTGGTCGTGCAAATTCTGGAACTGGCGGAGTGATATGTCTCAGGCTGCGCTGAACACGAGAAATCGCGATGTCGAGGAAATGCCATCCTCCCGCCGCAATAATGGAACGCGTCTTGCAGGAATCCTGTTCCTGCTGACGGTGTTATGTACCGTGTTGGCTAGCGGCTGGGTAGTCCTGGGCTGGATGGAAGATGCGCAACGGTTACCGTTGTCGAAGCTGGTGTTGACAGGCGATCGTCATTACACCCGCAACGACGATATTCGCCAGTCAATTCTGGCGCTTGGCGCACCCGGCACGTTTATGACGCAGGATGTCAATATTATCCAGAGCCAGATTGAACGTCTGCCCTGGATAAAGCAGGCGAGTGTCAGAAAGCAATGGCCTGATGAATTGAAGATTCATCTGGTTGAATATGTGCCTATAGCACGTTGGAATGATCAGCATCTGGTGGACATGGACGGTAATTCGTTCAGTGTTCCTGCGGATCGAACCAGCAAGCAGGTTTTACCCATGCTGTATGGCCCGGAAGGGAGTGAGAGCGAAGTTTTACAGGGCTTCCATGACATGGGGCAGGTGCTGGCGAAGGATAAATTCACGTTGAAAGAGGCAGCGATGACTGCCCGGCGGTCGTGGCAGGTGACGCTCAATAACGATATTAAGCTCAACCTCGGCCGTGGCGATACGATGAAACGCCTGGCGCGCTTTGTCGAACTCTATCCGGTTCTGCAACAGCAGGCGCAGGTGGATCGCAAAGAAATTAGTTACGTGGATTTACGCTATGACTCTGGCGCGGCGGTAGGTTGGAAGCCGGCCCCAGTTCAGGACCCTAATCAGCAACAGAATCAGGCACAGGCAGAACAATAATGATCAAGGCGACGGACAGAAAACTGGTAGTAGGACTGGAGATTGGTACCGCGAAGGTAGCCGCTTTGGTAGGGGAAGTTCTGCCCGACGGTATGATCAATATCATTGGGGTGGGAAGCTGCCCGTCCCGTGGAATGGATAAAGGTGGCGTTAACGACCTGGAATCTGTGGTGAAATGCGTTCAGCGAGCCATCGATCAGGCCGAACTGATGGCCGATTGCCAGATCTCTTCTGTTTATCTGGCGCTGTCGGGTAAACATATTAGCTGCCAGAATGAAATTGGTATGGTGCCGATTTCAGAAGAAGAAGTGACGCAGGAAGATGTAGAGAACGTGGTGCATACGGCGAAATCGGTGCGTGTGCGTGATGAACACCGCGTTCTGCATGTCATTCCTCAGGAATATGCCATTGACTACCAGGAAGGTATCAAAAACCCGGTAGGTCTTTCGGGTGTGCGTATGCAGGCGAAAGTACATTTGATCACCTGCCATAACGATATGGCGAAAAACATTGTTAAAGCAGTGGAACGTTGCGGTCTGAAAGTTGACCAACTTATTTTCGCCGGGCTGGCCTCCAGTTATTCCGTATTGACGGAAGATGAACGTGAGCTGGGTGTCTGCGTTGTAGACATTGGTGGTGGTACAATGGATATGGCCGTCTATACAGGCGGAGCGCTGCGCCACACGAAAGTAATCCCGTATGCAGGGAATGTCGTGACCAGTGATATCGCCTATGCGTTCGGTACGCCGCCAAGCGACGCCGAAGCAATTAAAGTTCGCCATGGTTGCGCACTGGGTTC
Source organism: Phytobacter palmae (assembly GCF_039409775.1). Lineage (NCBI taxonomy): Bacteria > Pseudomonadati > Pseudomonadota > Gammaproteobacteria > Enterobacterales > Enterobacteriaceae > Phytobacter > Phytobacter palmae. The sequence goes on along the minus strand of NZ_JBCIVJ010000013.1, from coordinate 109,502 downwards.
TATCGTAGGTAAAGATGAGAGCGTTGAAGTGCCGAGCGTGGGAGGTCGTCCACCACGTAGCTTGCAGCGCCAGACGCTGGCTGACGTGATTGAGCCGCGTTATACCGAGTTGCTCAATCTGGTGAATGATGAGATTTTGCAGTTACAAGAGCAGCTTCGTCAGCAAGGGGTTAAACATCATCTGGCGGCGGGGATTGTGTTAACGGGCGGGGCAGCGCAAATTGAAGGTCTGGCGGCATGTGCCCAGCGTGTATTCCATACGCAAGTGCGTATTGGCGCGCCGCTCAATATTACTGGTTTAACGGATTACGCCCAGGAGCCGTATTACTCAACGGCGGTGGGATTGCTGCACTACGGGAAAGAAACCCATCTGAGTGGTGAAGCAGAAGTGGAAAAACGTGCATCAGTCGGCTCGTGGTTTAAACGAATCAATAGCTGGCTGCGTAAAGAATTTTAATTTTCGGAGACCTGAAAACATTAGCGGTCTCAGGCGACAGGCACAAAACGGAGAGAAATTATGTTTGAACCTATGGAACTGACCAACGACGCGGTGATTAAAGTCATCGGCGTCGGTGGCGGCGGCGGTAATGCCGTTGAACACATGGTGCGCGAGCGCATTGAGGGTGTTGAATTCTTCGCAGTGAATACCGACGCGCAAGCGTTGCGTAAGACTGCGGTGGGTCAGACCATTCAGATCGGCGGTGGTATCACCAAAGGTCTGGGCGCTGGGGCTAACCCGGAAGTAGGTCGTAATGCGGCAGAAGAGGATCGTGAAGCACTGCGCGCTGCGCTTGATGGTGCTGACATGGTCTTTATCGCAGCGGGTATGGGCGGCGGCACCGGCACGGGTGCGGCACCGGTCGTTGCGGAAGTGGCTAAAGATTTGGGTATCCTGACGGTTGCTGTCGTGACCAAGCCTTTCAACTTTGAAGGCAAGAAGCGTATGGCATTCGCTGAACAGGGTATTGCTGAGCTGTCCAAACATGTGGACTCGCTGATTACTATCCCGAACGATAAACTGCTAAAAGTTCTCGGTCGAGGTATCTCTCTGTTGGATGCATTCGGTGCGGCCAACGATGTATTGAAAGGCGCAGTGCAGGGTATCGCCGAACTGATTACCCGTCCTGGTCTGATGAACGTCGACTTTGCGGACGTGCGTACCGTGATGTCCGAGATGGGCTATGCCATGATGGGCTCCGGCGTTGCGAGAGGCGAAGACCGCGCAGAAGAAGCTGCGGAAATGGCGATTTCCTCTCCGCTGTTGGAAGATATCGATCTGTCTGGTGCGCGCGGCGTGCTGGTTAACATCACCGCGGGCTTCGACCTGCGTCTGGATGAGTTCGAAACAGTGGGTAACACCATTCGTGCATTCGCATCTGACAATGCTACTGTTGTTATCGGTACGTCGCTGGATCCGGATATGAATGACGAGCTGCGTGTGACTGTTGTAGCAACCGGTATTGGTATGGACAAACGTCCGGAAATTACCCTTGTGACCAACAAACAACAGCAGCAACCGGTGATGGACCGCTACCAGCAGCACGGTATGTCGACGATGCAGCAGGAGCAGAAACCTCAGTCTAAAGTGGTTAATGACAATACGCCGCAGACGACTAAGGAACCGGATTACCTGGATATTCCAGCATTTTTGCGTAAGCAAGCTGATTAAGAATACGCTGGAAGTTGGGCATCTTCGCTCTTTGTGCTAAACTGCCCCACCGATTGTGTAGTACACTTCGGTTGGATGGTTAATTAGGCGAGATTATACGATGATCAAACAAAGGACACTTAAACGTATCGTTCAGGCGACTGGTGTCGGTTTACATACCGGCAAGAAAGTCACACTGACGTTGCGCCCTGCGCCGGCCAACACCGGGGTCATCTATCGTCGCACTGACTTGAATCCACCGGTAGATTTCCCGGCTGATGCTAAATCTGTGCGTGATACAATGCTCTGTACGTGTCTGGTGAACGAGCATGACGTGCGGATTTCAACTGTAGAGCACCTTAATGCTGCTCTGGCCGGTCTGGGTATCGACAACATTATTGTTGAAGTTGATGCGCCGGAAATCCCGATTATGGATGGCAGTGCTGCACCGTTCGTTTATCTTCTGCTGGATGCAGGCATCGAAGAACTGCGCAGTGCGAAGAAATTCGTGCGAATCAAAGAGACGGTTCGCGTTGAAGACGGTGATAAATGGGCAGAGTTCAAGCCGTTTAACGGTTTCTCTCTCGATTTCACCATCGACTTTAACCACCCGGCCATTGATGCCAGCACCCAGCGTTACGCGATGAACTTTTCTGCCGACGCGTTCATGCGCCAGATTAGCCGCGCGCGTACTTTCGGTTTCATGCGTGATATCGAATATCTGCAGTCCCGTGGTTTGTGCCTGGGCGGCAGCTTCGATTGTGCCATCGTTGTTGACGATTATCGCGTATTGAACGAAGACGGTCTGCGTTTTGAAGACGAATTCGTTCGTCACAAAATGCTCGACGCGATTGGTGACTTGTTCATGTGTGGTCACAATATCATCGGTGCGTTTACCGCATATAAATCAGGTCACGCGCTGAACAACAAATTGTTGCAGGCAGTCCTTGCGAAACAGGAAGCCTGGGAATATGTGACCTTCGAAGATGATGCTGAACTGCCATTGGCGTTCAAAGCACCGACGATGGTTCTGGCGTAATACCAGACAATTAGTAAGATCTAAATTCGACTGGTCCACCTGGCACACTCTCTCCTGCCAGGCGCGCCAGTCGTTTTTTATTTTAAAATCTGTACTTTTGCCTCGCTTTGGTTCATGAAGATTCTTTTTACCACTCAATGAGCGCGATCGCTGCTTTCCTGGCCGTTTTTATCCCCCGGAGCGCCTTATAATCGCTGTCCTCCCGCTGCATTAATGGTAATATCTTTGCGCAAAATAACGCATACCGAAGTAAAAAGCGGACAACAGTGATTTTTTGGTGGGCTGAGTGAGCGGAATTCTGACGTGCTGGCGACAATTTGGCAGACGTTATTTCTGGCCGCATCTCTTATTGGGGATGGTCGCGGCAAGCTTTGGCATGCCTGCGTTCAGCAACAGCAACCACACTGAACCAGCCAAAGCGACGACGCGTAATCATGAAGGCGCTGGCAGCGTTAACTTCACCAATTTCGCGCTGCTTGAAGGGACTCGCCGTCCGAGCTTTACTGTTGATTACTGGCATCAGCATGCCATCCGTACCGTTATTCGACATCTCTCTTTCGCGATGGCGCCACAGGCGTTACCCGTTGTGGAAGAGCCGCTGCCTTTGCAGGCTCACCACCTTGCTCTGCTGGATACGCTCAGCGCACTGCTGACCCAGGAGCAGAGACCGTCGGCAATTGTTAGCCAGACATGTGGTACCGATTCCCCCACCCATTCCGCGTTTAGCGTTCGGGCCTGGATCAGCCAGGTCCAGGGCATCCGTGCGGGACCTCAACGCCTTAGCTGAAAAATTATCCTTCAACTAAATTTGTGACTCCGCAGAGCGGGGCGTTTGAGATTTTATTATGCTTATCAAATTATTAACAAAAGTATTCGGTAGTCGTAACGATCGTACACTGCGTCGTATGCGCAAAGCAGTCGGCATCATCAATGCGATGGAGCCGGAAATGGAAAAGCTGTCAGACGATGAGCTGAAAGCAAAAACAGCGGAATTTCGTGGCCGTCTGGAAAAAGGCGAAACAGTTGAAAGTTTGATCCCGGAAGCGTTTGCCGTTGTGCGCGAAGCCAGTAAACGTGTCTTCGGTATGCGCCACTTCGACGTTCAGTTACTCGGCGGCATGGTATTGAATGAACGTTGCATCGCAGAGATGCGTACCGGTGAAGGTAAAACCCTGACCGCGACGCTACCTGCGTATGTTAATGCCCTGAGCGGCAAAGGTGTTCATGTGGTCACCGTGAACGACTATCTGGCGCAACGTGACGCCGAAAACAACCGTCCATTGTTCGAATTCCTTGGCATGACCGTTGGGATCAACCTGCCGGGTATGCCGTCTGCGGCGAAGCGCGAAGCTTATGCCGCTGATATCACTTACGGTACTAACAACGAATACGGTTTTGACTATCTGCGCGACAATATGGCGTTCAGCCCTGAAGAACGTGTACAGCGCAAACTGCACTATGCGCTGGTGGATGAGGTGGACTCCATCCTCATCGATGAAGCGCGTACACCGCTGATCATTTCTGGTCCGGCTGAAGACAGCTCCGAAATGTACAAAAAGGTGAACAAAATCATTCCACATCTGGTTCGCCAGGAGAAAGAAGACTCTGATACCTTCCAGGGCGAAGGGCACTTCTCGGTGGATGAAAAAGCGCGTCAGGTTAACCTGACCGAACGTGGCCTGGTGCTGATTGAAGAACTGCTGGTTAACGAAGGCATTATGGATGAAGGTGAGTCACTGTACTCTCCGGGCAACATTATGTTGATGCACCATGTTACCGCAGCGTTGCGCGCGCACGCTTTGTTCACCCGTGATGTGGATTACATTGTTAAAGATGGCGAAGTTATCATCGTCGACGAGCACACTGGCCGTACCATGCAAGGGCGCCGCTGGTCTGATGGTCTGCACCAGGCCGTGGAAGCCAAAGAAGGTGTGGATATTCAGAACGAAAACCAGACGCTGGCTTCTATTACCTTCCAGAATTACTTCCGTCTGTACGAGAAACTGGCGGGGATGACAGGTACTGCTGATACCGAAGCATTCGAGTTCAGTTCTATTTACAAACTCGATACCGTGGTGGTGCCGACCAACCGTCCGATGATCCGTAAAGATATGCCGGATCTGGTCTACATGACCGAGGCGGAAAAAATTCAGGCAATTATTGAAGATATTCGTGAGCGTACTGCCGCAGGCCAGCCGGTACTGGTAGGTACGATCTCCATTGAGAAATCCGAAGTGGTTTCCAATGAGCTGACGAAAGCGGGTATCAAACACAACGTACTGAATGCTAAGTTCCACGCCAAAGAAGCAGATATTGTGGCTCAGGCGGGTTATACCTCAGCGGTAACGATCGCAACTAACATGGCTGGTCGTGGTACCGATATCGTGTTGGGTGGTAGCTGGCAGGCAGAGGTCGCAGAGCTGACCGACCCGACGCCGGAACAGATTGCGCAGATTAAAGCCGACTGGCAGGTACGTCACGATGCTGTGCTTGCTGCGGGCGGTCTGCATATCATTGGCACCGAGCGTCACGAATCGCGCCGTATCGATAACCAGCTGCGTGGCCGTTCTGGTCGCCAGGGCGACCCGGGTTCATCCCGCTTTTACTTGTCTATGGAAGATGCGCTGATGCGTATTTTTGCCTCAGATCGCGTATCGAGCATGATGCGTAAACTGGGCATGAAACCGGGCGAGGCGATTGAACACCCGTGGGTAACCAAGGCGATTGCCAACGCACAACGTAAAGTGGAAAGTCGCAACTTCGATATCCGTAAACAGCTGCTGGAATATGATGACGTGGCGAACGATCAGCGTCGCGCGATTTATACCCAGCGTAACGAACTGTTGGATGTGTCTGATGTTAGCGAGACCATTAACAGTATTCGTGAAGACGTGTTCAAGGCGACCATTGATGCCCATATTCCACCACAGTCTCTGGAAGAGATGTGGGATGTTCCTGGCTTACAGGAACGCCTGAAAAATGATTTCGACCTCGATCTGCCGATTGCTGAGTGGCTGGATAAAGAGCCGGAATTGCATGAAGAGACCCTGCGTGAGCGTATCCTCGCGCAGGCAGTCGAAGTCTATGGCCGCAAAGAAGAAGTTGTTGGCGCCGAGATGATGCGCCACTTCGAAAAAGGCGTCATGCTGCAAACGCTGGACTCTCTGTGGAAAGAGCACCTGGCGGCGATGGATTACTTGCGCCAGGGGATCCATTTACGTGGTTATGCGCAAAAAGATCCGAAGCAAGAGTACAAGCGAGAATCTTTCTCGATGTTCGCTGCGATGCTGGAGTCGCTGAAATATGAAGTGATCAGCACCCTGAGTAAAGTTCAGGTACGTATGCCGGAAGAAGTTGAAGCAATGGAACAGCAGCGTCGCGAAGAAGCAGAGCGTCTGGCGCAGATGCAGCAACTGAGCCACCGTGACGATGAATCTGAGGCGGCTGCAGCGCTGGCGGCGCAGACCGGCGATCGTAAAGTTGGTCGTAACGATCCTTGCCCTTGCGGATCAGGTAAAAAATACAAACAGTGCCATGGTCGTCTGAGCTAAGGCACGAATAAATGAAGAAAGGCGCAGATATCTGCGCCTTTTTTATGGAGTAACGACAATGAAAATACTGCAAATCGCCGTCGGGATTATTCGCAACCCACAGGATGAAATCTTTATCACCCGCCGCGCAGCCGATGCGCATATGGCTAATAAATGGGAGTTTCCTGGCGGCAAGATTGAAGAAGGCGAAACGCCTGAACAAGCTGTTGTCCGCGAGTTGCACGAAGAAGTGGGTATCAAAGCTGGAACTGTCAGTCTGTTCGACAAGCTGGAATATCGTTTCCCGGACCGCCACATTACGCTCTGGTTTTTTCTTGTAGAGCAGTGGGAAGGTGATCCATGGGGAAAAGAGGGACAGCCTGGACGTTGGGTTCATCAGACTCAACTGCTGGCGGATGAGTTCCCGCCAGCCAATGAACCAGTTATCTCAAAACTGGCAAGTATGTGATCGTTCAGGATGTGGCGGGATTACCCGCCACCGCGCAATTTACTGCTGCTCTTCGCTCCAGTCGTCGCTGTCGGAAAGATCTCCTGCACTCGGGATGCGTTTTTCCTCCGCAGCCCATTCACCCAGATCTATTAACTGGCAGCGTTTTGAACAGAACGGACGAAACGGGCTGGTTTCGCTCCATACCACGCTTTTACCGCAGGTTGGACAATTAACACGGGTTGCGTCTGACATCATTTCTCCTTAACAACAAGCTAATTCGAAATCCAGGCGTTCCGGAACGATGCCATTTTCACTGTCGAGCGGCAGGAAACGAATCGCAAAACGACTTTTATGACCCGAAATCTGTGGGAAAAGCTGGCTACCTAAGTCCAGATGCAGGCGAAGCAGATCGGCATCTTCACCATTATCCTGGTAAAAACCGTTCAGACTGGTTTGCTTACGGAACGGGGCTGAGTTACGGATCAAATCCAGAATCAGTGACAACGTGTGATTGAGTGGCGTCAGGCTGGACAGCCAGATATTGACCTGCTCGTCACGCTGAACCTGAGGCAAATGAAGCCAGACATGCAAAGTGGGCAAATCAAAGCTGCAACAACCGCCGGGTATACTCAGACGCTGGCGTACCAGGCCGATTAGCCTATCTTCACGCAGAAGCTGCCCAATGCGGGGAGCCGCCATCAGCATGGTGCTGGTCTCTTTTAACTGCTGGCGGATAGCATCGATACGTCCCTGATCAACGCCAGGTACTTCGGCCCAGGCTTTCAATTTACGTTGCTGGCGTTCCAGTTCTTTAAGCAACTCGGTACGCGTGTCACCACGTTCGAAAATATCCAGTAGCTCACCGGCGTTACGGAAGAAATGCAGTGCGTCTGCATGATCGGCAAGAGGAAGGCGAGCTGTCAGTTGCTGGAGCAGGAATTCGATACGTAGCCATGTGCGCATCTTTTCATTGAGCGGGTGTTCAAATAGGACGTGGGTCTGCATTAAGGATTTTCCTGTGAAACTGCCTGCGATGCATAACTCAAATAAGCCGCATGCAGGCGGGCAACATCCGATGCAATTGCATCTGGTGCGCCATTATTGTCAATAATATCATCCGCAACGGCAAGGCGTGCTTCACGTGTCGCTTGCGCCGCCAGAATATGCTCAGCATTTTCACGGCTTACGCCGTCACGCTGCATCGTTCGCAAAATTTGCGTCTCAGGGGAGACGTCGATAACCAATATCCGGTCGGCTTTGTTCTGTAAGTGGTTTTCAACCAACAATGGAACAACCCACAATACATAGGGGGAGGTTGCCTCGGCTATTTGTCTCTGGGTTTGCTGATGTATTAACGGGTGCAGCAAACCATTAAGCCAGGCTTTCTCGACTGGGGAAGCAAAAATCCGTTCGCGTAATAAGCGACGGTTCAGTGAACCCTCCGGTGTGAGGATGTCCGAACCAAAATGTTCCGCGATGGCATGTAATGCAACAGAGCCCGGTTCAACAACCTGACGGGCAATAATATCCGCATCGACAATATCCACCCCTAAACGGGCGAAGGCATCAGCGACCGTACTTTTGCCGCTACCTATACCTCCGGTTAACGCGACCGTATACCCCATAGCGCCTGATCTCAAAAAGTCGGTGAAAAAAATCATAACCCACACGTTTTCAATTTTGCCAGTTTGCTTTACTCAGGTCGTCAGTAAGCGAAACGCGGAAAAATAACTATGCATTTTCCATCTGAATCAGTAGGTTATAATTTGTGCAAGTCGAACTTACACAAATGCGGCTAATCTTGCCCTTTCACCAGGTAAATTTATAGGATTGTAGCGTAAAAAAAGAGAATTTCGCAGTCTTGCGGAGTCCTGATTAGTGCGTATGATAGCGTCACTGGAGTTGTGTGTTTGCAAGTCTGCGTTGTTCGCCATTAACCCCAGGAATCCGCACATGCGTATTGAAGAAGATCTGAAGTTAGGTTTTAAAGACGTTCTTATCCGCCCTAAACGCTCTACCCTCAAAAGCCGTTCCGATGTTGAGCTGGAACGCGAGTTTACCTTTAAGCATTCAGGTCAGAACTGGTCTGGCGTACCGGTAATTGCTGCCAATATGGACACTGTTGGTACCTTTGCGATGGCGAAAGCGCTGGCTTCGTTCGATATTCTGACTGCGGTGCATAAACATTATTCTGTTGAAGACTGGAAAGCATTTATCCAGTGCGAGTCTGACGATGTTTTGCGCCACGTGATGGTATCAACAGGTACCTCAGATGCCGATTTCGAAAAGACCAAACAAATTCTCGCGCTGCACTCGCAACTGAATTTTGTATGCATTGATGTTGCCAATGGTTATTCCGAGCATTTCGTGCAGTTCGTGTCGAAAGCACGTGAAACCTGGCCGAATAAAACGATTTGCGCAGGTAACGTCGTGACCGGCGAAATGTGTGAAGAGCTGATCCTTTCCGGTGCGGATATTGTAAAAGTCGGTATCGGCCCAGGCTCTGTATGTACCACACGTGTGAAAACCGGTGTTGGCTATCCTCAGCTTTCAGCTGTTATTGAATGTGCCGACGCGGCGCATGGTTTAGGTGGTCAAATCGTTAGCGATGGCGGTTGTACCGTACCTGGCGATGTGGCGAAAGCCTTTGGTGGCGGCGCTGATTTTGTCATGCTCGGCGGGATGCTGGCAGGGCACGAAGAAAGTGGTGGTACCCTGGTTGAAGAAAACGGTGAAAAATTCATGCTGTTCTATGGCATGAGTTCTGAGTCGGCAATGACCCGTCACGTTGGTGGAGTAGCTCAGTACCGTGCAGCAGAGGGTAAAACCGTTAAGTTGAAATTACGTGGCCCGGTGGAAAATACGGCGCGCGATATCCTTGGTGGCTTGCGTTCAGCCTGTACTTATGTGGGCGCATCTCGTCTGAAAGAGCTGACCAAACGTACGACTTTTATCCGCGTACAGGAGCAAGAAAACCGCGTTTTCAATAGCCTCTAATCGGCTTACAGGCGCAGTTCGCTGCGCCTGTCTCATCCCATTCCACTCATTGCATCTCCCAGATGGAAAATCGGCAGATACATGGCCACAATCAGCGTGCCGACAATAATACCTGTCACCACCAACAGTAATGGTTCCAGCATTGACGCCAGCCCATCAGCCTGGTACTGCGTATGTTCACTATGATGCTTTGCCAGATTCAGTAACATTGCGTCCAGTGCGCCTGAGACTTCCCCCGTACTGATCAGTTGAATGCACAACGGTGTAAAAACCCCTCTGGCACTGAACGCTGCTGAAATCGACAAACCCTGGGTAATATCCCGCTGTATTGCAGCAACTATATCTCGCCACCATGGGCATGTAAGCGTTTCTCTGACACTTTCCAGACCTTGTAAGAAGGCGATACCAGCTTGCTGCGTCAGCGATAGTACGGTAAAGATCTGGCTGAGTTTCTGCCCAAGAACAAGCCGCCCTGCCAGTGGGCACGCCAGCAGGATACGTTGCTGATAACGCAGCCAGCCGGAATGTTTCTGTAAGCGACCCAGCAGAATTGCCAACATCAGGCTGATAATGACTAAGGGAAGGCTGCCTTGCTGGAGAATATCCGCACATGCCAGTACACCACGCGTGAGCGCAGGCAACGGCGTATTGAATGTCTGGTAAATGGTGGCAAATTCCGGCAGGACGAAATAGATCATCGCCAGTACCACGATAAATGCCAATATCAGAACAATAAGCGGATAGCGCAGCGCTTTTTTTACTTTCCGCGTGAGGGCAAGCTCTGTTTTTTGCTGCGTGGCGAGCTTAAAGCAGCACTCATCCAGCTTTCCCGTAAGTTCACCCGTTCGTATCATTGCCAGGTAAAGCGGCGGGAAGACCTCCGGCCAACGTGATAGTGCGCCAGAGAATGTCTCGCCCTGTGCCAGATTTTCTGCCAGCGTCTGTAACAGCGCCTGCCACTGAACAGAAGACTGTTGTTTGGCCAGTAGCTGCAAGCCATCCGGTAACGTCAGACCAGCCTGCAGTAGTGTGGCAAGTTGATGGATGACCTGGCTACTGTGTTCTGCGTGCCACTGCGCCTGGCGTACCGGGCGACGACGCAGAGAGAGTGGGTGAAGGCATTGCTGTTGCAAAGCGAACAGTACATCGCCGCGCTGTTCCGCCCAACAGGCGCCTTTATGCCGCTCACCGTTGTCGTCCAGCCCGGACCACTGCCAGAGTTGTTTAGTCGCCATCGGGTATACCAGTACGCGAACCAACTCTTCAAAAGTAGTGATCCCTTTTTCCACAGCCAGACAACCATTCTGAAATAGTGTCGTCATACCCGATGAACGTGATTGCTTTTCAATGTCGCTGACCGGGAGTCCGCTGGCAATGGCCTGGCGCAGTACACTGTCTATTTCCAGAACCTCAAAGAGCGCTACTCGTCCATAAAATCCGTGATAACAACGTTCACAGCCTTTTGATACCCAGCGTGGTAATGGACGCGGCCAGAGCGCTGTCGGCAGATTCACATCCTCATGCAGCCGGCTGCGGCAATAGGGGCATACTTTTCGCACCAGGCGCTGTGCGACCACCAAAGAGAGTGCGGAGGAGATCATCCAGCGGGCAACCCCCATTTGTTGGATACGCACTAGCGTTTCGGCCGTCGAGTTGGTGTGAAGCGTCGACAGAACCAGATGCCCGGTTTGCGCGGCCGTGATGGCGATTTCAGCTGTTTCGCCATCACGGATCTCGCCGACCATAATGACATCCGGATCCTGGCGTAAAAGTGCACGTAACACGTTCTGGAAGGTCAGCCCTGCGCGTGGGTTGATCTGCGTCTGATTCAGACCCGTAAGCGGGATCTCTATCGGATCTTCTACGCTGCAAAGGTTGATATCAGGCTTATTGCGAGCCTGCAACGCACTGTACAGGGTTACGGTTTTTCCACTGCCCGTGGGGCCTGTAACCAGCAGCAGTCCCTGTGGCTTGTTCAACGCCTGCTGAAATTGCGCCAGTTGGGGTTGGGTCATTCCGAGCTGAGGGAGGTCGAGTGCCTGACTTACCTGATGCAACAGCCGCAGTACGACTTTTTCGCCATGTCGGCACGGTAGGGTGGCTATGCGAAATGAGACATCCTGTCCGTTAAGCACGATGCTAAACTGCCAGTCTTGCGGCAGCCTGCGTTCGGCAATGTCCAGATTACCCAATACTTTCAGCCGCGCAGTCAGGGTGTTGGCGAGCGCGCTGGAAACCAGAGGCAGAGCATGCAATACGCCGTCAACGCGCAGCCGGATGCGATAGGTATGTTCTGCCGGTTCAAAATGGATATCTGATGCCCTCTGGCTAAGAGCCTGTTGCAGCGTCTGGTCAAGCAACTCGACCGCTGATCCTGAATCTTCGGCGGGCATGAGCGGTTGTACTTCTGTCGACTGTTGGTGATGGCTGTCCATTTGTTCCTGCGTCCAGCATTCGATATCAATCCGTTTTTGTGTAGCAAAACGTAATGCTTCGAGCAGCTCTGATGAAGGGTCGCCCACGACGGCAATGGTCAGCATCTTTTCGTCACAGTTAAGTAGACAGGCATGGTGACGTTTGCACAGTGTGGTGAGTTTATCCTGGCGCATGGGCTGTCCTTAGTTGTTTCCGCGGAAGACATCTTCACACGCCTGTTTTAGCGTACCGTTATCGGCTACCGTGCAGCTGCGTGCCCAGCCCGACATACCATTGCCCGCATTCCACTGCGGCGTCATGACAACGCTCAGGCCAGTAAGGCTTTCCTGTCCGGTGAGGGTAATCACGCCTTTACTGATGGTCATGGCTGAGACATAGCGGGTGGTAGCAGGGGCAGGGATGCCGTTAGTGTTGCCATCACAACCCGTGACGCCGCCACGGTCCAGCGCGCATAGCTCAACGGCTGTTCGGTAGGGGATAAAGGTTTGCAGCATGTCGGTGAGAGCGGCTTTACTCAGGTAGTTCTGATATGCCGGAATACCGATCGCGCTCAAAATCGCAATAATGCCAATGACCACCATCAATTCGATAAGGGTGAAGCCTCGTTGTTTGTCCATTGTTCGCTCCTTAAGTTAGATGGCGCTACTTTGGCAAACATAAGGAATAACCAGCGAGGGGCAAAAAACAAAACGGGAACGGGTCTTCAGCCGTTATTGAAGAGATTGCAGAACTGAACAACAAGTTTGCGAGGCCTGACGAACAATGAGTCACAAAGCGGCGTAAAAGCTTTACCTGACAGAGGAAACAGAGAAGGATAAGCCCGACAGACAGAGGCCATCGGGCCCATGGGGATCAGCGAAAACGCATCGACAGGTCCAACGCGTGAACATGCTTGGTCAGCGCACCGACGGAGATGAAATCGACGCCCGTTTCGGCAAATTCCCGGATAGTCTCAAACGTGACGTTACCGGAAACTTCAAGACGCGCCTGACCATGGGTACGTTTAACTGCTTCGCGCATCATCGGGGTATCGAAGTTGTCCAGCATGATGATATCGGCACCGGCTTTCAGCGCATCATCCAGCTCTTCCAGGGTTTCCACTTCCACTTCAACTGGAACGTCAGGATGCAGCCAGAAGGCTTTCTCTACGGCCTGGCGAACGGAGCCAGCAGCGATAATATGGTTTTCTTTAATCAGGAACGCGTCGGACAGCCCGAGGCGATGATTCGCGCCACCGCCGCACAGTACCGCATATTTCAGTGCGGTACGCAGGCCTGGCAGGGTTTTACGCGTATCCAGCAACTGCGTTTTGGTCCCGTCCAGCAAGGCGACATAGCGGCGAACTTCACTGGCAACTCCAGACAACGTTTGCACAAAGTTAAGCGCCGTACGTTCACCGGTTAGCAAAACGCGGGAGGGGCCTTCCAGTTCAAATAGTGGCTGGTTCGGCGTCACAGCATCGCCATCAGCGACATGCCAGGTGATGCGAACATCGTCGCCAGCCAACTGAATAAAGACCTCTTCAACCCAGCGCTTGCCACAAAATACGCCTTCTTCGCGGGTAATAATCACCGCATGGGAGCGGTTATCCGGCGGCAATAATTGCGCAGTAATATCGTTGTTCGCATCCACTTCACCGCCTAAATCTTCGCGCAGGGCCTGCGCGACAGCAGCGGGGATGTCCAGTTCAATGCGTTGCAAAAGCGCGTCACGTCGAAGATCGGGGTTGTAACGGCGAGGCGGCATGATAAAACTCCAAAAAGGGTAACGAATCAGAAAGTTAGACAGTGTCCTGTCATTGATCGTTTCGTCAACGTACAATGACCGGACAGCGTCTGAACATGCTACTCTAGAGCGTGTTTGAGCACCATAATTAAGGAGATCCTGCATGCAGTTAAATGAGGGCTGGCTGGCGGATGCGCGGCGCGTACCTTCTCCGCACTTTGATTGCCGCCCGGATGGTGAAACGCCTTCGTTGCTCGTGGTCCACAATATCAGCCTGCCTCCCGGCGAATTTGGCGGACCGTGGATCGATGCGCTGTTTACCGGTACGTTGGATCCAGACGCACATCCTTTTTTTGCCGGGATCGTTCATCTGCGCGTCTCTGCTCATTGCCTGATTCGTCGCGACGGTGAGGTCGTTCAGTATGTTCCGTTTGATAAGCGAGCCTGGCATGCAGGGGTTTCACGTTATCAGGGGCGGGAACGCTGCAATGATTTTTCCATCGGTATTGAGCTGGAAGGCACCGACAATCAGCCCTACACCGACGCCCAATACCAGCAACTGGCGAACATTACTCACGCTTTGATTGCGCTATATCCCGGGATTGCCAACAACATGACCGGTCACAGCGATATCGCTCCTGAGCGCAAAACCGATCCTGGCCCTGCATTTGACTGGCCAAGGTTTCGCGGGCTGGTGGCGGGAGAATCAGATAAGGAGATGTCATGACACTGTTTACCATGCTGCTGGTTCTTATTTCCGAGCGGCTTTTTAAACTCGGGGAACACTGGCAACTGGATCATCGCCTGGAAGTGTTATTCCGGCGGGTCAAACACTACTCTGTGCTGAGAACGTTGCTGATGGCGGTGCTCGCCATGCTGGTAACGTTCCTCATTTTGCAGGTACTGGAGGGGCTATTTTTCAATGTGCCGCTGCTGGTGGTGTGGATCCTGCTGGGATTGTTGTGCATCGGTGCCGGAAAAGTGCGTCTGCATTACCATGCTTACCTCAAAGCGGCGGCACGCAATGATAGCCATGCCCATAACGCGATGGCGAATGAGCTCACGTTGATTCACGGTATACCGCCGGGCTGTGATGAACGGGAGTATCTGCGTGAACTGCAAAATGCGCTTTTGTGGATCAACTTTCGTTATTATCTGGCACCGCTGTTCTGGTTTATCGTGGGTGGAATATGGGGGCCTGTGACGCTGGTTGGTTACGGCTTTTTGCGTGCATGGCAGTCGTGGCTGGCACGTTATCAGACCCCGAATGAACGCCAACAGTCCGGGATCGATGCTATTTTACACGTGCTGGACTGGATCCCGGTGCGCCTGGCGGGTGTGGTTTATGCGTTAATTGGTCACGGTGAGAAGGCGCTACCAGCGTGGTTTGCCTCGCTGACCGACCGACATTCTTCCCAATATCATGTACTAACGCGCCTCGCCCAGTTCTCGTTGGCCCGCGAACCGCATATGGATAAAGTCGCGACACCAAAAGCCGCTGTATCGATGGCCAAAAAGACCTCATTTGTCATGGTGGTTGTGGTGGCGCTGTTAACCATTTACGGCACGCTGATGTAGCCGCGTGCCGTTATGCTCATAGCGTGTCCGCAGGCGGGATGCCGAAATCTGGCATCCCGTTTTCTTGCCAGCGAATCAGCTTCAGACGGGTATGGCGATTAGGATCGTAAAGCGGGTCGCCTTCAATCTCCGTATAGTTTCGCGCATGGTAGACCAGCACATCTTCACCGTCCGCGGTTTGGGTAAAGCTGTTATGGCCGGGGCCATATTGCCGGTTCTCATAACTGGTTCGGAATACCGGTTGCGGTGATTTATGCCAGTTGGCCGCGACCAGCGGGTCAGCGTTAATATCAATCCACAACAGTCCCAGACAGTAGTTTTCATCCGTGGCGCTGGCAGAGTAACTGATAAATAGCCTGTCGCCGTGAAACAGCACCGCCGGACCTTCGTTTACCAGAAAACCTCTGCATTCCCAGTCGTACTCCGGCTTGCTCAGTAATACAGGCTCGCCTTTTAACGTCCAGGGATTTTCCATCTCAGCAATATAGAGGTTTGAATTGCCGGTAATTTCGGGTGATTTTTGCGCCCACAGGTACCAGCGTTTACCCTGATGAACAAAGGTTGTGGCATCCAGTGCGAAGGTATCGAACGGGGTTTTCACCTGGCCTTTTTCCCTCCAGGCCCCGCTAAGGGGATCGGCATCGGTGCACTCCAGCACAAACATCCGGTGCTGGAACATGTTCAGCGCATCCAGCGCTTTCGTCCAGGTGGCGGCAAAATAGAGATACCATTTACCGTCAATATAATGGAGTTCAGGCGCCCAGATGAGTTCACTCATTGGTCCGGTAGCCGGCTTACGCCAGACGGTGACGCCTTGCGCTTCGCGCAGCCCTTCCAGGGTACTGGCCCGGCGGATTTCCAGCCGGTCATACTCCGGGACTGAGGCGACAAAATAATAATTGCCATCATGACGCAAAATATACGGGTCGGCGCGTTGCTCAATAAAGGGATTCGGCCAGTTCATTATGCTTTCCTTACGTGTTCACCCACAGGCATGCCCGGGTTCTCACTTAGTTCATGATAATTGATGCGGCGTTTTTCCAGGTCGGCCTGGATAGTTTTCATCAGTTCCCGATCAACTTTCAGCAGACGTACAACCCCCGCGGTAATGAGATATCCCACGCCAGGTATAACGGTGAACAGCAGTACGATGCCATTGATAGCGCTGGCGCTCTGCGCTTTGGCACCTGCATCATAACCGTACCAGGAGAGCAAAAAGCCTACCATAGCACCTGCAACCGCCAGCCCCACTTTCAGGAAGAACAGGTTGCCGGAGAAGCTGATTCCGGTGATACGTTTACCGGTTTTCCACTCACCGTAATCGTCTACATCGGCCATTAGCGACCAGTGCAGCGGGGAGGGGATCTGATGGAGAATATTCAACAGGAAGTAGAGCACCACAATCATGACTGTGGCTTTCGGATCGAAAAAGTAGAAGGCGCAGGAGAAAATCGCCAGTGCGATATTTGTCCAGAAGAAGACTTTCAGCTTGCACCAGCGGTCGGTCAGGACTTTTGCCAGCATGCTACCGAGCATCATGCCGATAACGCCCAGGC
Organism: Phytobacter palmae; assembly: GCF_039409775.1. NCBI lineage: Bacteria > Pseudomonadati > Pseudomonadota > Gammaproteobacteria > Enterobacterales > Enterobacteriaceae > Phytobacter > Phytobacter palmae. The sequence goes on along the minus strand of NZ_JBCIVJ010000013.1, from coordinate 92,542 downwards.
TGATAAAGAGAGTGGCAAAGTGTGTGCTTTGCCCCATGACCCAGGTCACGTAATACATGGTAGCGGCCATGCGAATAAAGCCCGGGCAGACGTTACACAGCGTGAGCAGCAAAATGCGCACCCACTGATCGTTCTTCCAGACATCCTTCATGTCCTTTTTCATATCGTCATTGGTGGGGACCGCCGGACGAACACGCTCGCGGACCGTAGCGAAACAGAACAGGAACATACACATGCCGATAAACGCCAGCACTGTCATCGCCATTTGATAGCCTTTGGCTTTGTCTTCACCGCCAAACCATTCGGCCATTGGAAGTAACGTTAATGACAGCAGCAGAGTGGCAATGCCCACTAGCACAAAACGATAAGACTGGCAGGCCACTCGCTCTTTCGGATCATTGGTTATTACGCCGCCTAACGAGCAGTAAGGGATATTGATTGCGGTGTAGGTCAGCGAGAGCAGGAAGTAGGTGATAAAGGCATAGATAACTTTGCTGTTGTAGGTCCAGTCCGGCGTGGTAAACATCAACACACTGAATACGGCGTAGGGTAAGGCAATCCATAAAAGCCATGGTCGAAAGCGTCCGTACTTGCTTTGCGTTCGGTCAGCAATCGCCCCCATGATCGGGTCGGTGATGGCATCTATCACGCGTATTGAGAGTAATAACACGCCTACCAGAGCAGGCGCCAGACCGAAAATATCCGTATAAAAATAGTTAACAAACAGCATGATGGCGCCAAAGATGATGTTACATCCGGCATCGCCCATGCCATAGCCGATTTTCTCTTTAACAGACAGTTTACTGTTGTCCATTGACGCTACTCCCGGTGAGTTTTGGGAATAATTATTTGCCTGCTAAAGGTAATTTGCGTGACAGGATGTTGGCGGGAACATGGACAAAACAGCTACATCGGAGAAAGTGTGAGTTTGGTTGCATTTCAATAACAACCCTCTCCCGGGCGGGAGAGGGGCGGGCAAAATTAGTGAGCTTTCACCGTTTTTGCGCTTTTCTCTTTGAACATATAGCCGATGCCAAGGACGACAAGCCATACCGGGATCAGGTAGACGGAGATAGCCATACCGTCAGTCATCAGCATAATGACCAGAACGGCCGCCATAAACAGCAGACAAATCCAGTTACCTAACGGGTATAAAAGCGCCGGGAAACGCGGCGTCACGCCTTGCTGCTGCTTAGCTTTGCGGAACTTCATATGCGCCAGGCTAATCATCGCCCAGTTGATAACCAGGGCAGATACTACCAGCGCCATCAGCAGGCCAAATGCAGATTCAGGTGCCATATAGTTAATCAGTACGCACAGCGCAGTGACCACAGCGGAAACCAATATGGTATTAACCGGAACGCCACGTTTGTCCACGGAAAGCAGCATTTTGGGGGCATTACCCTGTTGCGCCAGGCCGAACAGCATACGGCTGTTACAGTATACGCAACTGTTATAAACAGACAGCGCGGCCGTCAGCACGACGATATTCAGTGCATTCGCTACGAAGGTGTCACCCAGCTCGTGGAAAATCAGTACGAACGGGCTGGTATCAGCGGTAACGCGCGTCCACGGCAGCAGAGAAAGCAGGACAGCCAGTGAGCCCACATAGAAAATCAGAATGCGGTAGATAACCTGGTTGGTAGCTTTTGGAATGCTCTGCTCCGGGTTGTCTGCTTCTGCGGCGGTGATCCCCACCAGCTCCAGACCACCGAAGGAGAACATGATGATAGCCATCATCATCACCAGCCCTGAGATACCGTGCGGCAAGAACCCGCCTTGCTCCCACAGGTTGCGTACGGTTGCCTGTGGGCCCGCGTTGCCGCTGAACAGTAGCCAGCCGCCGAACAGGATCATCGCCACTACGGCAACCACTTTAATAATGGCGAACCAGAACTCCATCTCACCAAATACTTTGACGTTAGTGAGGTTAATGGCGTTGATAATAACGAAGAAGGCCGCAGCGGAGGCCCATGTTGGGATTTCCGGCCACCAGAACTGGATATATTTACCGACAGCGGTCAGCTCCGCCATCGCAACCAGCACGTACAGCACCCAGTAGTTCCAGCCGGAAGCAAAACCCGCGAAATTACCCCAGTATTTGTATGCAAAGTGGCTAAATGAGCCTGCAACCGGCTCTTCAACGACCATCTCGCCCAACTGACGCATAATCAGAAAAGCGATGAAACCTGCAATGGCATAACCCAGGATAATACCTGGCCCTGCAGAATTGATGACTGAAGCGCTGCCCAGAAACAGGCCAGTCCCGATAGCGCCGCCCAGCGCAATAAGCTGAATATGGCGGTTCTTAAGGCCGCGCTTAAGCTGATCGCCGTGCTGTTGACCTTCCATCATGAAACCTCGTGTGTGGTTATTATGTCTACGCTGTTGTCTGCGTGTAAGGGAGAAATTCCATTTATTGTATTTTTTTATTTACGAAATGCTGACATGAATTTGCACTCATCCCTTTCGTGAAGCTCAGAATAGTGGTAAGCGCTGGCGTTTGCACCTGCTTTATGAAGGTGAGATGACGACTTGCATAAAAAGAAACCATTTGTAAATCGCCCCGGCTTAGGTCGTTTTATAATCAATTGGGTGTTTATGCAGTTATTTGGCTTAAGTATGCGAAAATATTCAGACTGAATCGGTTCAAATTTGTTTGAGCGCGTTTCAATAAAGTTAAAATTGCCTCTTTAGGGGTAAAGGAGTCATTTGTGCAAGGTTACATGTTTGAAACGTTATTTCTGTAACGTTGTTAAAATGTGCAGTGTTTACTGATTTCAATCAAAACCTGTATGGACATAAGGTGAATACTTTGTTACTTTAGCGTCACGAATATGAAATTGGTAAGACCAATTTACTCCGGGCGAATGGTAGAGACAGGGAACAATGGCCTACAGCAAAATCCGCCAGCCAAAACTATCCGATGTGATTGAGCAGCAACTGGAGTTTTTGATTCTTGAGGGGACTTTACGCCCCGGTGAAAAATTGCCTCCAGAACGCGAACTGGCCAAACAGTTCGACGTTTCACGTCCTTCACTGCGCGAGGCCATTCAGCGTCTCGAAGCGAAAGGGCTCCTGCTGCGTCGCCAGGGTGGCGGTACGTTTGTTCAAAGCAGCCTCTGGCAGAGCTTCAGCGATCCGCTGGTTGAGTTGCTCTCCGATCATCCCGAATCCCAGTTTGATTTGCTCGAGACGCGTCACGCACTGGAAGGCATTGCCGCTTATTACGCCGCATTACGTAGCACGGATGAAGACAAGGTACGCATTGGCGAGCTGCATCAGGCGATTGAACTGGCGCAGCAGTCCGGCGACCTCGACGCGGAATCGAACGCCGTCGTGCAATATCAAATCGCTGTAACCGAAGCGGCACATAATGTTGTGCTTTTACATCTGCTTCGTTGCATGGAACCCATGTTGGCACAGAATGTTCGTGAGAATTTCGAGTTACTCTACGCGCGCCGCGAAATGCTGCCGCTGGTGAGTAAGCACCGCAGCAGTATCTTTGCAGCCATTATGGCGGGCGAGCCTGAAGAAGCGCGTGAAGCCTCTCATCGCCACCTGGCCTTTATCGAAGAGATCTTGCTGGATCGCAGCCGTGAGCAGAGCCGTCGTGAACGCTCGCTCCGTCGGCTGGAACAGAGAAAGAATTAGCATTTTCTGGTGGAGTTTGTGCCGGAAGAGTTGTAACCGGAGCGCCAAAAATTTAGAGCGCGGCAACTAAACGCAGAACCTGTCTTATTGCTCTTTTAGTTGTTCAAAATCATTCGGGTTGTATCGCGGCGGCAAAGGCGCACGTCATCACGAGCATAGTGAACTATGTGACTGGTGCGAGGAAGCGCAGTCAACAAAGAGACAATCTGAGGTATGAAGAACAAAGAGAGCAATGGGACAGGTTCCAGCTAAATCAACGTATTAGATAGATAAGGAATACCCCCCATGTCAGAACGTTTCCAAAATGACGTGGATCCGATTGAAACTCGCGACTGGCTACAGGCGATCGAATCGGTAATCCGTGAAGAAGGTGTTGAGCGTGCTCAGTATCTGATTGACCAGCTGCTTTCCGAAGCCCGCAAAGGGGGCGTGAAAGTCGCCGCTGGTACCGGAGCTAGCAACTATGTCAACACTATTGCCGTTGAAGATGAACCGGAATACCCGGGTAATCTGGAGCTGGAACGTCGTATTCGCTCGGCAATTCGCTGGAACGCCATCATGACGGTTCTGCGCGCTTCCAAGAAAGATCTGGAACTGGGTGGCCACATGGCGTCCTTCCAGTCTTCCGCAACTGTTTACGAAGTGTGCTTCAACCATTTCTTCCGTGCAGCCAACGAGAAAGACGGCGGCGATCTGGTGTACTTCCAGGGCCACATCTCTCCGGGCATCTATGCACGTGCCTTCCTGGAAGGTCGTCTGACTGAAGAGCAGATGAACAATTTCCGTCAGGAAGTTCATGGCAAAGGCCTCTCTTCCTACCCGCACCCGAAACTGATGCCGGAATTCTGGCAGTTCCCGACCGTATCTATGGGTCTGGGCCCTATCGGTGCTATCTATCAGGCTAAATTCCTGAAATACCTGGAACACCGTGGTCTGAAAGATACCTCTGAGCAAACCGTTTACGCCTTCCTGGGCGACGGTGAGATGGATGAGCCGGAATCGAAAGGTGCGATCACCATCGCGACCCGTGAGAAGCTGGATAACCTGTGCTTCATCATCAACTGTAACCTGCAGCGTCTGGATGGCCCGGTAACCGGTAACGGTAAGATCATCAACGAACTGGAAGGCATCTTCGCAGGTGCTGGCTGGAACGTTATCAAAGTCATGTGGGGTTCCCGTTGGGACGAACTGCTGCGTAAAGATACCAGCGGTAAACTGATCCAGCTGATGAACGAAACTGTTGACGGTGATTACCAGACCTTCAAATCCAAAGACGGTGCCTACGTGCGTGAGCACTTCTTCGGTAAATATCCAGAAACCGCAGCCCTGGTTGCAGACTGGACTGATGAGCAGATCTGGGCCCTGAACCGTGGTGGTCACGATCCGAAGAAAATCTACGCTGCACTGAAAAAAGCGCGTGAAACCAAAGGTAAAGCGACTGTAATCCTGGCCCACACCATCAAAGGTTACGGCATGGGTGATACCGCAGAAGGTAAAAACATCGCGCACCAGGTTAAGAAAATGAACATGGACGGCGTGCGTTATATTCGCGACCGTTTCAATGTGCCAGTCACCGATGAGCAGGTTGAAAAACTGTCTTACCTGACCTTCCCGGAAGGCTCTGAAGAGTACAAGTACCTGCACGAACGTCGTCAGGCGCTGAAAGGCTACCTGCCTGCTCGTCAGCCTAAATTCACCGAGAAGCTGGAACTGCCAGCACTGGAAGACTTCTCTCAACTGCTGGAAGAGCAGAATAAAGAGATCTCCACTACTATCGCCTTCGTTCGTGCCCTGAACGTGATGCTCAAGAACAAGTCGATCAAAGATCGTCTGGTACCGATCATCGCTGACGAAGCGCGTACCTTTGGTATGGAAGGTCTGTTCCGTCAGATCGGTATCTACAGCCCGAACGGCCAGCAGTACACCCCGCAGGACCGTGAGCAGGTTGCATACTACAAAGAAGACGAGAAAGGTCAGATCCTGCAGGAAGGTATCAACGAGCTGGGCGCAGGCGCATCCTGGCTGGCTGCTGCGACCTCTTACAGCACCAACAACCTGCCGATGATCCCGTTCTACATCTACTACTCCATGTTCGGGTTCCAGCGTATTGGTGACCTGTGCTGGCAGGCAGGCGACCAGCAGGCTCGCGGCTTCCTGATCGGTGGTACTTCCGGTCGTACGACCCTGAACGGTGAAGGTCTGCAGCACGAAGATGGTCACAGCCACATTCAGTCTCTGACTATCCCTAACTGTATCTCTTACGACCCGTCTTACGCGTACGAAGTGGCAGTCATCATGCATGACGGTCTGCAGCGCATGTACGGTGAAGCGCAGGAGAACATTTACTACTACATCACCACCCTGAACGAAAACTACCACATGCCGGCAATGCCAGCAGGTGCCGAGGAAGGTATCCGTAAAGGTATCTACAAACTCGAAACTATCGAAGGTAGCAAAGGTAAAGTTCAGCTGCTGGGCTCCGGTTCTATCCTGCGTCACGTCCGTGAAGCAGCGCAGATCCTGGCGAAAGACTACGGCGTAGGTTCTGATGTGTACAGCGTCACCTCCTTCACTGAACTGGCGCGTGATGGCCAGGATTGTGAGCGCTGGAACATGCTGCACCCGCTGGAAACTCCACGCGTTCCGTACATCGCTCAGGTGATGAACGATGCGCCGGCTGTTGCATCTACTGACTATATGAAACTGTTCGCAGAGCAGGTTCGTACTTATGTACCGGCTGATGATTACCGCGTACTGGGTACTGACGGCTTCGGCCGCTCTGACAGCCGTGAAAATCTGCGTCACCACTTTGAAGTTGATGCTTCTTATGTGGTTGTAGCAGCACTGGGCGAACTGGCTAAACGTGGCGAAATCGACAAGAAAGTGGTTGCGGAAGCAATTACCAAATTCAACATCGATGCAGAAAAAGTTAACCCACGTCTGGCGTAAGAGGTAAAGAGATAATGGCTATCGAAATCAAAGTACCGGACATCGGGTCTGATGAAGTAGAAATCACCGAGATTCTGGTCAAAGTGGGCGACAAGGTTGAAGCAGAACAGTCGCTGATCACTGTAGAAGGCGACAAAGCCTCTATGGAAGTCCCGTCTCCGCAGGCTGGCGTCGTTAAAGAAATTAAAGTTTCTGTTGGCGACAAAACCGAGACTGGCAAACTGATTATGATTTTCGATTCCGCCGACGGTGCAGCAGCAGCTGCACCTGCTAAGGCAGAAGAGAAGAAAGAAGCCGCTCCGGCCGCTGCAGCACCTGCAGCCGCAAGCGCGAAAGAAGTCCATGTACCGGATATCGGCGGTGATGAAGTAGAAGTCACTGAAATCATGGTTAAAGTCGGCGACACCGTTGCCGCCGAGCAGTCTCTGATCACTGTAGAAGGCGATAAAGCCTCTATGGAAGTTCCGGCGCCGTTCGCGGGCGTTGTGAAAGAGATCAAAATCAGCACCGGTGACAAAGTTTCTACCGGTTCTCTGATCATGATCTTCGAAGTGGCAGGTGCTGCACCTGCTGCTGGCGAGGCTAAACCGCAGGTTAAAGAAGAAGCGGCTACCGCTCCGGCTGCTGTGGCGGGTGCTAAAGACGTTAACGTACCGGACATCGGCGGTGACGAAGTTGAAGTGACCGAAGTGATGGTGAAAGTGGGCGACAAAGTTGCCGCTGAGCAGTCACTGATCACCGTTGAAGGCGACAAAGCTTCTATGGAAGTGCCTGCACCGTTCGCGGGCGTGGTGAAAGAGCTGAAAGTTAACGTTGGCGACAAAGTTTCTACCGGCTCTCTGATCATGGTCTTCGAAGTGGAAGGCGCTGCGCCTGCTGCGGCTCCGGCTGCTGCACCTGCCGCGGCTGCCCCGGCCCCGGCCGCTCAGGCTGCTAAACCTGCCGCTGCTCCGGCAGCGAAAGCCGAAGGCAAATCTGAGTTTGCTGAAAACGACGCTTACATTCACGCGACTCCGCTGATTCGCCGCCTGGCGCGCGAATTTGGTGTAAATCTGGCGAAAGTGAAGGGCACTGGCCGTAAAGGTCGTATCCTGCGTGAAGACGTTCAGACTTACGTGAAAGAGGCTATCAAGCGTGCAGAAGCCGCGCCTGCTGCCGCTACCGGTGGTGGTATCCCGGGCATGCTGCCGTGGCCGAAAGTCGACTTCAGCAAGTTTGGTGAAATCGAAGAAGTGGAACTGGGCCGTATCCAGAAAATCTCTGGTGCTAACCTGAGCCGTAACTGGGTAATGATCCCGCACGTTACGCACTTCGACAAAACCGATATCACCGATCTGGAAGCGTTCCGTAAACAGCAGAATGCCGAAGCTGAGAAACGTAAACTGGACGTGAAATTCACCCCGGTTGTCTTCATCATGAAAGCCGTTGCCGCTGCTCTGGAACAGATGCCGCGCTTCAACAGCTCTCTGTCCGAAGACGGTCAGCGCCTGACTTTGAAAAAATACATCAACATCGGTGTTGCGGTTGATACCCCGAACGGTCTGGTTGTTCCGGTCTTTAAAGACGTGAATAAGAAGAGCGTTACCGAGCTGTCTCGTGAGCTGACGGTCATCTCCAAAAAAGCGCGTGATGGCAAGCTGACTGCTGGCGAAATGCAGGGCGGTTGCTTCACTATCTCCAGCATCGGCGGCCTGGGTACTACCCACTTCGCACCGATTGTTAACGCGCCGGAAGTGGCTATTCTGGGTGTTTCCAAGTCTGCGATGGAGCCGGTCTGGAACGGTAAAGAGTTCGTTCCGCGTCTGATGATGCCGATCTCTCTGTCCTTCGACCACCGCGTGATTGACGGTGCTGATGGTGCGCGCTTCATTACCATCATCAACAACATGCTGTCTGACATCCGTCGTCTGGTGATGTAATCGAAAAGCCGGCCTGACGGCCGGCTTTTTTGCTTTTAATCTCATAATGTCTGTGAGGTTATTAGCGAATCGAGAATTCGTGAGCCGTTTGTTGTTTCAAAATTGTTAACATTTTTGTAAACTGCGGGCGGATAGAACGTCCCGGTGGATAAAGGGCGACAAGTACCTGACTGCCGGAAATCAATAAGAGGTCATGATGAGTACTGAAATCAAAACTCAGGTCGTGGTACTTGGGGCAGGCCCGGCAGGTTACTCTGCTGCCTTCCGTTGCGCTGATTTAGGTCTGGAAACCGTCATCGTAGAACGTTACAACACTCTCGGCGGTGTTTGCCTGAACGTCGGCTGTATCCCTTCTAAAGCGCTGCTGCACGTAGCAAAAGTTATTGAAGAAGCTAAAGCGCTGGCGACTCACGGTATCGTATTTGGTGAGCCGCAGACTGATATCGATAAAATCCGTACCTGGAAAGAGAAAGTTATCACTCAACTGACCGGCGGCCTGGCAGGCATGGCGAAAGGTCGTAAAGTGAAAGTGGTTAACGGTCTGGGTAAATTCACCGGGGCAAACACCCTGGAAGTTGAAGGCGAAAACGGCAAAACCGTGATCAACTTTGACAACGCCATCATCGCAGCGGGCTCCCGTCCGATTGAACTGCCGTTCATTCCGCATGAAGATCCGCGCGTATGGGACTCCACCGACGCACTGGAACTGAAAACCGTTCCTAAACGCCTGCTGGTTATGGGTGGCGGTATCATCGGTCTGGAAATGGGTACCGTGTACCATGCGCTGGGTTCAGAAATTGACGTGGTTGAAATGTTCGACCAGGTTATCCCGGCTGCTGACAAAGACATCGTGAAAGTCTTCACCAAACGCATCAGCCAGAAATTCAACCTGATGCTGGAAACCAAAGTGACTGCCGTTGAAGCGAAAGAAGACGGTATTTACGTTTCTATGGAAGGCAAAAAAGCTCCGTCTGAACCACAGCGTTACGATGCGGTGCTGGTGGCTATCGGCCGCGTACCGAACGGTAAACTGCTGGATGCAGGTCAGGCGGGTGTAGAAGTTGACGAGCGTGGCTTTATCCGCGTTGACAAACAGCTGCGCACCAACGTACCGCACATCTATGCTATCGGCGATATCGTCGGTCAGCCGATGCTGGCGCACAAAGGTGTTCACGAAGGTCATGTTGCCGCCGAAGTTATCGCCGGTAAAAAACACTACTTCGACCCGAAAGTTATCCCGTCTATCGCTTACACCGAGCCAGAAGTTGCATGGGTAGGCCTGACCGAGAAAGAAGCGAAAGAGAAAGGCATCAGCTACGAAACCGCCACCTTCCCGTGGGCTGCTTCTGGCCGTGCTATCGCCTCCGACTGCGCTGACGGTATGACCAAACTGATTTTCGATAAAGAAACTCACCGTGTAATCGGTGGTGCGATTGTCGGTACCAACGGCGGCGAGCTGCTGGGTGAGATCGGTCTGGCTATCGAAATGGGCTGTGACGCAGAAGATATCGCACTGACTATCCACGCGCACCCGACGCTGCACGAGTCAGTTGGCCTCGCGGCCGAAGTGTTCGAAGGTAGCATCACTGACCTGCCGAACCCGAAAGCGAAGAAAAAATAATTTCGCCTTCTACTAAGCGCCTCCCCGGAGGCGTTTTTTTTTGCCCGCCGCCTGAGAATAAATTCATAATTTCTCCATTTTGGTATAAATAATGCGCGCGATCTGCCGATGTATATACTCCATACCTTATCGATGAGAGAGGGAGTTTCATCGTCATGATCACTGGCATCAACAACAAGACGTTTCTGACCACGCTGTCACATCTTGCGTCCTCTGTCGGCAACTCCTCACCGACAGTGAAATCCAACGCCTCGGCATTGCCTGCTGCGGCATCCGCTTCTGCAAAAGTGATTTTCGGTAGCCAGACGGCAGAAATTGCCGCCGTCTACTCCATGTCGCCAACCAAAATTAGCGACGCTGCGAAAGCGTCCACGCAAGCGGACAGTGCGCTTTCGGGGCTGATGCAGCTAGGGTTGAGCAGTGAAGGCGTATCCTCGTTAAGCGGGCTGGGGGGATTACTGCTCAGCAACTACGCCGATAATCAGGGCGATGTGAGTCAGGCGCTCACCAGCCTCGGGCTGGATAACAACATAAGTTTCTCAACAAAATCCGCCGTGTCGCTGAATATCACGACGCAATCAGGGTCTGTTGTCCACCTGAATCTGACGCGTCAGAGCGATGGTATTGCGGTGGAGCTCACAACCGAGGGCGGTAAAGCCAGCGATGACGAAGCGGCAGAGATTGCGAAATTAGGAAATGCTTTCCAGTCTGCGCTTAATGGTTTGAGTGAGAAGCCACCGAGAATGGACGTTTCTGGCTTGACGCAATTTGACACATCTCTCATCAAATCTGTTGATCTCAAAACCGATCTCAGCCGTGGCGATTTGTCGCAGCAATCCCTTAATTTCCATGCGGATGCCAGTGAACGCTGGATTGGCTACCAGGACAATAATTTCTCGCTGAAAATGACCAGCGATACGTCTAATCCGTCTCTGGTGGGCAATGCGGCTGAACAACAGGCGGCCTTAAACGCCTGGGACAGCAAGTTTGATAAAGCACGTCGTGATGGCCACGGCGATAGCGATCAAATGGCGATGCTTAAATCCGCCTTCCATGCGCTGAATAAGACGCAGCCCAAAGAGAGCCACAAGGCTAACTCAACGGGCGCAATTCAGATGGGCGGTGATGGCAAGGTACAGATCCGGGGGCTGAACGATTTCTCTTTGTCGCTGACAGAAACTGAGAAAGCCATCAACCCGTATCGTATGGATGAGAAAGAGAGCTTCGCGTATCAGGCATCACAATCTACACAACAGAGTACAGCCCATGATGGTTCGCTGAGCGTCAAGCAGACGCTTCACACGCATCTGACCGCATCCTGGTATCAGGCGCTGGACCCGGCCACACCGCTTTCGCTCAACTCAAGCAAAAACTCACAGAATTATCTGTACCACACTGTAGATAATGAAGAGACCAGCGCTACCACCCTTAATTACAATGCGAAAGGCTACCTCGCCAGTATTGGTAACTATACGCAGGTGAATAATGTCGAAACGGTGCGTAAATATGTTTTGGGCGAGCTGGTGGACAAGACCATCACACCAGAGAAGTATGAGCGCAATAACTTACTCAATATGTTAAAAAACGAGTAACGCTTTTCTGATACGGCCCTGCGGGGCCGTATTCCATGGTTTCTACCGTTTTTTGTGTGCCTTAAAAAGACGATTTCCTCTGCTTTATCCTGCCCTTAACGATTCAGCTAATTTTTAATGTTGCTTTTTTGTAAACAGATTAACACCCCCTGAAAATCCTGCTATCCTGCGCGTTGCGGTATTGCGGATTTACCCTACAAACTGCTGTCTCACAGGAGCGTGAAGAGAATCGCCTGCCGCATTATGACAATGAGAGCGAGGAGAACCGTCGTGCTAGTAGAATACCGTAAGCACGTAGCCGAACGTGCCGCTGAGGGAATTGCGCCAAAACCGCTAGATGCAACCCAAATGGCAGCACTTGTTGAGCTGCTGAAAAACCCGCCTGCTGGCGAAGAAGATTTCCTGTTAGACCTCCTGACCAACCGTGTCCCGCCAGGCGTTGATGAAGCTGCCTATGTTAAAGCGGGTTTCCTTGCTGCGATTACCAAAGGTGAAACCACCTCTCCGCTGGTTACCCCAGAAAAAGCCATCGAATTGCTGGGTACCATGCAGGGTGGTTACAACATTCATCCGCTGATTGACGCGCTGGATAACGACAAGCTGGCGCCCGGTGCCGCGAAAGCGCTCTCCCATACCCTGCTGATGTTCGATAATTTCTATGACGTCGAAGAAAAAGCGAAAGCGGGTAATGCTTATGCGCAGCAGGTACTGAAATCCTGGGCTGATGCCGAGTGGTTCCTGAGCCGTCCGGCACTGGCAGAAAAAATTACTGTTACCGTCTTCAAAGTGACCGGTGAGACCAACACCGATGACCTGTCTCCGGCACCGGATGCCTGGTCGCGTCCGGATATCCCGCTGCATGCCCTGGCGATGCTGAAAAACGCCCGTGAAGGTATCGAGCCGGATCAGCCAGGCGCCGTTGGCCCAATCAAACAGATTGAAGCCCTGCAACAGAAAGGTTTCCCGCTGGCGTACGTTGGCGACGTTGTGGGTACCGGTTCATCCCGTAAATCCGCCACCAACTCCGTACTGTGGTTCATGGGTGATGATATTCCTTATGTACCGAACAAACGCGGCGGCGGCCTGGTGCTGGGCGGTAAAATCGCGCCTATCTTCTTCAATACTATGGAAGATGCGGGTGCACTGCCTATTGAAGTGGACGTAAATAACCTGAATATGGGCGACGTGATTGACGTTTACCCGTTCAAAGGCGAAGTGCGCAACCACGAAACCGGCGAGCTTCTGGCCAGCTTCGAACTGAAAACCGATGTGCTGATCGACGAAGTTCGCGCCGGTGGTCGTATTCCGCTGATTATCGGCCGTGGCTTAACCACCAAAGCACGTGAAGCGCTGGGGCTGCCGCACAGCGATGTCTTCCGTCAGGCGAAAGACGTGGCGGAAAGCAGCCGTGGTTATTCACTGGCACAGAAAATGGTCGGTCGTGCCTGCGGCGTAGCCGGTATCCGTCCGGGTGCCTACTGCGAGCCGAAAATGACCTCTGTCGGTTCTCAGGATACCACCGGCCCAATGACCCGTGATGAGCTGAAAGACCTGGCGTGCCTGGGCTTCTCCGCCGACCTGGTGATGCAGTCCTTCTGTCATACGGCAGCCTATCCGAAGCCGGTTGACGTGACCACGCATCACACGCTGCCGGATTTCATCATGAACCGTGGCGGTGTCTCCCTGCGTCCGGGCGATGGCGTTATCCACTCCTGGCTGAACCGTATGTTGCTGCCGGATACCGTGGGTACAGGCGGTGACTCCCATACTCGTTTCCCGATCGGCATCTCCTTCCCGGCGGGTTCAGGCCTGGTGGCGTTTGCTGCGGCGACTGGCGTGATGCCGCTGGACATGCCGGAGTCTGTTCTGGTGCGCTTCAAAGGCAAAATGCAGCCGGGTATTACCCTGCGCGACCTCGTACATGCGATCCCGCTGTACGCTATCAAACAGGGGCTGCTGACCGTTGAGAAGAAAGGCAAGAAAAACATCTTCTCTGGCCGTATCCTGGAAATTGAAGGTCTGCCGGACCTGAAAGTCGAGCAGGCATTTGAGCTAACCGATGCCTCTGCTGAACGTTCTGCTGCAGGCTGCACCATCAAGCTGAACAAAGAGCCGATCATTGAGTACCTGAACTCCAATATCGTCCTGCTGAAATGGATGATTGCTGAAGGCTATGGCGATCGTCGTACGCTGGAGCGTCGTATTCAGGGCATGGAGAAATGGCTGGCCGATCCGCAACTGCTGGAAGCTGATGCTGATGCTGAATACGCGGCGGTTATCGACATCGATCTGGCAGAAATCAAAGAGCCGATTCTCTGTGCGCCGAACGATCCGGATGACGCGCGTCTGCTTTCTGATGTTCAGGGTGCGCAGATCGATGAAGTCTTCATCGGTTCCTGCATGACCAACATCGGTCACTTCCGTGCTGCCGGTAAACTGCTGGATGCGCATAAAGGCCAGTTGCCGACCCGCCTGTGGGTTGCGCCGCCGACCCGTATGGACGCCGCTCAGTTGACCGAAGAGGGCTACTACAGCGTGTTTGGTAAGAGCGGCGCGCGTATTGAGATCCCTGGCTGCTCCCTGTGTATGGGTAACCAGGCGCGCGTAGCGGACGGTGCGACGGTGGTCTCCACCTCAACCCGTAACTTCCCGAACCGTTTAGGGACTGGCGCTAACGTCTACCTGGCGTCTGCTGAGCTGGCGGCGGTGGCGTCTCTGCTCGGTAAACTACCGACGCCGGAAGAGTATCAGACCTATATTGCTCAGGTTGATAAGACTGCGGTAGATACCTACCGTTATCTGAACTTTGATCAACTGAACCAGTATACGGACAAAGCTGACGGCGTGATTTTCCAGACAGCGGTGTAAGAGGTTCCCCTCACCCTGGCCCTCTCCCAAAAGGGGAGAGGGACTGTTCAGGGCTGAGGTGAGGGCGCCAGACCATAGCTTGTTCCAAAGCGGAGACTTTCTCCGCTTTTTTATTGCATCCTTCCCACCGTTACGCTTTTTTTCTTCCGTTGTGCTGCGATAATTAAGATATGGGCTGACGCTAAGCCTGCATGAGGAAGAGATTATGGATTATGAATTTTTGCGTGATATTACCGGTGGGGTAAAGGTGCGCATGTCGATGGGCCACGAAGCAGTCGGACACTGGTTTAATGAAGAGGTGAAAGACAATCTGGCCCTGCTTGATGAAGTGGAACAGGCGGCGCATACCGTGAAAGGCAGCGAACGCTCGTGGCAGCGTGCAGGGCATGAATATACGCTGTGGATGGATGGCGAAGAAGTTATGGTGCGAGCCAACCAACTGGAGTTTTCAGGTGATGAGATGGAAGAGGGTATGAGCTATTACGATGAAGAGAGCCTTTCGATGTGTGGTGTGGAAGACTTTCTCAATGTGGTAGCGGCGTACCGTGAGTTCCTGAAACAGCGTTAATTTACCCCTTGTTTCTCCGGGGCCGGTCTTGCGCATTGCCGGAACCGGCGCTCCGTCCTTATAAATGCGCGTAGTGAAAAACCTCAGCTGTTTTTCAT
The DNA here is from genome assembly GCF_039409775.1 of Phytobacter palmae. Classification (NCBI taxonomy): domain Bacteria; kingdom Pseudomonadati; phylum Pseudomonadota; class Gammaproteobacteria; order Enterobacterales; family Enterobacteriaceae; genus Phytobacter; species Phytobacter palmae. Next base: position 77,273 of record NZ_JBCIVJ010000013.1, on the reverse strand, counting down.
ATTTCCCTTTGTCGATTTTTTACGCTGAAATGGTCTTCCGGACACCTTACGGAGACTGAGATGAAAGCGTTTATTTCCCGTTATTTTTTTCGCAGTTCAGCGCGCGCTCAGCGCCCTGATGCGGAACATAACAGCAGACGAATGATGGAGTCGCTGCTCGCCGTAGCCAGCCTGTACGGTGTTGATGTCGCCAATGTTGACGTGGAGTGGTTCCATGACCAAACAACACGCTGAGCATCGCGCGACCCGCGAGACATACTGGAATGAGCGATGCGCGCTGATAAACAGGCCGGAGCATCCTTGCTCCGCTGTGGATTATACGGCCGGAATGTTACGACCGTAGTAGATCTCACGCATCTCTTTCCATAATGCTTCCGTAATTTCTTTCCGTTCTTGCGCTGTCAGCTCTTCTGGTTTGGTATGGAACATGTAGTGCTTAAGATCGAATTCTTTAAGCAACATCTTGGTATGAAAGATGTTTTCCTGATAAACGTTCACGTCCACCATGTCATACAGCGATTTCATATCATCTGACATAAAATTCTGAATAGAATTGATCTCATGATCGATAAAGTGCTTCATGCCATTCACGTCACGGGTAAAGCCACGAACGCGATAATCGATTGTCACAATGTCCGATTCAAGCTGGTGAATCAGATAATTCAGCGCTTTCAGCGGTGAAATAACCCCGCAGGTCGACACTTCTATATCTGCACGGAAAGTGCATAGTCCCCCTTCGGGATGGCTTTCCGGATAGGTATGTACGCAGATATGGCTCTTATCGAGATGGGCGACCACGGCTTCAGGAAGCGGCCCGGGATGCTCGGTTTTATCTATAAGCTGCGGGTCGACTGGCTCTTCACTGACCAGAATGGTAACGCTCGCACCCTGCGGCTCATAATCCTGACGAGCAATGTTGAGGATATTGGCGCCAATGATATTACAGGTTTCCGTCAGAATTTCCGTCAGACGATTGGCGTTATAAAGCTCATCGATATAAGCGATATACCCGTCACGTTCTGCTTCCGTCTTGGCATAGCAGATATCGTAAATACAAAAACTCAGGCTCTTGGTCAGGTTGTTAAAGCCATGCAGTTTCAGTTTTTTCAATTTCGTATCTCTCCTTAGGACGACTGCGAAGAGAGTGCGTCTTGCAGATATTGTGGCAGAGCAAACGCCGCCGTATGAATAGCCGGATTGTAATAACGGCACGTCAGGCCAGCGGTATGGAAACGCGCCTGAATAATTTCGCTGGAAAGGTGACGTAACGCCTCATTATCTGTCGCCCAGGCGAAAGTCATAATGCCGCCGTAATAGGTGGGAATGGCCGCCTGGTAAAAACCGACATCGGCGAAGTAATGACCGAGCTTACGGTGGCTGTCCAGTGCTTCATCCTGCTGCAGGAAGCAGACGCCATTCTGTGCCACAAAGATGCCGCCGGGATTCAGACAGCGTTTGCAGCCTGCATAAAAAGCGGAGGTAAACAGACTTTCGCCGGGGCCGACCGGATCGGTACAGTCGGAAATGATCACATCAAACGTTTGCGTGGTTTGCGTAACAAAATTCACGCCATCATCGATAACCAACTGGAAACGGGGATCGTCGTAAGCGCCAGCGTTGTGTTTTGGCAGATACTGGCGGCAGAAGGAGACGACGCCTGCATCAATTTCCACCATGGTAATGGTTTCGATATTTTTATGACGGGTGACTTCACGCAGCATGGCGCCATCACCACCGCCGATAATCAACACATGTTTCGCGCGGCCATGGGCGAGCAGCGGAACGTGGGTCATCATTTCGTGATAAATAAATTCGTCGCGTTCGGTGGTTTGTACCACGCCATCAAGCGCCATCACACGGCCAAAAGCGGCATTTTCGAAAATGATAAGGTCCTGGTGCCCGGTTTTCTCGTGGTACAGCACCTTATCAACGGCAAAGTATTGCCCAAACTGGTCGTGCAGCGTTTCGTGCCACAGCGTGTTATCGGCCATAGGTTGCTCCTTTGTTAACACCTGCTCAAAACAGGCGCAACATCATAGCTAACTCTGACTGTGGATGCACGGCCAGCGTCCCCCGCTGGAAATAACTTATTTCACGTAGGCGAGCAGGCTGAGCGAGTCACGTGCCAGCGCTTTGCATTTTTTTGCGGTAGGAATGCGGATGCCACTCAGGTCGCGATAGCTTGCTTCGCCGAGCGATTTCATATCCCAGGAGTCGTAGTTGCTCAGATCCCACTGATTTTGCTGTGCGAAGAAAACCAGCGCCCGGCGAATCTGACCATTAGGTAAGTTGTTATAGCCACAGTCATTTTTCAGAAAGACAAACACAGCCGTAAGGTCGGCCATATCTTCCGCTTCGGATTCATTCAGGGCGTAGCTATTAGCGGAGACAGCCAGCAGGCTGCCGAATAAAATCGTTCTGAAAAGCGTCTTCATTATTTCTACCACGGCATAACGGAAATTAAACGTTAGCACACTGTTGGCGAGGCGACGATATTTATTATCGTCCGAATGCAGCCACATTTCTTGACCTTCCGGCAAGGGGAGGGTTTATGCTCAAATTCCAGGCTGAAAACCATAAGGAAAGGGACATGCAACGTCGTGATTTTTTGAAATACTCTGCTGCGCTGGGCGTGGCGAGTGCACTACCGCTCTGGAGTCGTTCTTTGCTGGCGGCGCAAAGGCCCGCGTTACCGATTCCCGCGTTGCTGAGCGCCGATGCACAAAACCATATTCAGCTTACGGTGCAGACAGGAACATCAACGTTCGCGGGCAAGCTGGCGACAACCTGGGGCTATAACGGCAGCCTGCTCGGGCCGGCGATTCAACTGCGTCAGGGAAAGACCGTCAACGTATCAATTCGCAACGCACTGGCGGAGGAGACAACCGTACACTGGCATGGGCTGGAAGTGCCTGGCGATGTTGATGGCGGGCCGCAGGGCGTGATTAAGCCCGGCGATAGTCGTACGGTCTCGTTTACCCCGGATCAACCGGCATCAACCTGCTGGTTTCACCCTCATCAACATGGAAAAACCGGTCATCAGGTGGCGATGGGGCTGGCCGGGCTGCTGCTGATTGAAGATGATAACAGTCGTAAATTACGGTTGCCGCAGCAGTGGGGCATTGATGATATTCCGGTCATCATGCAGGACAAACGTTTTGCTGCTGACGGGCAGATTGATTATCAGCTGGATGTGATGAGTGCGGCGGTAGGGTGGTTTGGCGATACGTTACTGACGAACGGCGCTATCTATCCACAGCATGCGGCACCCCGTGGCTGGCTGCGTTTACGTCTGCTCAACGGGTGTAACGCCCGCTCGCTTACCGTGGCTGCCAGCGATAATCGCCCGCTTTACGTGATTGCCAGCGACGGGGGCTTGTTGAATTCACCGGTAAAAGTCAGCGAGCTGGCCATGTTGCCGGGAGAGCGCTTTGAGGTGCTGGTTGAGACCCGCGACAATAAAGTTTTCGATCTGGTCACGTTACCTGTACAGCAAATAGGTATGACGGTTGCGCCATTTGATAAGCCGTATCCGTTGTTGCGTATTCAACCGGTGGTGGTTACCGCATCCGGAACCTTGCCTGACACTCTGGCGACGCTCCCCGGCCTGCCAGCGCTGGAAGGGTTAACACAACGAACGTTGCAACTTTCCATGGATCCCATGCTGGACATGATGGGGATGCAGGCTCTGCAGCAAAAGTATGGCGATGCTGCAATGGCGGGTATGGGGATGCATCATGGCAATATGAGCCATGGTCAGATGCAGATGAACCACGACGGTATGAACCATGGTGACATGGGGCAGATGAATCACGGTAATGGAGAAATGGAGTTCCATAGCGCTAATCGAATCAACGGCAAGGCATTTGATATGCAAGTGCCTGCGTTTGCCGCGCAGAAAGAGACCTGGGAGCGTTGGGTTATTTCCGGTGAAGGCGACATGATGCTGCATCCGTTCCATATCCATGGCACACAATTCCGCATTCTGTCGGAAAACGGTAAACCGCCTGCTGCGCATCGCGCAGGCTGGAAAGATATTGTCAGCGTTGAAGGCGCGAAAAGCGAAGTCCTGGTCCGTTTTGCGCATGATGCGCCGAAGGAGTATGCCTATATGGCGCACTGCCATCTGCTTGAGCATGAAGATACAGGCATGATGCTTGGATTTACAGTGTAGGCTACCTTCCTGTTTGGCGCAGGAAGGAGAGAAGCCCGGATAAGCGCAGCCCATCCGGGGGAAAATGAGCAGTTGAGAGACCTGATCTCCCTCTCCCGGGAGGAGAACGAGCAGGCATTAAAAAAGGCAACTCGCGTTGCCTTTTTGCTTTTACCTTGCTCATCCTGGCCCTCTCCTCAGTAGGAGAGGGCCAGAGTGAGGGCACTCTTATTTTTCGTCCGGCAGGGCATAGGCAACAATATAGTCACCCATCTTCGTACCAAACGAACCGTGGCCACCGGCAGAGATGACAACATACTGCTTGCCATTAACCTCATAGGTCATTGGCGTTGCCTGACCACCTGCTGGTAAACGACCCTGCCAGAGTTTCTCGCCGTTGCTCATGTTATACGCGCGCAGGTAATTATCTGCGGTTGCCGCAATGAACAGCACGTTACCGGCGGTAGAGATTGGGCCGCCCAGCATCGGCATACCCATATTGAACGGCACCGGAACTGGCATCGGGAACGGCATGCTGTCCTGCGGCGTACCAATACGTTTTTTCCACACCACCTGATTAGTTTTCAGATCCAGCGCGGAGATATAACCCCATGCAGGTTGCTTACACGGCAGGCCAAACGGAGAGAGGAACGGGTTCAGCGTTACGCCGAAGGGCACACCGTACTGCGGCTGAATACCCGCTTCGGTACCGCTGCCTTTCGCATCTTTCGGTTGCTCCATCGGATTGCCCGGACCGCGTGGGATCAATTTGGAAACAAACGGCAGCGCCATCGGGTTGGCAATCGCTACCTGGCGGTCAGGATCAACGGAGATACCACCCCATTCGAACATCCCCAGGTTCCCCGGGAATACCAGCGTGCCTTGCTCAGATGGCGGGGTGAAGATGCCTTCATAGCGCAGCTGGTGGAACATCACGCGGCAGACCAGTTGGTCGAACATGGTTGCGCCCCACATATCCGCCCCGCTGAGATCTTTCTTCGGACGGAAACTCAAATCCGAGAACGGCTGAGTTTTAGTGACGTAATCACCTTTCGCTGCACCTTGCGGAACCGGTTTTTCCGGCGCCGGTACAACCAGCTTACCGTTGCTGCGATCCAGCACGAAGATGTTGCCGGTCTTCGCCGGGGCGTAAATCACCGGAACCGTTTTGCCGTTAATTGTGATGTCTGCCAGCGTCGGCTGGGACGGCATATCCATATCCCACAGGTCGTGGTGAACGGTCTGGTAGCTCCAGGCCAGTTTACCGGTAGTGGCATTCAGAGCCACGATGGAGCTGGCATAGCGTTCTTGCTCCGGCGTACGATAGCCGCCCCAGATATCCGGGGTAGTTACACCCATTGGCAGGTAAACAAGATCCAGCTTCGCATCATAGGCGGCTGGAGCCCACGAGTTGGGCGAGTTGAAGGTAAAACTATGTTCGTCAGACGGAATAGCGTTAGGATCTTTCGCGCCTGGATCAAAAGCCCATAACAGCTTACCGGTATTGACGTCAAAGCCACGAATAACGCCAGACGTTTCACGGGTAGAGAAGTTATCGGTTACCGAGCCGGCAATCACAATCACTTTATCGGTGATGATCGGCGGTGAGGTCGGCTCATACAGACCCGGGGTGGTGTCCGGCATATTGGTCTGCAGATTCAGAATACCTTTGTTGGCAAAGGTTTCGCACAGTTTGCCGTTGTCGGCATTGATTGCAAAAAGACGACCATCGTTTACCGGCAGCATAATGCGGCGCGGGCAATCCGCCACGACATCCGGGCTGGCGTTATCTGCACGTGCTTCATGATAAGAAACGCCGCGACAGGTTACGTGCTGGAAGGACTGGTTAGCATTTAACTGCGGGTCAAAATGCCATTTCTCTTTACCGGTCGATGCATCCAGAGCGAACAAGCGCTGGTGAGCGGTGCACAGATAAAGGGTATCGCCCACTTTGATCGGCGTCACTTCGTTGGTCAGTTCACCCGGATCGGTTGGCAGCTTCAGGTCTCCGGTGCGGAACACCCAGGCTTCCTTCAGATTTTTGACGTTATCGGCATTGATCTGTTTAAGCGGGGAGTAGCGTTGACCTTCCTGGTTACGACCATAAGCCGGCCAGTCGCCATCAGCAACCTGTGAGATAGGGGCGGCTGGCGTGGCATCCGCTTTCAGCGTTCCGTTCACTTCTTGTGGATCATTAAAGCCAGCCCACGTAAGAATGCCGCCGCTAATCAGCAGCGCGACCACCAGTGCGGCAACCGCACCGCCGGAAGGAAAAATCAGTCTGCGCCAGACAAAGGGCAGGATCAGCCAGATACCGAAGAAGACCAGGATATCGCTGCGTGGTGTAAGCGCCCAAAAGTCGAAGCCTACCTCCCATACGCCCCAAATCATGGTCGCCAGCAGCAACGCCGCATACAGCCATAGCGCAGAACGCTTACGTCGCCATAAAAGTGCGGTGACACCCAGCATGACAATACCCGCGATGGGGTAGTACCAGGAGCCGCCAAGGGAGACCAGCCATACCCCGCCGATCAGTAACCAAAGCCCGCAGAATGCTGCGAACAGCGCTGTCAGTATCACGAGGATACCTGACCGTTGCGTTTTTGTTTCAGCCATAAAAAGACACTCATCAAATTCATTAATGTTTTAGTAGCAACTAATTATAGGATTTAACAAGTGTGATCGTCATCACAAAATGAGCTTTATCGACATATAAACATCGGAAATGCGTTTGCTGGTATACTGCACGCCTTGCGCTTCAGTAACCAAAGCAATAAGCGGGTTATTGAGTGATTTATTATTTAAATCATATGGTTATTTAAAATGAAACATATTGTTGAAGTGATGATCCCGGAAGCGGAGATCAAAGCGCGTATCGCCGAATTGGGTCGTCAAATCACAGAGCGTTATCAGGACAGCGGCAGTGAAATGGTGCTGGTGGGCCTGCTGCGCGGCTCATTTATGTTCATGGCGGATCTTTGCCGTGAAGTGCAGGTGGCGCACGAAGTCGATTTTATGACCGCCTCCAGCTATGGCAGCGGCATGTCTTCGACCCGCGATGTTAAAATTCTCAAAGATCTGGATGAAGATATTCGCGGTAAGGATGTTCTGATCGTTGAAGACATCATCGATTCCGGCAACACGCTCTCCAAAGTGCGCGAAATTCTCAGCCTGCGTGAGCCAAAGTCTCTCTCTATTTGCACCCTGCTCGATAAACCGTCGCGCCGCGAAGTGGAGGTTGATGTGGAATTTGTCGGCTTTTCGATCCCGGACGAATTCGTGGTGGGCTATGGCATCGATTATGCGCAACGTTATCGCCATCTGCCGTATGTCGGTAAAGTTGTGATGCTGGAAGAGTAAGCATAAAAAAGCCGGGCTTAGCCCGGCCTGATGCGTTATCCCGGCTGGCATCATGCCGCCGGGAATGCAAGATTACCTGTGATTGATGTGTTTCTTGCTGAGGTTCGAGACGCCCTGACGGTAGCGCTGCTCCAGACTTTCGCGGTTCGTTGCGGTGACTTCCAGGTCACGCAGTAAACCATCGTGAATGCCATACGCCCAACCGTGAATCGTGACCTTTTGTCCACGTTTCCACGCGGATTGCATAATGGTGGAGTGGCCCAGGTTATAGACCTGCTCCATCACGTTCAGCTCACAAAGGGTATCAAGGCGGCGCTCCTGCGGCATCTCGCCAAGCAACGAACTATGCTTGAACCAGATATCGCGAATATGCAGCAGCCAGTTGTTAATCAACCCCAGTTCCGGGTTTTCCACCGCCGCCTGCACACCGCCGCAGCCGTAGTGACCACAGATGATGATATGCTCAACTTCCAGTACATCAACCGCGTACTGAACAACAGAAAGGCAGTTCAGGTCGGTATGAATAACCAGGTTGGCAACGTTACGGTGAACAAACAGTTCGCCTGGCTCAAGGCCGGTAAGGCGTTCTGCGGGAACGCGACTGTCAGAACATCCAATCCATAGAAAACGCGGTTTCTGCGCTTGCGCCAGTTTTTCGAAAAATCCGGGATCCTCTTCCACCAGCATTTTTGACCATAGTGCATTATTGCTGATGAGTGTATCTATGTCTTTCATGGAAGTTAACGACCTGTAACTAAATAAGTGCGTTGCGCTAATATAGGTCAACTCCCACGTTTTTTAAACCACACATCGAGTGTAAGAATAAGGTAAGTGAAAATTCATGACCATTGCACTGGAGCTTGAGCAGCTTAAAAAAACATACCCGGGCGGCGTTCATGCGTTACGTGGTATTGATCTTAAAGTAGAAGCGGGGGATTTTTACGCGTTACTGGGACCAAACGGCGCAGGAAAATCTACCACCATAGGTATCATCAGCTCACTGGTAAATAAAACGTCCGGACGCGTGAGTGTCTTCGGCTATGACCTGGAAAAAGACATCGTTAATGCTAAACGGCAGCTCGGTCTTGTTCCTCAGGAGTTCAATTTTAACCCGTTTGAAACCGTACAGCAGATTGTGGTGAACCAGGCGGGTTATTACGGTGTTGAACGTAAAGATGCCCTTGAGCGCAGCGAAAAATACCTGAATCAGCTCGATCTGTGGGAAAAACGTAACGAACGTGCGCGTATGCTGTCGGGCGGGATGAAGCGTCGTTTGATGATTGCCCGCGCCATGATGCATGAGCCGAAGCTGTTGATTCTTGATGAGCCTACTGCCGGGGTGGATATCGAACTGCGTCGTTCTATGTGGGGCTTCCTGAAGGATCTCAATGACAAAGGCACCACGATCATTCTGACCACCCATTATCTGGAAGAAGCTGAGATGCTGTGCCGCAACATTGGCATTATTCAGAGCGGTGAGCTGATTGAAAACACCTCGATGAAGTCACTCCTGGCGAAGCTCAAATCGGAAACTTTTATTCTTGATCTGGCAACAAAAAGCCCGCTGCCGAAGCTGGAAGGCTACCAGTATCGGCTGGTAGATACCTCGACGCTGGAAGTCGAAGTACTACGTGAACAAGGGATAAACAGCGTGTTCAGTCAGCTTAGCGCGCAGGGCGTACAGGTCTTAAGTATGCGCAACAAGGCTAACCGGCTGGAAGAGCTATTCGTCACGCTGGTGCATGAGAAAAAAGGAGAGCACGCATGATGCAGCTTTACTGGGTGGCGTTGAAGAGTATCTGGTATAAAGAAATTCAACGGTTTATGCGTATTTGGGTACAGACACTGGTGCCGCCGGTTATTACCATGACGCTCTACTTTATTATCTTTGGCAATCTGATTGGCTCACGTATCGGTGAAATGCATGGTTTTACCTATATGCAGTTCATCGTGCCAGGCCTGATCATGATGGCCGTGATCACTAACGCCTATGCAAACGTGGCGTCATCATTTTTCAGTGCCAAGTTTCAACGCAATATTGAAGAGCTCCTGGTCGCCCCGGTGCCAACACACGTGATTATCGCTGGGTATGTTGGCGGCGGCGTGGCGCGTGGTTTGTGTGTCGGGGTGCTGGTGACCGCCGTGTCGCTGTTTTTCGTGCCTTTTCAGGTCCATTCGTGGGTCTTTGTTGCGTTAACGCTGCTGTTGACCGCGGTATTGTTTTCGCTGGCGGGTCTGTTGAATGCGGTTTTTGCGACGACTTTCGATGACATCAGCCTGATCCCGACATTTGTTCTGACGCCGCTGACTTATCTTGGCGGGGTGTTCTATTCGCTAACGCTGTTACCGCCGTTCTGGCAGGCGCTCTCTCATCTGAATCCCATTGTTTATATGATCAGCGGTTTCCGCTTTGGTTTCCTCGGTATTACCGATGTGCCGCTCTTCACTACAGTGGCGGTTTTGGCGGTGTTCATCATCGCTTTTTATCTGTTTTGCTGGTACTTAATCCAGCGTGGACGCGGTCTGCGCAGTTAACTACCTCTTCCCGGCGGCGTTCGTCGCCGGGTTCTCATTGCCCCTTTAATCTATGATATCTGTCACCGACGGCTGACGATCACCTGGCTACACTGCAAACCTGCTAAGGAGATACGTATGCTGGGATGGGTCATTACATGCCATGGTGAGCTGGCGCAGGAGATGCTGGACAGTCTTGAGAGCCGGTTTGGTCCGCTTAGGCAGTGCAGAGCGGTCAACTTTCGCCAGGGGCTTAGTACCAATATGCTCAGCCGTATGATTTGCGATGCATTACATGAAACAGATTCCGGTGAGGGGGTGGTTTTTTTAACTGACATTTCTGGCGCCGCACCTTACCGGGCCGCCTCGCTGATGAGCCATAAGCATGAACATTGTGAAGTGATATCCGGCGTTGATGCTACCCTGCTGGAAGCGATGTATCCACTGCGTGAATTATGCAGCAGCGCCGATTTTCGTAACCAGATTGTTGTCGCCGGTGCGCCGGGGGTCAGCAGCCTCTGGCATCAGCAACAGAAAAATCCGCCGTTTGTGTTGTTACATGATTTGTATGGCAAATAAACGTTGGTATTCATTTTTCTTTTTCCTACAATAATCTAAATTAAGTTGAGCCTGGTTGGGTGCATGCCTCGTTTTCTCCTCATTCTGTTCTTGCTGGTGTCATATAGCGTTTTTGCTCGTCCCGCTAGTGAAAATCCCGATCCTGCGCGTTATATGCAAGTTACGGAAGATGCCGACATATGGGCGCAGATTGGCAACAATGTCATGACCGTTGGCAATATCCGCGCCGGACAAATTCTGGCTGTGGTGCCGGGGGCTGAAGATTACTACGAATTTCGTTTCGGCTTCGGCAAAGCGTGGATCGATAAAGGACATCTGGGGACGGTTCGTGGTAATGAAAAGGTACAGGACAGCCTGGGTGACCTGAATAAACCCCTGAGTAATCAAAACCTGATAACCTGGCGCGATACGCCGATGTATAACGAGGCGGATAATACCAGTGAGCAACTGGGTACTCTGGCCGGAAATCTGCGCTATCCCATCATCAGCAAGCTGAAAGACAGACTCAACCAGACCTGGTATCAGATTCGCATTGGCGAACGGCTGGCCTGGGTCAGTAGCCTGGATGCGCAGGAAGATAACGGTATCCCGGTGCTCACCTACCATCATATTCTGGAAGATGAGGAAAACACGCGTTTTCGTCACACCTCGACGACCACCTCTCTTCGCGCTTTCACCAACCAGATGACCTGGCTGCATGACCAGGGCTATACGACGTTAAATATGTATCAGCTGGAAGGTTATGTGCGTAACGCGATGAACCTGCCCGCACGTTCGGTGGTGATCACCTTTGATGATGGGCTGAAATCGGTCAGTCGATATGCCTATCCGGTATTAAATGAGTACGGTTTCAGAGCGACTGCCTTTATTATTTCGTCGCGCATTAAGCGCAAACCGCAGCCCTGGGATCCAAAATCTCTGCAGTTCATGAGCATCTCTGAACTGGAACAAATTTCCCATGTGTTTGATTTTCAGTCGCATACACATTTTTTGCATCGCACCGATAACGTGGGGCATCCGATCCTGCTTAGTCGCAGTTATGACAATATTCTGATGGATTTCAAGCACTCACGCCGCGCGCTTTCACAGTTCAACCGGCATGTATGGTATCTGGCGTACCCGTTCGGTGGCTATGATGATAAGGCCCTGGCTGCTGCGAAAGATGCCGGGTTCCATCTTGCGCTGACCACGGTTCGAGGAAAGGTTAAGCCTGGAGATAATCCGTACTTACTAAAACGGCTGTATATCTTAAAAACGGATTCGCTGGAGGATATGTCGAGGTTGATCAGTAATCAGCCTCAGGGATAAATCAGGCAAAATGGCCAATAAAAGCGCCAATTTTGCCTGATTACTTAGCGGGTTATACCATTCAGGCAACCTGTACCGGGACTGCTTTAGCCGTGCGTTTCATTTCGTTGTCGCCGTCAAAATAGGCGACTTTCGGCTGCCAGCTACGCGCCTGCTCATCCGGCATGGTGACGTAGCTGGCGATAATCAGGATATCGCCAACGTCAGCGCAGTGCGCCGCAGCACCATTGACCGAAATGATGCGGGAGCCGCGTTCACCAGCGATAGCATAGGTGGAAAAGCGCTTACCGTTGGTGACGTTGTAAATATCGATGGCTTCGTATTCCAGGATACCAGCCGCCTCAAGGAAATCCTGGTCAATCGCGCAGGAACCTTCATAGTGCAGGTCGGCCTGTGTCACTTTGACGCGGTGGAGCTTGCCTTGCAGCATCGTGCGAATCATAACTTCTACCTTTAATGGCGTAACGAAATACAGGTATATCGCCGGGAGGCATTTGGCTGCCCGGCCAGACTTTCCCGGCCCGGCGACAGCGCCAGACCAGGCCGATAACAGGGCAGTATTGCCCGTTTTTTAACCCCTGTCTACAGGGGGAGATCAACCACTTTATTGTCGATAAGACGCGCCTGGCCCAGCCATGCGGCCATCAAAATCACTGCGCGTTTGCTGGTCTGAGCAAGCTCCAGAAGCGTGTCTGCATCGCGGATCTGGATATCATCCGCGCGCAAACCTGCGTCATTCAACTCCTGTTCAGCCAGGGCAATGATCTCATCAATATTACGTTCGCCAGCCTGCAGTTTTGCCGCCATTGCATTCATGGTTTTGCTCAGCGCTGGCGCGATTTTGCGCTGATCGGCAGTGAGGTAGCCGTTACGTGAGCTTAGCGCCAGGCCGTCTTTTGCACGCACGGTCGGTACGCCGACAATCTCAATGTCGTAGCCCATATCGGCAACCATTTTGCGGATTAGCTGCAGCTGCTGGTAGTCCTTCTCACCAAAGCAGGCGATATCCGGCTGGACCAGATTAAAGAGCTTGCTGACGATGGTGGATACACCGCGAAAATGCCCGGGACGGCTTGCGCCTTCAAGCATGGTGGAAATGCCCGGAACATCCACATAGGTTTGCGTGTCCGTACCCTGCGGATAAATATCATTCGGCGCAGGGGCGAAAACAAAATCCACTTTTCGTTTATTCAGCTTTTCGCAATCTTCCTGCAGGGTACGCGGGTAGCGTGCCAGATCGTCGGCGCGATCAAACTGCATGGGATTGACGAAGATACTCACTACGACCACATCCGCGCGGGCTTTGGCTTCCTCAACCAGCGTCATATGGCCATCGTGCAGGTTACCCATCGTTGGTACCAGCGCAATCCGTTTTCCTTCCTGACGCGCTCTGCGGATATGCTGGCGCAGCAGCGGCAGGGTTTCGATAATCAACACAACGGCACTCCTTAATGGAAACTGTGTTCTTCGCCCGGGTAAACCCCGGACTCAACATCGGCAACATACTGGCGCACGGCAGCGCGCATGTCGCCTGCCTCGCTCAGAAAGTTTTTCGCAAATTTTGGGATATGACCACCGGTAATGCCGAACGCGTCGTGCATCACCAGAATCTGGCCGTCTGTGACGTTACCTGCCCCGATACCAATTACCGGAATGGTCAGCGCGTCTGTGACACGCTTTGCCAGATCTACCGGCACACACTCCAGTACCAGCAACTGCGCACCTGCGGCTTCCAGCGCCAGCGCGTCGTCCAGCAGCGTTTGCCCGGCATCGCCGCGCCCCTGAACTTTGTAGCCTCCGAAGATATTCACAGACTGCGGCGTTAACCCCAGATGCCCGCACACCGGCACAGCGCGTTCGGTGAGCATTTTCACCGTGTCACTCAGCCAGCGACCACCTTCGATTTTTACCATATTGGCCCCGGCGCGCATCACGGCGGCGGCGCTTTCAAAGGCCTGCTCCGGTGTGGCGTACGCCATAAACGGCAGATCGGCCAGCAGCAAACAATGAGGAGCGCCACGACGCACTGCGCGCGTGTGATAGGCAATGTCGTCTACCGTCACTGGCAGGGTTGAATCATGACCTTGTACCGTCATCCCTAACGAGTCGCCAACCAACATCACGTTGATGCCTTCTTCGGCGAACAGTTTAGCGAAGCTGTAATCGTAGGCTGTGATGGTAGCGAAGCGTTTCTTTTCCTGTTTGCATTTAAGCAGCCAGGAGATGGTGGTGGGTTTCATAACGTTTCCTGATGGCTAAAAACGAATTCTGGCGCATTCTAACAGCAACATTCAGGTGAACAATGATTTTAGGCAACCGTTTAACACCGATCACATCAGATGCGCCAGAAAAGCGTTTTACCACAAGGCAGGTTTGTCTGCTGCGCATTCTTTGAGGGCCGCGTTCAGCGTCACGCCATCAGGAAATATCAGCGCAGGAGCAATTTCAAATAAGGGCCACAGCATAAAGCCGCGATTTTTCATGTCGTAGTGGGGAACGGTAAGGCGCGGCGTCTGAATGACCTGATCGCCAAAGAGCATGATGTCCAGGTCCAGCGTGCGTGGGCCCCAGCGCTCCGCTTTGCGTACGCGCCCCTGCTGCAATTCAATGCGCTGGGTATGGTCCAGCAATGTTTCAGCCTCAAGTGTGGTTTCCAGCGCGACTGCGGCATTCAGATAGTCGGGCTGATCCTGTGGGCCAAGCGGAGGAGTGCGATAGAACGAAGAGACGGCAACCACGCGGCTTTGCGGGATCTCCCCAATGGCGTCCAGCGCTGCCTTTACCTGCTCCAGAGGCGATGCGAGATTACTGCCGATGGCGATATAGCAAAGGGTCGGGGACATACAGGCTCCTGCGTTTTTCGTTTCTGGATAGCATCAGGCCTGCACGTGGCAGGCCTGAAAGGGATGATGTTATGCGCTGCCTTCACGGCGCGGCGCGCGTTTGCGCGGGCGGCGGTGACGACGACGAACGGCGGGTTCATCGCCAAGGTCCTCAAGCATATCTTTTTGCTCCGGTGGTGCGGAAACCTGAAACTCTCCCCACCATTTCACCAGGCGCTGCAGTTCACCGTTGTTTTCCACCTCAGCACGCAGGGCCAGCAGATCGTAGGCCGCGCGGAATTTCGGATGCTCCATCAGTTTCCATGCGCGTTTACCCTGACGACGGGACATACGCAGCTGTAGCTGCCAGATATCGCGAATCAACGAGGTGATGCGTTTCGGGATGGCCAGCGAACGGCAGGCTTCATCAAGTACATCGTTCATGGCAAGCGCAAAGGCATCGTAATACGCCAGACCACCTTCCTGGGTAATACGCTGCGCGGTTTCCAGTAGCGGATACCAGAACATGGCGGCAAACAAAAACGCCGGGTTTACTCGCATATCGTTGCGAAGGCGGGTATCGGTATTTTTCAGCACCTGCGCAATAATGCGTTCCATCGGGCTGTCACCGTTTTCGGTGAAGAAGCGACTGAAAGTAGGGAACAGGGGCTGGAAGAGGTTGTATTCGCGCAGCAGCATATAGGTATCGAAACCATAGCCCGCTTGCAATAATTTCAGCGACTCTTCAAACAGGCGCGCAGGGGGGACGTCATTAATCAGGGCGGCCAGACGAGGAATCGGTTCTGCTGTTTCGGCGCTGATGCTCATACCCAGTTTGGCGGCGAAACGCACCGCGCGCAGCATACGTACCGGGTCTTCACGATAGCGGGTTTCCGGGTTACCAATCAGGCGAATGACGCCTTCTTCCAGATCGCGCATTCCGCCGACATAATCACGTACGGTGAAGTCAGCCACGCTGTAATAAAGGCTGTTAATGGTGAAATCGCGACGCTGGGCATCTTCTTCGATAGAACCGAAAATATTGTCGCGCAGCAACATGCCATTTTGCCCACGCTGTGAAGTGGTGCGGTCGGCTTCGGTATCTTCGTGATGACCACGAAAGGTAGCGACTTCAATGATTTCCGGTCCGAACATGACGTGGGCCAGGCGGAAACGGCGCCCCACCAGGCGGCAGTTGCGGAATAATTTACGTACCTGGTCTGGCGTGGCGTTCGTCGTGACGTCAAAATCTTTTGGTTTTTTGCCCAGCAACAAATCACGCACGCCACCACCGACGAGATAAGCCTCATAACCGGCTTTGTTCAGGCGGTAGAGAACCTTGAGCGCATTTTCACTGATATCTTTGCGTGAAATAGCGTGCTGTTCACGCGGGATAACCGTCATCTGAGGTTGTACGATAGCCTCAACGACCATGCTCTCTTCGCGACTTAGCACCTTTCGGCAAAAATTAGCGACTCGGGTAAAAATAGTGCACCTCGGTAGTGTCAAACGTCAGGACAAAAAAATAGCGGCTAATCATAGCTCAGCGCGAGGCGTTTGAGAATGCTGTATTCACATCCACTGCAGTGGGTACGTCAGTAAGCGTCCAGTTCGCCACCGCATTTTTCAACAAATCGTCGACGCTGAGGTCCTGCCACTCATTTGTTGCGCTCTGGTTTAGGAATTGTAACGCCCTGATTATTATGGGGCGAGGATCGCCGCCGGGCAAGGCAGGAGCGTGGTTTTGCTTGGAGAGTTTATTCCCTTGCGCATTGAGCGCCAGCGGTAGATGGACATACTGTGGCACGGGCCAGCCAAACTGCTGGTAGAGGGAAATTTGCCTCACCGTGGGTTCAATCAAATCTGCACCGCGCACAATTTCCGTGATGCCCTGAAAATGGTCATCAACCACAACGGCGAGGTTATAAGCAAACAGACCATCCCGGCGATGAATAATAAAATCCTCTCGCGCCAGCTTTTCATCCGCATAGAGTTCGCCGCGCAGTCTGTCGTGAAAATGGAGCACCGGATGTCGCTGCACCAGACGAACAGCTGCGTTTTCAGGGCCATTATCAGCACGACGGCAATGTCCGTCATAGATGCCGCCCACGCTCTGAATACGCGCCCGCGTACAGGTACAGTAGTAACTCAGCCCATGGTTATGAAGCCAGTCCAGTGCCTCGCGATAGGCCTCATGACGTTGTGATTGCCAGAGCACGTCGCCGTCCCAGTACAGGCCGTAATGCTCAAGCTGGCGCAGGATGGTGTCTGCGGCGCCGGGGACTTCACGCGGGGGATCAATATCTTCGATACGCACTCGCCAGATACCCTGCTGCGCACGCGCCTGCAGGTAGCTGCCAAGTGCAGCAATCAGCGAGCCAAAATGGAGTTCACCGGACGGTGACGGCGCAAAGCGCCCAATATAGTGAGAGTCAGACATACAGAGAGGAAACGCCGACAATACGGGAAATTTTCCCCGACTATAGCACAGCCGGATTTTAAGGCGCAGGCCGGAATCAGCGCTGCGCCGTCTGAGGGGGTGACCGATTGTCGGTCAGAGGCGAATTAACCCGCCATCTGTTTTTCGCGAATTTCCGCCAGTGTTTTGCAATCGATGCACAGGTCAGCGGTCGGACGCGCTTCCAGGCGGCGAATGCCGATTTCAACACCGCAGGATTCGCAATAGCCGAAATCTTCGTCTTCAACTTTTTTCAGCGTTTTCTCGATCTTTTTGATCAGTTTACGCTCGCGGTCACGGTTACGCAGTTCGAGGCTGAACTCTTCTTCCTGTGCGGCACGATCTACCGGGTCCGGGAAGTTAGCCGCTTCATCCTGCATATGGGTGACGGTGCGATCGACTTCATCCCTGAGTTGATTACGCCATGCTTCAAGGATACGCCTGAAGTGCGCCAGCTGGGCTTCATTCATATACTCTTCGCCCGGTTTCTCTTGATACGGCTCCACCCCAGCGATGGCGAGAATACTCAGGGACGATGTTTTACGGTTTTGCCCTTCTTGCATGTTGCTTCTCCTTAACACGCACTATCGATCCCCGTGTCGGGGGAAAATCAGGCCGCTATAAATAGCAGATGCTTTTCCGGATGGCAAATATCTAAACGTAACACTTGACAAGCCTGTGAGGAAAAGCGTATTTGCGCACGCGACCAGAACACTTATTAGTCAATTTAGTCAATGGCTGCCCTATATCGTAAAAGGCAGCGGCAATCTCAGAGTCATATTTGTAGCAGAAAGTTCCGCTTTTACCGCCAGAATTTCTACCCCCTGACCTTGTGCTTCCTTTAACAATCGTGCGTATTTCTCATCAATATGGCGCGCTGGAGAAAAATGTTCAACGGCTGAATGCAGCACGGCAAACAGTATAACGGCGCGGTCGCCGCTGGCCGCTACGCTCATTAACTCACGCAGATGCTTTTGTCCGCGTAGCGTAACTGCATCAGGGAAAAAACCGCATTCCCGCTCGGCGAGCGTTACTGATTTAACTTCAATATAGCAGTTGCGGCGGCCATCTGCCTGTAACAGAAAATCAATTCTGCTGCCTTCGGCACCATATTTCACTTCATTTTTCAGTGTGCTGTAACCCAGCAGCTCAGGCAGGCGGTTTTGCTGCAGCGCTTCCTTCGTTAAGGTATTCGCGCGAAGCGTATTAACGCAAATAAAGTCGCCCTGCTGGGTTTGCGTTAATTCCCAGGTATGCGGATATTTGCGTTTAGCACTTTCTGATGTGGAATACCACACCGTATCGCCAGGCGTGGCACAACCGGTCATTGCGCCAGTATTGGGGCAATGAATTGTCAGCGTTTCGCCTTCTGGGGTGATCACATCGGCAAGGAACCGCTTATAGCGCTGAATAAGCGTGGCGGAGCGAAGGGGGGGCGAAAATTCCATGACCTATCCTTTTTATGTGTTTAGCGTCCAGCGGTTTAACGCCGTGTAACGCAGACGTCCTCCGGCAAACTGCGATTCATATAAGACAAATTCTGTTACAGGAAAAGTCCAGCGAAAGCCCGGCGGCGGTATCGTGACCGCATGGCTTGCATCGCGTAGCAGTGTGATATGCGGATGAAACGGCGTCGGGCTTTGCCAGCATCCGCTACGTGCAGCCTGGGCGCGCAGCATGTCCGCCAGTTGCAACAGTCCGCGTGGTGACTGGCGACAGCCCAGCCAGACAACACGTGAACGCAGCCATTGCCCGGCGTCATCCAGTTGTAGCGTAAAGCCTGGCTGGCGAATGCGCCCGGCCAGCGTTTCCAGAGCACGCTGTTTTTCTGCACTCACTTCCCCTAAAAACGCCAGCGTCAGATGTAAGTTTGCTGCCGCAACAGCCCGTCCGGCATCCTGCGGGAAATGTTCCGCCCGCCAGCGCACCACCTCCTGTCGGATGGTATCGGGCAATTCGATGGCGAAAAACAGCCTTCTCGATTCAGACATGGCGGGCACTCTGTTAGGGTTTGTCGCGATGCTACAATGGCAGGCGGATGCCCGCAAATGCTTCGGCGCTCCAAAGCGCCGCAGTTCATGTACAATTGGCAGCGTCCTTATCAATGTGAGTCCTCTGGAGCCTTGTGTGTCCTTACTGCCGGTTTCTGCCGTTTTACCCGACCTTCTCAATGCGTTACAGCGCGCCCCCCAGGTATTACTGACCGCTCCAACAGGCGCGGGGAAGTCAACCTGGCTGCCGCTGCAATTGTTGCAGCAGAGCGGAATTGACGGGCGTATTTTACTGCTTGAACCGCGCAGACTGGCTGCCCGTAACGTGGCGCAACGTCTGGCGGAGCTGCTTGATGAGGAGCCCGGCGACACCGTCGGCTACCGGATGAGAGCCCAAACCTGTGTTGGGCCGAATACGCGACTGGAGGTGGTGACTGAGGGGATCCTGACGCGAATGATTCAGCACGATCCCGAACTGAGCGGCGTTGGTCTGGTGATCCTTGATGAATTTCACGAACGTAGTCTGCAGGCCGATCTGGCGCTGGCGCTGTTACTGGATGTTCAGCAGGGATTGCGTGACGACCTTAAGCTGCTGGTCATGTCAGCCACCCTTGATAACAGCCGTCTGCAGACGCTTCTTCCGGATGCGCCACTGATTATTTCAGAGGGGCGTATGCACCCGGTAGAGCGGCGTTATCAGGCATTAAGTCTTCACCAGCGCTTTGACGAGGCGGTCGCGATGGCGACCGCCGATCTGCTGCGTTCGCAATCGGGGTCATTGTTACTGTTTTTGCCGGGGGTAGGGGAAATCCAGCGCGTACAGGAACAACTGGCCAGCCGGGTCTCTGACGATGTGTTGCTCTGCCCGTTGTATGGGGCGCTGTCGCTCAATGAACAACGCAAAGCCATTCTTCCGCCACCAGTAGGTAAAAGAAAAGTGGTGCTGGCCACGAATATCGCTGAGACCAGCCTGACCATTGAGGGCATTCGCCTGGTTGTGGACAGCGCCCAGGAGCGTGTGGCCCGTTTTGACTCACGAACAGGATTAACGCGGCTTGTCACCCAGCGCGTGAGCCAGGCATCAATGACACAGCGTGCCGGGCGTGCCGGACGCCTTGAGCCGGGAATCTGTTTGCATCTGACAGGTAAAGAACAGGCCGAAAGGGCGGCGGTCCAGAGCGAGCCGGAGATTTTACAAAGCGATGTGTCTGGCCTGTTGATGGAGTTGTTACAGTGGGGATGCCAGGATCCGGCGCAACTTAACTGGCTGGATTTACCGCCGACGACTAACCTTGCCGCAGCGAAGCGATTGTTGACGCAACTGCGGGCGCTCGACGGTGATCGCCTGTCGCCATTGGGGAAGAAAATGGCATCGTTGGGTAATGATCCTCGACTTGCCGCGATGTTAGCGAGTGCTGGCAGTGCGGATGAAGTGGCAACGGCGGCGAAACTGGCTGCCATCCTTGAAGATCCGCCACGCGGTGGCAACACCGATTTGAGTGTCGCTTTTTCACGCCATCAGCCTCAGTGGCAGCAGCGGGCCCGACAACTGATTCGGCGGTTGAAAAGTGCGGAAGGGGAGCCCGATAACGACCTGTTGGCGCCATTGCTTGCCAGCGCTTTTGCTGACCGTATTGCGCGCAGGCGCGGCCAGGACGGACGATATCAACTGGCAAACGGAATGGGCGCGATGCTGGATGCAGATGATGCGCTTAATCGCCATGAATGGCTGCTTGCGCCGCTGCTGTTACAGGGAAGCCAGTCGCCGGATGCCCGCATTTTGCTGGCGCTGCCGCTGGACATCGATCGGTTATTGGCGGCCTGTCCGTACATTATTGAGTCGTCTGACTCTGTGGAATGGGATGAAGCCCAGGGAACCTTAAAGGCGTTTCGTCGTAGCCGGATTGGCCAACTGACGGTGAAGGTTCAGCCGCTGGCGAAGCTACCGGAAGAAGAACTCCATCAGGCGATGCTCAACGGGATACGCGAGAAGGGGCTGGATGTCCTTAACTGGACGCCAGAGGCGAAACAGCTACGCCTGCGTTTACACTGCGCGGCGAAATGGTTGCCGGAAGAGTCATGGCCTGCGGTAGATGATGCTTCGCTGCTTGCTTCTCTGGAAAGCTGGTTGTTGCCACAAATGGGGGGCGTGCATTCCCTTCGCGCGCTGAAAGCGCTGGATGTGGAGGAAGCATTAAAGGCTTTCTTACCCTGGCCTTTGCGTCAACGTCTGGATAGTGAACTGCCTGGGCATTACACTGTGCCGACGGGAAGCCGGATTGCCATTCGTTATCATGAGGATAATCCGCCCGCTCTGGCGGTACGTATGCAGGAGATGTTTGGTGAGGCGACGACCCCTGTTATTGCTCAGGGGCGCATTGCGCTGGTGCTGGAACTGCTTTCGCCAGCTCAGCGTCCATTGCAAATTACGCGCGATTTAGCGGCCTTCTGGCAGGGCGCGTACCGTGAAGTGCAAAAAGAGATGAAAGGGCGCTACCCGAAACATGTCTGGCCGGACGATCCGGCAAATACCGCACCGACGCGGCGCACGAAAAAGTATTCGTAGTTGAGGGCAGGGCAGGCTGACGCCCTCACCCTGGCCCTCTCCCACCGGGAGAGGGAGCAGACACTAAAGATTTTCTCGTTGAGAACATCTTGCTGTTGGTTTTTGAGAGATTTCTTCTTCTGCCTGGAGGCGGAAGAACTGAGAATCAGGCCCTTGCGCCTGAATGTTGCGGAGAGAGAGCATGGCGGGGAATGACCGCGAGCCAATTGGACGTAAGAGCAGACCTTCACGTCCGGCAAAAGAGAAAGTAAGTCGTCGTCGAGTCAGAGAAGAGGAATACGACGATTACGAAGATGATGATGGCGATGAGCAGGACTCAGCGCCACGCAAAGGGAAAGGTAAAGGCGGTAAACCTCGCGGTAAGCGCCGTTGGTTCTGGTTGCTGTTGAAAATTTGTATCGTGGGTGCGGTGCTGCTGGCTATTTATGGCGTGTACCTGGATCAGAAGATCCGTAGCCGTATCGATGGCAAAGTGTGGCAACTGCCGGCGGCCGTGTATGGCCGTATGGTCAACCTTGAACCGGATATGCCCATCAGCAAAAACGAGATGGTTAAACTGCTGGAAGCCACGCAGTACCGTCAGGTGACGAAGATGACGCGTCCTGGCGAGTTTACCGTGCAGGCGAAAAGCATTGAGATGATCCGCCGTCCATTTGACTTCCCTGACAGTAAAGAGGGGCAGGTCCGCGCACGCCTGACGTTTGATGGCGACCGACTCGATAGCATAGAGAACATGGACAGCAATCGTCAGTTCGGTTTCTTCCGTCTCGATCCGCGTTTGATCACCATGCTTTCGTCGCCTAATGGCGAACAGCGTCTGTTTGTACCGCGCAGTGGCTTCCCGGATCTGCTGGTGGATACGCTGCTGGCGACCGAAGACCGCCATTTCTACGAGCATGACGGTATCAGCTTCTACTCGATTGGTCGTGCGGTGCTGGCAAACCTCACTGCCGGACGTACGGTGCAGGGGGCGAGTACACTGACCCAGCAACTGGTGAAAAACCTGTTCCTGAGCAGCGAGCGCTCCTACTGGCGTAAGGCTAACGAAGCCTATATGGCGTTGATTGTCGATGCCCGTTACAGCAAGGATCGTATCCTTGAGCTGTACATGAACGAAGTTTACCTCGGGCAGAGCGGCGATAATGAAATCCGTGGTTTCCCGCTGGCAAGCCTTTACTACTTTGGCCGTCCGGTGGAAGAGTTGAGTCTTGATCAGCAGGCTATGTTGGTCGGAATGGTGAAAGGGGCCTCAATCTACAACCCGTGGCGTAACCCTAAACTGGCCCTGGAGCGACGTAACCTTGTCCTGCGCCTGATGCAAGAACAGAAGGTGATTGACCAGGAGTTGTACGACATGCTCAGCGCCCGTCCGCTCGGCGTACAACCGCGCGGTGGCGTGATTTCACCGCAGCCTGCGTTTATGCAGATGGTTCGCCAGGAGCTACAGGCTAAACTCGGCGATGATAAAGTGAAGGACTTGTCGGGCGTGAAGATTTTCACCACCTTTGATTCTATTGCGCAGGACGCGGCAGAAAAAGCGGCGGTGGAGGGCATTCCTGCCTTGATCAAGCAGCGTAAACTGGACGATCTGGAAACCGCAATGGTGGTTGTGGATCGCTTCAGTGGCGAGGTGCGTGCGATGGTGGGTGGGGCAACGCCGCAGTTTGCAGGCTATAACCGTGCAATGCAGGCGCGCCGCTCTATCGGCTCGCTGGCAAAACCGGCGACCTACCTGACAGCATTAAGCCAGCCGGATAAATTCCGTCTGAACACCTCTATTGCCGATGCGCCGATTTCACTACGTCTGTCGAATGGTCAGACCTGGGCACCGCAGAACGATGATCATCGCTTTAGCGGCCAGGTGATGCTGGTGGATGCGTTAACGCGTTCCATGAACGTGCCGACGGTTAACCTCGGGATGGCGATGGGCCTGCCTGCGGTGACCGATACCTGGTTGAAATTAGGCGCGCCTAAAGATCAGTTGACGGCTAACCCATCTATGCTGCTGGGGGCGCTTAACCTGACGCCGATAGAAGTGGCGCAAGCCTTCCAGACCATCGCCAGCGGTGGTAACCGTGCAACGTTGTCTGCACTGCGTTCAGTTATTGCAGAAGATGGCACGGTGCTCTACCAGAGTTACCCGCAGTCTGAGCGCGCGGTGCCCGCGCAGGCGGCCTACCTGACGCTGTGGACCATGCAGCAGGTTGTCCAGCGTGGTACGGGCCGTCAGCTCGGTGCGAAATATCCGGGGCTGCATCTGGCAGGGAAAACCGGTACCACCAACAATAACGTCGACACCTGGTTTGCCGGTATTGACGGGCGTGAAGTGACGATTACCTGGGTTGGGCGTGATAATAACCAGCCAACGAAGCTGTACGGTGCGAGCGGGGCGATGGCTATCTATCAGCGCTACCTGGCAAACCAGTCGCCGATTCCGTTGGATCTGACGCCGCCGGAAGATATCACCACCATGAGCGTGGATGATATGGGCAACTTCGTTTGTGGCGGCGGTGGTACGCGTTCACTGCCGGTCTGGACGACCAGTCCGGAAACGCTGTGCCAGCAAAACCCGATGATGCAGCAACCGCAGCCGGGTAATCCGTTCGATCAGTCAACCCCGCCGCCGCAACAGCAGCAGCCTCAACAACAGCCACCGCAACAGCAAGAGAAGAGCGATGGTGTCGCAGGCTGGATTAAAGATATGTTCGGCAGTAACTAACTCTCAAACCCCCGGTCACCCGACCGGGGGTTTTTCATTTTGGCTAGCCTCAAACATCCCTCTAACGTCGTTTTAAATCCTTTTTAATGCCTTATTAACGCCTTACTTTTTACCTGGTTGTTTATTAATCCCTCACACTGCACAGGGCCGCTTAGCGCTTGCTATGCGGTCAACGCTTCGCATATTATGCTGCCGTCATAATAATAATTATCGTTTACGTTATCATTCACTCATTGTCAGAGAATAAACAATGGCGCGTCAAAAAACTGCTCAGCCAGTCAACACCTCGCTGCGTAAACTCGCAGTAGTTGTAGCCACAGCGGTTAGCGGCATGTCTGTCTATGCACAGGCTGCAACGACCCAACCCGAAGACACCGTTACCGTAACCTCCAGTAGTACGGCTCCACAGGAAAATGCATGGGGCCCGGCGGCGACGATTGCCGCGCGCCACTCCGCGACGGCTACCAAAACCGACACCCCAATTGAGAAGACCCCGCAGTCGATCTCGGTGGTAACCAGCGAAGAGATGGCCCTGCATCAGCCTAAGTCCGTGAAGGAAGCGCTGAGCTACACGCCGGGTGTTGCCGTTGGGACGCGTGGCGCATCCAACACCTATGACTATCTTGTTATCCGTGGGTTTGCGGCGGATGGTCAGAGCCAGAATAACTACCTCGACGGTATGAAGATGCAGGGCAACTTCTACAACGACGCGGTGATTGATCCTTACATGCTTGAACGTGCTGAAATCCTGCGCGGCCCGGCTTCTGTGCTGTACGGTAAGAGCAGCCCGGGTGGGTTACTAAACATGGTCAGCAAGCGTCCAACCACCACGCCGCTGTATGAAGTCCAGTTCAAGATGGGCACCGATAACCTGTACCAGACAGGTTTTGATTTCAGCGATGCGCTGGATGATAACGGCGTTTATTCTTATCGTTTGACCGGTCTGGCGCGCTCCGCTAACGCCCAGCAGGAAGGGGCAAAAGAGCAGCGCTACACCATTGCGCCGTCTTTCAGCTGGCGTCCTGATGACAAAACGAACTTCACATTCCTCTCTTATTTCCAGAACGAACCGGATACCGGTTACTACGGCTGGTTACCGAAAGAGGGAACCGTTCAGCCGCTGCCAAATGGCTCTCGCCTGCCGACCGACTTCAACGAAGGCGCGAAGAACAACACCTATTCCCGTAATGAGAAAATGGTGGGCTACAGCTTCGAACATGGCTTTAACGATACCTTCACTCTGCGCCAGAACCTGCGTTTTGCTGAGAATAAAACCGCTCAGAACAGCGTATATGGCTACGGTATGTGTTCCGATAAGCTCTATTCTGCCAGCCCGTCTACCAGCCCTTGTGCGGGCATTCCACAGTCTGAATGGGGGCACACGCTGACGCGTCAGTACGTGATTGACAGCGAAAAACTGCAGACCTTCACTGTCGATACCCAATTGCAGAGCAAATTTGCAACCGGTGCTATTGATCATACCCTGCTGACGGGGGTCGATTTTATGCGCATGCGCAACGATATTGACTCTTATTTTGGCTACGCCGGTTCTGTCACTCCGTCTGATATCTACAATCTTGACCGGAGCGATTTTGACTTCGGTGCACATGACGGTCCATCCGGCCCTTACCGCGTGCTGGTTAAACAGAAACAGACCGGTGTGTATGCGCAGGACCAGGCGCAGTGGGATAAAGTACTGGTCACACTCGGTGGTCGTTACGACTGGGCGAAGCAGGATTCCCTGAACCGTGACTATGGCACTCATCCCGAGCGCGACGATAATCAATTCACCTGGCGCGGCGGTGTTAACTACCTGTTCGACAATGGGGTAACGCCATACTTTAGCTATAGCGAATCCTTCGAACCGGCATCAACAACGGGTGCTGACGGTGCTATTTTTGCTCCGTCTAAAGGTAAGCAGTACGAAGCGGGTGTGAAATATGTGCCGAAAGATCGTCCGATTGTCCTGACCGGTGCGCTATACCAACTGACCAAAACCAACAACCTGATGGGTGATCCTGCAGGTTCCGTATGGTCTGTTGAAGGTGGTGAAATCCGCGCTCGTGGCGTTGAAGTTGAAGCAAAAGCCGCCTTGTCTGCCAGCATCAACGTGGTCGGTTCTTATACCTACACCGATGCTGAGTACACCACTGATACCAACTACAAAGGCAACACTCCTGCCCAGGTGCCAAAACACATGGCATCACTGTGGGGTGACTACACCCTCTTTGATGGTGCGCTCTCTGGGCTGACGCTGGGTACCGGCGCTCGCTTCACTGGTTCCAGCCAGGGCGACCCGGCGAATACCTTCAAAGTAGGAAGCTACACGTTAGTTGACGCGCTGGTGCGTTACGATCTGGCGCGCGTGGGTATGGCGGGCTCCAGTGTGGCGTTACACGTGAACAACCTGTTCGATCGCGAGTACGTCGCAAGTTGCTTTAATACCTATGGTTGCTTCTGGGGGGCTGAGCGTCAGGTGGTGGCGACAGCAACCTTCCGCTTCTAATCTCTTTTCGGGCACGGTTCGCCGTGCCCTTTTAAAAGTTGGCACTCATGCAGGAAAACAACACACTTCCCGATACCACGTTTCAACTCACCGACGTCACGTTCAGTGTGCCTGGCCGCACGCTGCTGCATCCCCTTTCTCTGACCTTTCCGGTTGGCAAAGTCACTGGCCTTATCGGACATAACGGTTCTGGTAAATCCACATTGCTGAAAATGCTGGGGCGTCATCGGCCGCCTTCGCAGGGTGATGTTCTGCTGGACGGACAGCCGCTGGCGAGCTGGAGCAGTAAATCCTTTGCCCGCAAGGTGGCCTATTTGCCGCAGCAGTTGCCGCAGGCGGAAGGGATGACGGTACGTGAACTGGTGGCGATTGGCCGGTATCCGTGGCATGGTGCATTGGGCCGTTTTGGTGTGGCTGACAAAGAGAAAGTGGAAGAGGCCATAACGCTGGTTGGACTCAAACCGCTGGCGCATCGCCTGGTTGATAGTCTGTCCGGCGGCGAGCGTCAGCGTGCATGGATTGCCATGCTGGTGGCGCAGGATAGCCGTTGCCTGCTGCTTGATGAACCAACCTCCGCACTGGATATCGCTCATCAGGTGGATGTGCTGGCGCTGGTGCACCGTTTGAGCCAGCAGCGTGGGCTGACGGTGATTGCGGTGTTACACGATATCAATATGGCGGCGCGCTATTGCGATTATCTGGTTGCCTTGCGCGGCGGTGAAATGATTGCGCAGGGGACACCGGAGACACTCATGCGTGCGGATACACTGGAACACATTTACGGGATCCCGATGGGGATTCTTCCTCACCCTTCAGGTGCAGCCCCGGTGAGCTTTGTCTATTGATGGATGGCCTGAATCTGATTAGCCGGCGCCGTCTGTTGACGATGATGGCGCTTTCTCCACTGCTGTGGCAGATGCGCAGCGCTCAGGCCGCAGAGATCGACACCCGGCGCATTGTCGGGCTGGAGTGGCTGCCGGTCGAGTTACTGCTGGCGCTGGGGATTAGGCCTTACGGCATCGCCGATATTCCCAATTACAACCTGTGGGTGAATGAGCCTGCGCTCCCTGCTGGGGTGATTGACGTTGGGCTACGCACTGAGCCTAATCTGGAACTGCTTACGCAGATGAAACCCTCTTTCCTTGTCTGGTCTGCCGGATATGGCCCCTCTGCCGACGTGCTGGCGAGAATCGCGCCGGGGCAGGGGTTCAGTTTTAGCGACGGTAAGAAGCCGCTGGCGACGGCAAGAAAATCTCTTAATGAGATGGCGCGTCTGTTCCGGATGGAAGCGGCGGCGAAAGCGCATCTGGAACTGTTTGATAGCTTTATAGCCGAGAGAAAACCGCATTTCAGACAGCGCGGGGAACGCCCGTTGTTGATGATGACATTGCTCGATGCTCGCCACATGCTGGTCTTTACCCGCAACTGCCTGTTCCAGGAAGTCCTGGACGAATTTGGTATTCAAAACGCCTGGCAGGGGGAAACCACGTTCTGGGGAAGCACCGCCGTGGGGATTGATCGCCTGGCGATGTATAAAGATGTTGATGTTCTCTGTTTTGACCACGGTAATGATACTGAGATGCGTAAGCTGATGGCGACCCCGTTGTGGCAGGCGATGCCATTTGTGCGCTCTGGCCGATTCCAGCGCGTACCTGCCGTCTGGTTCTATGGCGCGACGCTCTCTGCCATGCACTTTGTGCGCGTCCTGGATGACGCACTCGGGGGCAAGGTATGAGAAGGCCATTTGCGTTACTGCCCGGCCTGCTACTGGCGGGGTTATTCATTGCTGGCGCCTGGCTAACCTGGTTGAATTTTAATGCCGCACTTCCCCGCGCACAGTGGGGACAGGCACTCTTTACGCCCAGCGTTGATGTGATTGAGCAGATGTTGTTCCACTACAGCCTGCTGCCAAGACTGGTGATTTCGCTGTTAGTCGGGGCTGGTCTGGGGCTGGTGGGCGTCCTGTTCCAGCAGGTGTTACGTAACCCGCTGGCAGAGCCTACAACACTCGGTGTTTCTACCGGCGCGCAACTGGGCATTACGGTTACTACGCTATGGGCGCTGCCAGGCGCGTTGACGACACAGTTTGCCGCCCTGGCCGGAGCCTGCGTGGTTGGGGCGCTGGTCTTCGGCGTTGCCTGGGGTAAACGGCTTTCTCCGGTAACGCTCATTCTGGCGGGGCTGGTGGTGAGCCTCTACTGCGGAGCGGTGAATCAGCTGTTGGTGATTTTCCACCACGATGCGCTGCAAAGCATGTTCCTGTGGAGCACCGGTACGCTCACTCAGACTGACTGGCGCGGCGTGCAGCACCTCTGGCCGCAGTTGATCGGCGGCGTGGTGCTCACCTTTTTGTTGTTACGACCATTAACGCTGATGGGGCTGGATGATGGCGTTGCCCGCAACCTGGGCCTCGCGTTATCCCTGGTTCGTCTGGCTGCGCTTACGCTTGCGATCGTGCTCAGCGCATTGCTGGTGAATGCGGTCGGTATTATCGGTTTTATTGGACTGTTTGCCCCCCTGCTGGCGAGAATGCTCGGTGCGCGGCGACTGCTGGCGCGTCTGATGCTGGCGCCGCTGATTGGTGCCCTCATTCTTTGGCTATCTGACCAGCTTATCCAGTGGCTCGCCCGCGTATGGATGGAGGTCTCAACAGGATCTATGACTGCGCTGATTGGCGCGCCGCTGCTGCTGTGGCTGCTGCCGCGTTTACGCAGTATGAGTGCACCTTCAATGGATGTCGGGGACAATGTGCCTGCGGAGCGGCAAAACGTGCCATGGTTTGCGCTGGCAGGGCTGGTTGTGCTGCTGCTGGGCGTACTGGTGGCGCTTTCGTTCGGGCGTGACGCGGAGGGCTGGCGCTGGATTAGCGGTACGATGCTCGACGAGCTGATGCAGTGGCGTTTGCCGCGGATTATCGCCGCGCTGACTGCCGGGATCATGCTGGCGGTGTCCGGGTGTATTATTCAGCGCCTGACGGGTAACCCAATGGCAAGCCCGGAAGTGCTTGGAATAAGTTCCGGAGCGGCTTTCGGTGTTGTGGTTATGCTGTTCTTCGTGCCGGGGAATGCGTTTGGCTGGCTGATGCCAGCCGGAAGTCTCGGCGCGGCCATTACGCTGCTTATCATTCTGATTGCCGCCGGTCGCGGCGGTTTTTCGCCACACCGTATGCTACTGGCCGGGATGGCGCTCAGTACCGCGTTCACCATGCTGCTTATGATGTTGCAGGCAAGTGGCGATCCGCGCATGGCGAAGATCCTGACGTGGATTTCCGGCTCGACCTATCACGCGACCTTTGAGCAGGTGATACGTACGGGGCTGATGATGATCGTGCTCCTGGCGCTGGTGCCGCTATGTCGTCGCTGGTTGACGGTATTGCCGCTGGGCGGTGATACGGCGCGTTCGGTGGGGATGGCGTTGACCACATCGCGTATTGGGCTATTGTTGCTGGCGGCGGCGTTAACGGCAACCGCAACGATGACCATTGGGCCGCTGAGTTTTATCGGTCTGATGGCACCGCATATTGCGCGTATGATGGGTTTTCGCCGTACCATGCCGCATATCGTTATGTCCGCACTGACTGGTGGGCTACTGCTGGTGTTTGCCGACTGGTGCGGGCGGATGATGATGTTTCCCTACCAGGTCCCTGCGGGTCTGCTGTCAACCTTTATTGGCGCGCCGTATTTTATCTATTTGTTGAGAAAGCAGAGTCGGTAATCGGTGGATTACCGTTGTGCGCCAGAATTTGTAGCCCCGGTAAGCGTCGCGTTACCGGGGAATGTCCCGGATGACGACGCAAGCGCTTTACCCGGGCTACGATTTTTATGGCTGCACTGGCTCGTCAGCGATTACAGTTTCGCAAACACGCGGCGTGCTGCATCAACCGTATTGCGGATATCCTCTTCACTGTGCGCGACGGACATAAAGCCTGCTTCAAAGGCTGACGGAGCAAAATAGACACCCTCTTCAAGCATGAGGTGGAAGAAGCGTTTAAAGCGTTCAACATCGCAGGCGACCACATCCTGGTAGCAGGTGACTTCCGGCGCATCGGTAAAGAACAGACCGAACATCCCGCCGACGTGGTTGACCACCAGTGGAATACCCTGGCCGTGCGCCGCATCAATCAGGCCATCCGCCAGCAAGGCCGTCAGATCATTTAGCGTTTCATGCACGCCCACCTGTGACACTTCGGTCAGGCACGCGTAGCCCGCAGCCATGGCAATAGGGTTGCCGGAGAGTGTACCAGCCTGGTAGACCGGACCTGTCGGCGCCAGTGCTTCCATGATATCGCGACGACCGCCAAATGCGCCCACCGGCATTCCACCGCCGATAATTTTACCCAGGCAAGTCAGATCCGGCGTGACGTCATAATAAGATTGCGCACCGGCCAGCGCGACGCGAAAGCCGGTCATCACTTCATCAATAATCAGCAACGCGCCGAATTCATCGCAGAGCGCGCGCAGACCCGGCAGGAAGCCCTCTTTCGGCGGTATGCAGTTCATATTACCCGCGACCGGCTCGACGATAATACAGGCGATGTCCTGCGGATATTGCTCGAAGGCTTCGCGAACGCTCGACAGATCGTTATAGGTGCAGGTCAGGGTGTGTCTGGCGAAATCCGCAGGTACACCCGGCGAGTTTGGCTGGCCCAGCGTTAGCGCGCCGGAGCCGGCTTTGACCAGCAGGCAATCTGCATGACCGTGGTAGCAGCCTTCAAATTTGATAATTTTGTCGCGACCGGTAAAACCGCGGGCGAGACGAATCGCACTCATGGTGGCTTCGGTACCCGAGTTCACCATACGCACCATATCCATGGTCGGTACCAGTTGAGTTACCAGTTCGGCCATTTTCACTTCCATCTCGGTCGGTGCGCCAAAGCTCAGGCCGCGCTGGGCGGCTTCAATCACCGCATTACGAATGGCCGGGTGGTTATGACCCAGTACCATCGGACCCCAGGAACCGACGTAATCAATGTAAGCTTTGCCGTCGGCGTCGTAGAGGTAAGCGCCGTCTGCCCGTTCAATAAACAGCGGCGTGCCTCCTACGCCGGTGAAGGCGCGTACCGGCGAGTTAACGCCGCCGGGGATAAGTTCGCGTGCGGCGCTGTAGAGGTTTTCTGACTTACTCATGAAATCGTTCCTGGTTTGTTAAAAACAATAGGGCTTATTCTAAGGGATTCCTGGAAGAGGATAAAAGTATTGCGCACGGAAAGGATAGCCGCCTCAGGGGGAGAATACTTGAACGAATAACCAGGGTAATAGATAATAGCCAAAATGATCGGGTTATTATTTGCCCAGATCGCAGTATGAATGGGAGCGAAAAATGAGTGATGATGTAGCGCTGCCGCTGCAGTTTACCGACGCAGCAGCCAGTAAAGTTAAAAACCTGATTGCGGATGAAGACAATCCGAACCTGAAACTGCGTGTCTATATTACTGGCGGCGGTTGCAGTGGCTTCCAGTATGGTTTCACGTTTGACGACCAGATCAACGATGGCGACATGACCATTGAGAAACAGGGCGTTGGCCTTGTTGTTGACCCGATGAGCCTGCAATATCTGGTGGGTGGTTCGGTTGATTATACCGAAGGTCTGGAAGGTTCCCGCTTTGTGGTGACTAACCCGAACGCGACAAGCACCTGCGGTTGTGGATCCTCATTCAGCATTTGATCCCTGTTCGGATGCCATAAGAAAGCCGTGTCACTGACACGGCTTTTTGTTATCTGCCATTCTCATCGAGTGCAAACGTTGGCAGTTTGAGATGCCAGCGTATGGCGGCAAGGCGAATGCCCAGCGTGACTACCATCCCAAGCATTGCGGCGTTTTCCAGTGGTACATCAAAGGCGTAAGCCGCTGTTGAATGCACAATGCCGCCAATAATACAGGCGGTGGCATAGATTTCCGTTCGCAGGATCATAGGGACTTCGCGCGCCAGCACATCACGAATGATCCCGCCGCCAACCCCGGTCAGCACACCCATACCCGTTGCGACCAGGGGGCCGGTACCGGCCATGAACGCTTTGTTTACCCCAATACCGACAAACACAGCCAGACCGACGGCGTCCAGCACTGGCAGAACCCACTTCGGCAGGCGTCTTGGCTGGCGAACCAGCAAAATCGTCAGCATGCAGGTGACCATGGCGACGACCAGATCGGTCGGATCTTTCACCCAGAACACCGGTCCGTGGGCCAGCGCCATGTCGCGGATCGTGCCGCCACCGACGGCGGTCACCACGCCTAATACCAGCACACCAAAAGGATCCATCCGGAGTTTTCCGGCAAGCAGCACACCTGAGATGGCAAAAACAGCGGTACCGACAATATCCAGCCAGTAGACAAGCATGGTTCAATCCCCGGTTATTTCACCTGCGCCAGGGCAGGGCAGAGTTGTTGAGCGGCGAGGATAATACGCGGACCTGCGCGCTCAAACCAGTCGCTGTTTAGCGGAATGACCGGAATATCGAGCTGTTTGCGCCAGAATTGTTCGATTTTAGGAATTTCGCTCGCATCTCCTGCTACAACGATAGCATGTGGTTCGCGCGCCAGTACTTGCTCACGGCTCACCTGGGGCCAGGGAACCCGGCTGGCGGCAAAAATATTTTCGCCCCCGCAAAGTTCCAGCACTTCGTTTTGTAGCGAGCCCTTACCGCTGGTGAAAAGGGGTTCCCCGCCGAACTGCAGAAAAACGCGTTTTTTGGTCTGTCCGGCGTACTGTTTTTTCAGCTCGTGGTAATGGGCAAGCAGTTCAACTGATGCCTGCTGTGCTTGTTCGGGATGAGGACTGTATTGCGCGAGTTCGGCTAAAGATTCCGCGACCTGTTCGATGGTGACAGCATCCAGCCACAGCACCTTGATACCAAGCCGCTCTAACTGATCAACCTGACGTTCTGCATTGCCGCCGCGCCATGCCAGGACGACGTCGGGTTTTAACGCCACAATCCTCTCAATGTTTAATCCTTGCCAGGTGGCAACTTGCTCGATTTTTTCCGCCTCAGGGGGAAAATTTGAATAGCTGCTGACGCCCACGGGCGTGATGCCAGCGGCAAAGGCCATTTCCGTATTCGCGGGCGAGAGGGAGATTACGCGCGACGCGGCGTTAAGCCACGTCGAAGCAAAAATAAGCAGGGCGGCCAGCGCCCTGAACAGATGTTTAGCCACGGGCCAGGTTCTGCACCAGTGTCTCAACCATCAGGCTGGACTGTTTCGCGGCAACCACCAGGAACTCATCAAAGCTCAGGTGGGATTGCTGGTCTGCCACGTCGGAGATAGCTC
This sequence comes from Phytobacter palmae, assembly GCF_039409775.1. Lineage (NCBI taxonomy): Bacteria > Pseudomonadati > Pseudomonadota > Gammaproteobacteria > Enterobacterales > Enterobacteriaceae > Phytobacter > Phytobacter palmae. The sequence continues at coordinate 43,031 of NZ_JBCIVJ010000013.1, read as the reverse complement.
GTACTACCACAAACGGCACACCAAAGTTATGGCAAACATGCGCGATAGCAGTGGCTTCCATTTCAACGGCTACCGCCTGCGGGAAGTTATGGCGAATTTTGGCCAGACCTACGGAGCCGTTAATAAAGGCATCGCCGCTGACAATCAGACCGCGAACCGCATTCAGATTGAGCTGTTTAATGCAGCTTTCTGCCGCCGTAATCAGCTTTTCATCCGCTTTAAAGCCCGCCGGACAGCCGGGTAACTGGCCGAACTCGTAGCCAAAGGCAGTGACATCCGCATCGTGGTAGCGAGCTTCGTCAGAGACCACGATATCACCGACTTTCAGCGTTGACGCCAGTCCACCGGCAGAACCTGTATTGATAATCACATCCGGCTTGCAGCGTTCCAGCAGCAGTGTTGCGCCCATTGCGGCGGCCACTTTGCCGATGCCAGATTTCAGCAGGGCGACTTCTGTACCATTCAGCGTACCGGTGTAAATTTCACAGCCGCCAATAGTCAGCGTCTGACGATTTTCGATTTTGTCACGCAACAGCGTAACTTCTTCTTCCATTGCACCAATAATGCCAATTTTCATGGAGATACTCGCTAATGTGATAAGACAGGGTTACGTTTTCAGGGCATAGTCTATCATGGCATACACAATTGCATGATATCCCGTGACGCCTCGCTGACAGGAGAGGAAATGGCTGAGATCGATTTTCGCAAAAAAATAAACTGGCATCGTCGCTACCGCTCACCGCAAGGCGTGAAAACTGAGCGCGAAATCCTGCGCATTTTTGAAAGCGATCGCGGGCGGATAATCAATTCGGCGGCGATTCGCCGTCTGCAGCAAAAAACACAGGTCTTCCCTCTGGAGCGCAACGCGGCAGTACGCACGCGATTGACCCATTCGCTGGAAGTGCAGCAGGTTGGGCGTTACATCGCCAAAGAAGTGTTAAGCCGCCTGAAAGAGCTTCGTCTTCTTGAAACCTATGGCCTGGACGAACTTACAGGTCCGTTTGAAAGTATTGTTGAAATGGCCTGTCTGATGCACGACATCGGTAACCCGCCGTTTGGTCATTTTGGCGAGGCGGCGATAAATGACTGGTTCCGCCATCGCCTGGCACCAGAGGATGCGGCCAGCCAGCCGCTGACGGATGATCGCTGTGAAGTGGTGGTGCTGCGTCTACGTGAGGGGGAGGATTCGCTGAACGCGTTACGTCGCAAAGTACGCCAGGATCTCAGCCATTTCGAAGGTAATGCGCAGGGTATTCGCCTGGTCCACACTCTGATGCGCATGAATCTGACCTGGGCGCAGGTGGGATGCATTTTAAAATATACTCGCCCTGCATGGTGGAGTGGGCCACCGCCATCCTCCCACAGTTATTTAATGAAAAAGCCGGGTTTTTATTTTTCCGAAGAAGCGTATGTTGCACGGCTGCGTAAAGAACTTGATCTTGATACTTACAGTCGTTTCCCATTGACGTGGATAATGGAAGCCGCTGACGATATTTCCTATTGCGTTGCCGATCTTGAAGATGCAGTGGAAAAGCGCATTTTTACCGCGGAACAGCTCTATCAGCATCTCTATGACGCCTGGGGTGAACACAGTAAGGGCTCACTATTTTCTCAGGTGGTGGAAAATGCCTGGGAGAAATCCCGCGCAAATTCATTAAGTCGCAGCGCCGAAGATCAATTCTTTATGTATTTACGTGTAAATACCTTAAATAAACTTGTGCCTTATGCCGCGCAGCGATTTATTGAAAACTTACCGCAAATATTCAGTGGGGAATTCAATCACGCCCTGCTGGAGGATGATAGTGATTACAGTCAGCTCCTTGAACTTTATAAAAATGTCGCCATTAAAGAGGTGTTTAGTCATCCCGATGTTGAGCAACTGGAATTACAGGGATACCGCGTGATCAGTGGGTTGCTGGAGATTTATCGTCCATTGCTGCAATTATCACTGGCCGATTTTTCAGAAATTGTGGAAAAAGATCGCGTTCGACGTTTCCCGATTGAATCGCGCCTGTTCCAGAAGTTATCAACACGCCATCGGCTGGCCTACATTGAGGCCGTGAGCAAATTATCCCGGGACGGGAGCGACTTCGCGATAATGGAATATTATCATCGCTGTCGGCTCATCCAGGATTATATCAGCGGAATGACAGATTTATATGCATGGGATGAATACCGCCGCTTGATGGCGGTTGAATAATCGGTTGAGAATTGTAAAGACGGACAATAAATTTTTACTTTTTCCAAAAACTTAATCCCGGAACTTCACGTTATAAAGCGACTCTGAGTGATACATACACAGCCGTTTGCGTTACCAGTAAAGAGATTGAGAGACATGAAAAAAACAACTTTAGCAATGAGTGCACTGGCGTTGGCTTTAGGCCTGGCGCTGTCCCCTGTTTCCGTGATGGCTGCCGAAACCGCGTCATCGGTATCGACTTCGCAGCAGATGCCAAGCCTGGCGCCGATGCTTGAACAGGTCATGCCATCCGTTGTAAGCATTAACGTTGAAGGCAGCACGACGGTTAACACGCCGCGTATGCCGCGCAATTTCCAGCAGTTCTTCGGTGATAATTCCCCGTTCTGCCAGGATGGTTCTCCATTCCAGGGCTCGCCTTTCTGTCAGGGCGGCGGTGCGCCGGGGGGACAAGGTGGTCCAGGGGAGGATGGCGCTCAGCAGCAGAAATTTATGGCCCTGGGCTCTGGTGTCATTATTGATGCGGCCAAAGGCTATGTAGTGACGAACAACCACGTGGTGGATAACGCGACCTCCATCAAAGTTCAGTTGAGCGATGGCCGTAAATTCGATGCCAAAATCGTTGGTAAAGACCCGCGTTCTGATATCGCGCTGGTGCAAATTCAGGATCCGAAGAACCTGACTGCGATTAAAATTGCCGACTCCGACGCACTGCGCGTAGGTGATTATACCGTTGCTATCGGTAACCCGTTTGGTCTGGGAGAAACTGTGACTTCGGGTATTGTCTCTGCGCTGGGTCGTAGCGGCCTGAACGCGGAAAACTACGAAAACTTTATTCAGACCGATGCGGCGATCAACCGGGGGAACTCCGGTGGTGCGCTGGTTAATCTGAACGGTGAACTGATTGGTATCAATACCGCAATCCTTGCTCCGGATGGCGGCAACATCGGTATCGGCTTTGCGATCCCAAGTACTATGGTGAAAAACCTGACGGCGCAGATGGTCCAGTATGGCCAGGTACGTCGCGGCGAACTGGGCATCATGGGTACTGAACTGAACTCTGAACTGGCGAAAGCGATGAAAGTTGATGCCCAGCGCGGTGCTTTTGTCAGCCAGGTCATGCCGAACTCTGCCGCTGCGAAAGCAGGTGTAAAAGCCGGTGATGTGATTACTTCGCTGAATGGCAAACCAATCAGCAGCTTCGCCGCGCTGCGTGCGGAAGTGGGTTCTATGCCTATCGGCAGTAAGGTACAGCTGGGTCTGGTGCGTGATGGTAAGCCGGTGAATGTAAGCCTCGAACTGCAGCAGAGCAGCCAGAATCAGGTAGATTCCGGCAATATTTTCAGCGGTATAGAAGGTGCTGAAATGAGCAATAACGGTAAAGATGAGGGCGTTGTCGTGAATGTGGTGAAAGCCAACACGCCAGCAGCACGCATCGGCCTCAAGAAAGGGGATATCATCGTTGGGGCGAACCAACAACCAGTGAAAAACCTCGGCGAGTTGCGCAAAATCATCGACAGCAAGCCTTCGGTTCTGGCTTTGAATATTCAGCGTGGTGATACTTCAATCTATCTGCTGATGCAGTAATCCGCATAAACCCTCTTCTTCCATCCGGAAGAAGAGGGTGCTCTCCTCAGATTTTGTGAGGCCTTCCACAACTCCACACTTCCGCCGCCTGCTTTGTGCGTTTGCACAATGTACGACGTAGTTTTCTCCCATATGCTTGTGCTCTGCTCACGGGAGGGTTACATGGCTGGCTGGCATCTTGATACTAAAATGGCGCAGGATATCGTTGCGCGCACCATGCGCATTATCGATACAAACATTAACGTGATGGATGCTCGTGGCCGCATTATTGGTAGCGGCGATCGCGAGCGAATTGGGGAATTGCACGAAGGCGCATTGCTCGTACTGGCACAGGGCCGCGTGGTGGATATTGATGATGCCGTTGCCCGTCACCTGCATGGGGTCCGCCAGGGCATCAATTTGCCGTTGCGTCTGGAAGGTGAAATTGTCGGCGTTATTGGCCTGACAGGGGAACCTGAGTCGTTGCGTAAATATGGCGAGCTGGTGTGCATGACCGCAGAAATGATGCTCGAACAGTCCCGCCTGATGCACCTGCTGGCTCAGGACAGCCGTCTGCGTGAAGAGCTGGTAATGAACCTGATTCAGGCAGAAGAGCATACGCCAGCGCTCACCGAATGGGCGCAGCGTTTGGGTATCGATTTAAATCAGCCGCGTGTGGTTGCCGTGGTGGAAGTCGACAGCGGACAATTAGGCGTGGACAGCGCCATGGCTGAACTCCAGCAACTGCAAAACGCCCTGACCACACCTGAGCGCAACAACCTGATTGCGATTGTCTCGTTAACCGAAATGGTGGTGCTCAAACCCGCGCTGAACCAGTTTGGTCGCTGGGATGCCGAAGATCACCGTAAGCGCGTTGACCAACTGATTCAGCGCATGAAAGAAAATGGCCAGCTGCGTTTTCGCGTTGCGCTGGGTAATTACTTTACCGGGCCGGGCAGTATCGCCCGTTCCTACCGTACTGCACGCACCACCATGATGGTGGGTAAACAGCGCATGCCGGAAAGCCGTAGCTATTTCTACCAGGATTTGATGCTGCCGGTCCTGCTCGATAGTTTACGCGGTGGCTGGCAGGCGAATGAGCTTTCCCGTCCGCTGCAGCGCCTTAAAGCGATGGATAATAATGGACTGCTGCGGCGTACGCTTTCCGCATGGTTCCGCCACAATGTTCAGCCGCTGGCGACGTCAAAAGCGTTGTTTATTCACCGTAATACGCTGGAATATCGTCTGAACCGTATTTCTGAACTCACCGGACTGGATCTGGGGAATTTTGACGACAGGTTGTTGCTCTATGTGGCGCTGCAACTGGATGAGCAGCGGTAAAGAAAAGCAAAAAGGCAACATAAGTTGCCTTTTTCAGTATTTGCATCCTCTCACTGTGAGAGAGGTGCAGGGGGCGGGCACCAGGCCGCATCACCTGCATATATGCCGGATGCGCTACGCTTATCCGGCTTACGTGATGGGCAAAACCCAATAATCATTTATTGCGCGTCAGTTTTTCCAGATCGGATTCAATTTCGCTGATCTTGTTCGCGACAACGCTTTCCAGATGGCGGAGATCGTCCAGGATCTTACGTTTCAGATCCACATCCGTACGGTCACGCTGACAGATTTGATCCAACTCGTCGATCACGTAGCGCAGGTTTGGACTGATCTCCTGCACCTCTTTGTAGCCCTGGCCGATACCATCCGCGACAACTGTTTTGCGCTGACGAGGGTATTTAAACTTTACGCTTTTAGCGAAAAACTCGCCTTTATCCTTGTGAAAATAGATTTTCAGAATGTCGTTGTTTGCTTCCTGACGGAGACTATAGCGATCGATTTCATCAGGATTGGTGATGCCTAAACTTTTCAGATTATCGTACATAGCGGTACCCTTAAGCTCAACATAACCTATGAATAATTAACGAAAAAATCTATTTTCGCCACCTGGAAATGCAAAAAAGGCGGGATATGTCACCCTCTCCCGAATTGAGAGAGGGTACGACTTAGTCGATGGTGCGCAGCAGCTCGTTGATGCCAACTTTACCACGCGTTTTGGCATCGACTTTTTTCACGATGACAGCGCAGTACAGGCTGTATTTACCGTCTTTAGACGGCAGGTTACCTGAAACAACAACGGAACCCGCTGGTACGCGGCCATAGTGAACTTCGCCCGTTTCGCGGTCATAAATGCGTGTACTTTGTCCAATGTACACACCCATCGAGATCACTGAACCTTCTTCAACAATAACACCTTCCACAACCTCAGAACGTGCGCCGATAAAGCAATTATCTTCGATAATGGTCGGATTCGCCTGTAATGGTTCCAGAACACCACCAATTCCGACACCGCCAGACAGGTGAACATTTTTACCAATCTGCGCACATGAACCGACAGTGGCCCATGTATCGACCATGGTGCCTTCATCAACGTAAGCGCCGATATTCACATAAGAGGGCATCAGTACGGTGTTGCGGGCGATGAATGCACCCTGACGCACCGCCGCTGGCGGAACAACGCGGAAGCCCTCTTTCTGGAAACGTGCTTCGTCGTAATCGGCGAACTTCATCGGTACCTTATCGAAGTAGCGGCTTTCCGCACCTTCGATAACCTTATTATCGTTAATGCGGAAAGAGAGCAGCACGGCTTTCTTCAGCCACTGGTGAGTGACCCACTGACCATCGATTTTCTCTGCGACGCGCAGCGCGCCGGAATCTAACAGGGCGATAACCTGGTTAACCGCTTCACGGGTAACGGTATCCGCATTTGCCGGGGTGATCTCTGCGCGACGCTCGAAAGCGGCTTCAATAACGTTCTGTAACTGCTGCATTGTTAAACTCTTTCCATATAAAAAAACACGTCACCCTTTATCGTTTGGATTGAGGGCCTCTGTCAACCGTTGTTGTACCTCCTTTTGCAGCTCATTATTAAGGCCACGCTGGTCGGCAGTCGCGATTATAAATAAATCTTCTACTCGCTCACCAATTGTCGTAATTCTTGCCCCGTGGAGTGAAATGCCAAGGTCGGCAAACACCTTACCCACGCGGGCCAGCAACCCAGGTTGATCCAGAGCGATGAGTTCCAGAAAACTTTTCCGGTCCGTATGCGTCGGCAGGAAGTTCACTTCTGTATCGACGGTAAAATGGCGCAACTTAGCCGGCTGACGGCGTGGCTGTGGTGCCTGCCAACTGTGTTGTGTAATCGCCTGCTCCAGGCCAAAGCCGATTGCGTCATGACGATCCGGCGACAGTGGGCTACCGTCTGGCTCCAGGACGATAAACGTATCCATCGCCATGCCATCACGGGTCGTGAAAATCTGCGCGTCATGTACGCTCAGATTGCGCCGGTCCAGTTCGGCGCAGACCGCAGCAAACAAATAAGGCCTGTCCGGACTCCAGATAAATATCTCGGTACCGCCGCGCGTAGCCTGCGGACTGAGCAGGATCAACGGCTTACTCAGGTCATGTTGCAACAGATGTCGCGCGTGCCAGGCAAGCTGGTTTGGACTGTGGCGGACGAAGTAGTTAGCGCGGCAACGGCCCCAAATCTGGTGCAGTTGCTCTTCATCTATATTATCCATGCGCAGCAGCGCCAGTGCCTGCAACTGATGGTGACGCACGCGTTCGCGCATATCAGGCGTGTTTTGCATACCCCGACGCAGCTGTTTTTCTGTGGCGAAATAGAGTTCACGCAGCAGGCTCTGCTTCCAGCTGTTCCACAGTGTTTCATTGGTGGCGCAAATGTCTGCCACTGTCAGGCACACCAGGAAACGCAGGCGGTTTTCAGTTTGCACTTCTTCGGCGAACTGTTTGATAACCTCCGGGTCCTGAATATCGCGCCGCTGGGCGGTGACGGACATCAGCAAGTGATGACGCACCAGCCAGGCAACCAGCTGTGTTTCCCTCGAGTTGAGACCGTGTAATTCGGCGAATTTCAGCACATCCTGCGCACCCAGCACCGAATGATCACCTCCACGACCTTTGGCGATATCGTGGAACAGCGCAGCGATCAGGATAAGTTCGGGATGCGTCAGACGAGGCCACAATTCTACGCAAAGCGGATGACGCTGACGCGTCTCTTCATTGGCGAAACTTTCCAGTTTGAGCATCACCCGGATGGTGTGTTCGTCCACGGTATAGGCATGGAAAAGGTCAAACTGCATCTGCCCGACAATATGCGACCATTGCGGCATATAGGCCCACAAAACGCTATGGCGATGCATTGGCAGCAGACCACGCTTCACGGCGCCGGGATGGCGGAGCATGCTGAGAAATATTGACCGCGCTTCCGGGATATAGCACAGCGGTTGTATCAGGTGGCGTCTGGCATGACGTAGATGGCGCAAGGTTGTGGAGTAGATGCCGGTGATGCTGCTGTTACGCACCATCATATAGAACATTCGCAAGATAGCCTGCGGCTCGCGGATAAACAGATTGTCATCGCGCAGGTCAATCAGCGTACCGCGGAGCTGAAATTCGTCATCAATCGGTCGCGGTTTTTCGTCTGCGGTGAGCGCCAGGATGGCCTCATCGAACAACTGCAATAGCATATGGTTCAGTTCTGTTACGCGACGAGTGACGCGGAAGAAATCCTTCATCATATGCTCAACCGGCTGGTTCCCCTCACCGACGTAATTCAGGCGTTGGGCGACGCTGAGCTGGCGGTCAAACAGCAGACGGTTGTCATAGCGGTTAAGTTCAAGGTGCAGGGCGAAGCGGATACGCCAGAGCAGGTGCAAACACTCATTGAGCTCGTTGCGTTCGGCTTCGGTTAAAAAGCCAAACCCCACCATTTCATCCATTGAGGTTGCGCCAAAGTGGCGACGTGCGACCCATTGCAGGGTGTGGATATCGCGCAGGCCGCCAGGGCTGCTTTTGATATCAGGCTCCAGATTATAACTGGTGCCGTGATAACGCTGGTGACGCTCATTCTGTTCCGCCACTTTGGCCGGAAAGAATTTTTCCGATGGCCAGAAACCTTCGCTAAAAATATGCTTTTGCAGTTCAAGAAAGAGGGCGACATCGCCAATTAACAACCTTGATTCAATCAGGTTAGTGGCGACTGTTAAATCGGAAAGTCCCTCCTGGAGGCACTCGGTTAGTGTACGCACGCTATGGCCGACTTCCAGCTTAACGTCCCACAAGAGCGTGAGCAGTTCACCGATTTTTTGAGCCTGCTCGTCCGGCAGTTTCGCGCGACTCAAAATGAGAAGGTCGATATCTGACAACGGGTGCAGTTCGCCGCGACCGTAGCCCCCTACGGCAACCAGCGCGGTATCGCCGATGTCGCCAAAACCATACTCCAGCCACAGGCGTTGCAGGAGCTGATCGATAAACTCCGTGCGCGCTTCTATCAATTGTTCGGCAGAAAGTCCGGCGTCAAAAACATGCCCCAGCCATTGTTGAAAAGTATCAATATGCGCCTTGATAGTGGCGCAATTCAGTTCGTCCTGTGACCAGTTCCCGGGATAGTCCGGTTGACCCGGAAGGGTGGGTTTCACCGTACTGATGAATTGTTCAGAAAATGTATTGCTCATTAACAGGCCACCCATAAGTTGAAGGCAGGACGCGACATAGCCGAACCAGACAGCGGTCGGAATGCAAAGACATATGCGACAAATTAGAAGAGATAACGGGAAATGAAAAGTCGTTTATATATATGACGTAAAGCGGGGCTGGGGGAAGAAAACAACGGCCCGCGGGGCGGACCGTTTAATACTCTCAAGCGGCGGTTAATACAGCCTCGATAGTGTCATCTTTACGCAGGGTCAGAATCTCGCACCCTGTGTCGGTAACCACAATCGTGTGCTCATACTGCGCTGAAAGGCTGCGGTCTTTGGTTTTTACCGTCCAGCCATCTTTCATGGTGCGGATACGGTAATCGCCAGCATTCACCATCGGCTCGATGGTAAAGGTCATCCCTTTTTGCAGCACCACGCCGCCGTCGTCAGCATCGTAGTGCAGCACCTGCGGCTCTTCGTGGAAAACGCGACCAATACCGTGACCGCAATATTCACGTACCACAGAGAAGCCTTCCGCTTCCACGAACTTCTGAATCGCCGCGCCGAGGGTGCGCAGACGAATGCCCGGTTTCACCATTCTCAGCGCCAGATAGAGACTCTCCTGGGTGATACGGCACAGACGCTCGCCCAGAATGGTGGGTTTACCGACGATAAACATTTTCGACGTGTCGCCGTGGTACTCATCTTTAATTACCGTCACGTCGATATTGACGATATCGCCATCTTTCAGCAGTTTTTCGTCGTCCGGAATGCCGTGGCAGACCACTTCATTAATAGAGATGCAGACGGATTTCGGGAAACCGTGATAGCCAAGGCAGGCGGAAATAGCATGCTGTTCGTTAACGATATAGTCGTTGCAGATACGATCCAGTTCGCCAGTGCTGACGCCGGGCTTAATGTAAGGTTCAATCATTTCGAGCACTTCGGCGGCGAGGCGGCCGGCGATGCGCATTTTTTCAATTTCTTCTGGTGTCTTTATTGAGATAGCCATGAATTCTGTCCATCAGCGTCGAATTTTTCGACAATACTAGTCTAAGTGCTGTCAATGGTAACAGTCTGACGAGTACTGTGCCAAATTGAGAATCATTCTGAACTTCGTCTTTCGTACCGCACGAGTACTGAGATGCTCCACTGTCACAGGAAATTCATCGTTCAGCGCCGGGCGTAACGCCAACAATTATTGGAGTCTGGCGCCTGTTTATGGTATAAAGCGCGCCGGACTTCCGTTCCTCTTCGGAACTGAGGCGACCAAATCTCACTTTGTGTAATAACACACACGTATCGGCACATATTCCGGGGTGCCCTTCGGGGTCGGTAATATGGGATACGTGGAGGCATAACCCCAACTTTTATATAGAGGTTTTAATCATGGCAACTGTTTCCATGCGCGACATGCTCAAGGCTGGTGTTCACTTCGGTCACCAGACCCGTTACTGGAACCCGAAAATGAAGCCTTTCATCTTCGGTGCGCGTAACAAAGTTCACATCATCAACCTTGAGAAAACTGTACCGATGTTCAACGAAGCTCTGGCTGAACTGAACAAGATCGCTTCTCGTAAAGGCAAAATCCTTTTCGTTGGTACTAAGCGCGCGGCAAGCGAAGCGGTGAAAGAAGCTGCAAACAGCTGCGACCAGTTCTTCGTGAACCATCGCTGGCTGGGCGGCATGCTGACTAACTGGAAAACCGTTCGTCAGTCCATCAAACGTCTGAAAGACCTGGAAACTCAGTCTCAGGACGGTACTTTCGACAAGCTGACCAAGAAAGAAGCGCTGATGCGCACTCGTGAGCTGGACAAGCTGGAAAACAGCCTGGGCGGTATCAAAGACATGGGCGGCCTGCCGGACGCACTGTTTGTTATCGACGCTGACCACGAGCACATCGCGATCAAAGAAGCAAACAACCTGGGTATCCCGGTATTTGCTATCGTTGATACCAACTCCGATCCGGACGGTGTTGACTTCGTTATCCCGGGTAACGACGACGCAATCCGTGCTGTTAGCCTGTACCTGAATGCTGTTGCTGCGACCGTCCGTGAAGGCCGTTCTCAGGATCTGGCTGCTCAGGCGGAAGAAAGCTTCGTAGAAGCTGAATAATAAGGCTTGCTCTTTAAGAGCCCTTATTAACCAGGTAGTTACAAGTTTGGTTAGGGGGCCTGTCTCAGGCCCCTTTTTTACTTTCATATCTGTACGGTTCTGCGAGCCGGGCAGGTCAAATTCTCCCGAGGATTAAAGAATGGCTGAAATTACCGCATCCCTGGTAAAAGAGCTGCGTGAACGTACTGGCGCAGGCATGATGGATTGCAAAAAAGCACTGACTGAAGCTAACGGCGACATCGAGCTGGCAATCGAAAACATGCGTAAATCTGGTGCTATCAAAGCTGCGAAAAAAGCAGGCAACGTTGCTGCTGACGGCGTGATCATCACCAAGATCGACGGCACCTACGGTATCATTCTGGAAGTTAACTGCCAGACTGACTTCGTTGCGAAAGACGGTGGTTTCCAGGCATTTGCTAACAAAGTTCTGGACGCAGCTGTTGCAGGCAAAATCACTGACGTTGAAGTTCTGAAAGCACAGTTCGAAGAAGAACGTGTAGCGCTGGTTGCTAAAATCGGTGAGAACATCAACATCCGTCGTGTTGCTTCCCTGGAAGGCGAAGTGCTGGGTTCTTACCTGCACGGTGCGCGTATCGGTGTTCTGGTTGCGGCTAAAGGCGCAGACGAAGAGCTGGTTAAACAGCTGGCTATGCACATCGCTGCAAGCAAACCAGAATTCGTTAAACCGGAAGACGTGTCTGCTGAAGTGGTAGAAAAAGAGTACCAGGTTCAGCTGGACATCGCCATGCAGTCTGGCAAACCGAAAGAAATCGCTGAGAAAATGGTTGAAGGCCGTATGAAGAAATTCACCGGCGAAGTTTCTTTGACTGGCCAGCCTTTCGTTATGGATCCGAGCAAAACCGTTGGCCAACTGCTGAAAGAGCAGGGCGCTGATGTAACGAACTTCATCCGCTTCGAAGTGGGCGAAGGTATCGAGAAAGTTGAGACTGACTTCGCAGCAGAAGTTGCTGCAATGTCCAAGCAGTCTTAATTATTAAAGCAGCCGCCTGAGGGCGGCTTCTTTTTGTTCCCGTCAGAGTAAAATCAGCCAATCGCTATAGTGTTTGCGCTGACAGGCGACGTATCATATCGCCGGATTTAAACCCGTCTAATTGTTGACAGTCTCAGGAAAGAAACATGGCTACCAATGCAAAACCCGTCTATAAACGCATTCTTCTTAAGCTGAGCGGCGAAGCCCTGCAGGGTTCCGAAGGTTTCGGTATTGATGCAAGCATCCTTGATCGCATGGCGCAAGAAATCAAAGAACTGGTTGAACTGGGTGTTCAGGTTGGGGTGGTAATTGGTGGCGGTAACTTGTTCCGTGGGGCTGGCCTGGCGAAAGCGGGTATGAACCGCGTGGTGGGTGACCACATGGGCATGCTGGCTACGGTCATGAATGGCCTGGCAATGCGTGACGCGCTGCATCGCGCCTATGTGAATGCCCGTCTGATGTCCGCATTTCCGCTGAACGGTGTGTGTGACAACTACAGCTGGGCTGAGGCAATCAGCCTGCTGCGTAACAATCGAGTTGTGATCTTTAGCGCCGGTACTGGTAACCCGTTCTTTACGACAGATTCCGCCGCCTGCCTGCGCGGCATTGAGATCGAAGCGGATGTCGTACTGAAAGCCACTAAGGTTGATGGTGTGTTTACTGCCGATCCGGCAAAAGATCCGGCTGCGACCATGTATGATCAACTCAGTTATACCGAAGTTCTTGATAAAGAACTGAAAGTAATGGATCTTGCCGCCTTTACCCTGGCCCGTGACCATAAATTACCTATCCGCGTGTTCAATATGAACAAGCCGGGCGCGTTGCGTCGTGTGGTAATGGGTGAAAATGAAGGCACTTTGATTACGGAATAATTCCCGTAAGCAACAAATAAGGGTAAGATTCCGCCTTAATTTATTTAGCAGTTCTGTCAGGCATCTTCACGGTGCCTTGTACTGAACGAGACTATACTAACCACTCAAGTGGCGTATGGTTTGCCTGAGACAAGATTTCAAGGATTCGTAACGTGATTAGCGATATCAGAAAAGATGCTGAAGTACGCATGGAAAAATGCGTAGAATCGTTCAAAACCCAAATCAGCAAAGTGCGCACTGGCCGTGCTTCTCCGAGCCTTCTGGATGGTATCGTCGTTGAGTATTACGGTACTCCGACGCCGCTGCGCCAGCTGGCGAACGTAACGGTAGAAGACTCCCGTACGCTGAAAATCAACGTGTTCGATCGTTCTATGGGCCCGGCCGTTGAGAAAGCCATTATGGCGTCTGACCTCGGTCTGAACCCAAGCTCCGCAGGTACCGACATTCGCGTTCCGCTGCCGCCGCTGACCGAAGAACGTCGTAAAGACCTGACCAAAATTGTTCGTGGCGAAGCTGAACAAGCACGCGTTGCCGTTCGTAACGTGCGTCGTGATGCGAACGACAAAGTAAAAGCGCTGCTGAAAGATAAAGAAATCAGTGAAGATGATGACCGTCGTTCCCAGGAAGACGTGCAGAAACTAACTGACGCTGCAATCAAAAAAGTCGATGCGGCGCTGGCGGATAAAGAAGCAGAACTGATGCAGTTCTGATTCAACACCGACGAAAAACGCCGTACAGAGAGCCGCCACGGGGGCTTTGCTGGCGGCGTTTTGCTTTTAATCTGCACAATATTGTGAGCGTTTCATGAAGCATTTAACCCTTCTGGGCTCAACAGGTTCTATTGGTTGCAGCACGCTCGATGTGGTTCGCCACAATCCCGATCGCTTTTCCATTACTGCCCTGGTTGCGGGTAAAAATGTTGCCCGTATGGTGGAACAATGCCTGGAATTTACCCCGCGTTTTGCGGTGATGGATGATGAAACCAGTGCGCGTCAGCTAAAAGCTGAATTAAAACAACAGGGCTGCCCGACGCAGGTCATGAGTGGTCAACAGGCAGCCTGTGAGATGGCGTCGCTCGATGATGTCGACCAGGTAATGGCGGCGATTGTTGGTGCTGCCGGCCTGGTGCCTACGCTTGCGGCTATTCGCGCGGGTAAAACAGTGTTGCTTGCCAATAAAGAGTCGCTGGTTACCTGCGGACGTCTTTTTATGGACGCGGTGAAAGAGAGTGGGGCGCAGCTCCTCCCGGTGGATAGCGAACATAACGCTATTTTTCAGAGTTTACCGGAAACAATCCAACAAAACCTGGGGTACGCTGATTTAGAGCAGAATGGCGTTTCGTCTATTCTGCTTACCGGGTCTGGTGGCCCGTTTCGTGAAACGCCCATGTCAGATCTGGCCTCAATGACGCCAGATCAGGCATGTCGCCATCCGAACTGGTCGATGGGGAGAAAGATCTCTGTTGATTCCGCCACCATGATGAATAAAGGTCTGGAATACATTGAAGCGCGCTGGTTATTCAACGCTTCCGCCCGCCAGATGGAAGTGCTTATTCACCCGCAATCGGTGATCCACTCCATGGTGCGTTATCAGGACGGTAGTGTTTTAGCGCAGCTTGGTGAACCGGATATGCGTACACCGATTGCACATACTATGGCCTGGCCTGAACGTGTGCCTTCTGGTGCCAATGCCCTCGATTTTTGTAAGCTGAGTGCGTTGAGTTTTGCCGCACCTGATTATGACCGTTACCCTTGCCTGAAGCTGGCGATAGATGCGTTTGCACAGGGGCAGGCCGCGACAACGGCGCTGAATGCAGCGAATGAGGTAACGGTGTCGGCATTTCTGGCTTCCGCTATCCGTTTTACGGATATTGCTGCGCTGAATCTGTCTGTTCTGGAACAGATGGTATTAAGCGAACCACAAAGTATTGATGATGTATTGGCTGTGGATCGGCTTGCACGTGATGTAGCGCAAAAACAAGTGACGCGCTTCGCAAGCTGGTGATAATCCAGCCACTAATAGTCATGCTATTTGTTAGCGTTGGGCTTCGGTGATATAGTCTGCGCCATCCATCAGCCTGTTTAACGTCGGGCTGTGAGGGGAAGCCGTGGTTGACACGGCTTTTTTGCGTAAAGGCTTTTGTATTCCTGAGTACCGCTAAATCCTTTTCAGGGACTAAAACGCGTTATGTTGTCTGCGAATCAACCAATTAGCGAAAATTTGCCAGCACATGGCTGTCGCCATGTAGCAATCATTATGGACGGCAATGGTCGCTGGGCGAAAAGACAAGGAAAGATACGGGCATTTGGACACAGAGCGGGTGCGAAATCAGTCCGCCGTGCCGTTTCTTTTGCTGCCAACAGCGGGATTGGTGCGTTAACGCTTTACGCGTTCAGTAGTGAGAACTGGAATCGTCCGGCGCAAGAAGTCAGTGCGTTAATGGAGTTATTTGTGTGGGCACTGGACAGTGAAGTGAAGAGCCTGCACCGACATAATGTGCGTTTGCGCATTATTGGTGATACCAGCCGTTTCAACGCGCGTCTGCAAGAGCGTATTCGTAAAGCGGAAGCGTTGACTGCCCAGAATACAGGGCTGACGCTAAATATCGCGGCGAATTATGGCGGACGCTGGGATATCGTACAGGGAGTACGGCAATTGGCCGTTCAGGTTCAGGAAGGGGTGTTACGTCCTGATCAGATTGATGAAGATTTGCTGAGTCAGCAAATCTGTATGCATGAACTGGCACCTGTAGATTTAGTGATTAGGACGGGGGGGGAACATCGCATAAGTAACTTTTTACTTTGGCAAATTGCCTATGCCGAACTTTACTTTACGGATGTTCTTTGGCCCGATTTTGATGAACAAGACTTTGAAGGTGCGCTGCATGCCTTTGCCAATCGAGAGCGTCGTTTCGGCGGCACCGAGCCAGGTGGCGACAAAGCCTGATGGGGGTAGCTTTTGCTGAAGTATCGCCTGATTTCTGCGTTTGTATTAATACCCATTGTCATTGCTGCATTGTTCTTATTGCCGCCCGTGGGTTTTGCGATTGTTACGCTTGCCGTTTGCATGCTGGCTGCATGGGAATGGGGGCAACTGAGCGGTTTTACGTCACGGGCACAGCGTGTCTGGCTGGCGGTATTATGCGGGCTGGTGCTGGCGTTGATGTTGTTCATGCTGCCGGAGTACCATCCGAATATTCATCAGCCAGTGGTTGAGGTTTCGCTTTGGGCTTCGCTTGTGTGGTGGATTATCGCACTGGTGCTGGTGCTGGGTTATCCTGCGTCTGCAGCAATTTGGCGTAATTCAAAACCTATACGGTTGATTTTCGGCATTCTCACAATTATTCCTTTTTTCTGGGGTATGGTGGCGCTGCGGTCATGGCATTATTCTGATAATCACTACAGCGGGGCGCTATGGTTGCTGTATATCATGATCCTGGTATGGGGCGCTGATTCCGGTGCGTACATGTTTGGCAAACTATTTGGCAAACATAAGCTGGCGCCGAAAGTGTCACCGGGAAAAACCTGGCAGGGCTTTATTGGCGGCTTGTTTACCGCGGGAATTATTTCCTGGGGCTACGGTGCCTGGGCAAATCTGGATGTTTCGCCATCGACATTATTACTCTGTTCTGTAATCGCAGCGTTGGCTTCGGTGTTGGGCGATCTGACGGAAAGCATGTTTAAGCGTGAAGCCGGTATCAAAGACAGCGGTCATTTAATCCCCGGTCACGGTGGTATACTTGACCGCATCGACAGCCTGACGGCGGCGGTTCCTGTATTTGCCTGTCTGCTGTTACTGGTTTTCAGGACGATTTAACGGACGGTTTTATGCTGAGCTTTCTCTGGGATTTGGCGTCGTTCATTGTTGCGCTTGGTGTTCTTATCACCGTGCATGAATTTGGCCATTTCTGGGTTGCTCGCCGTTGCGGCGTGAGAGTAGAGCGTTTTTCCATTGGTTTCGGTAAAGCGCTCTGGCGTCGCAAGGACAAGCAAGGTACGGAATTCGTTATAGCCGTCATTCCGCTTGGTGGTTACGTCAAAATGCTGGATGAGCGCGTTGAACCGGTGACGCCGGAAATGCGCCATTACGCCTTCAACAATAAAACCGTTGGCCAGCGTGCTGCGGTTATCGCTGCGGGACCCATCGCTAATTTCCTCTTTGCTATCGTGGCTTACTGGCTGGTTTTTATCATCGGTGTACCGGGTGTTCGGCCGGTTATTGGTGAAATCGCGCCCAATTCCATTGCGGCAAATGCGCAAATTACGCCAGGTACGGAACTTAAAGCGATTGATGGTATCGAAACGCCTGATTGGGATGCTGTGCGTTTGCAATTGATAGCCAAAATTGGTGACAAGCAAACCACACTCAGCGTGGCACCGTTTGGGAGCAATAACCGCCAGGACAAAGTTCTTGATTTACAACAGTGGAATTTTGCACCTGACAAAGACGACCCGGTAGCGTCATTAGGGATTCGTCCTCGCGGTGCGCAGGTTGAACCGGTATTAGCTGAGGTACAATTAGGCTCGGCTGCAAGCAAAGCAGGTTTGCAAGCTGGCGACAGGATCGTTAAAGTCGATGGTCAGCAGTTAACGCAGTGGATGACGTTTGTCACCCTGGTGCGCGATAATCCGGGCACACCGTTAGCTCTGGACATTGAAAGGCATGGGAGTCCCTTGTCTTTAACGCTAATTCCGGATGAGAAACCCGGTAACAAGGCGGAGGGTTTTGCTGGCGTAGTGCCGAAAATTATCCCGCTGCCAGATGAGTATAAGACAGTACGCCAGTACGGACCATTTAGCGCTATCGCTGAAGCTACGGACAAAACGTGGCAATTGATGAAGCTAACGGTCAGTATGTTGGGGAAATTGATAACCGGTGACGTAAAACTGAACAACCTCAGTGGGCCGATCTCGATCGCTCAGGGGGCTGGGATGTCAGCGGAGTTCGGGTTGATTTACTACCTGATGTTCCTCGCGTTGATAAGCGTGAACTTAGGCATCATCAACCTGTTCCCATTACCTGTCCTTGACGGAGGGCATCTGCTGTTTTTAGCGATTGAGAAGCTAAAAGGCGGACCGGTATCCGAGCGGGTTCAAGACTTTAGTTATCGCATTGGCTCGATTTTGCTGGTGTTGTTAATGGGGCTTGCACTTTTCAATGATTTCTCTCGGTTGTAAGAGAGTTTGTTAGGAAGAACGCATAATAACGATGGCGATGAAAAAGTTGCTCATAGCGTCGCTGCTGTTTAGCAGCGCCACCGTATACGGTGCTGACGGGTTCGTAGTGAAGGATATTCATTTCGAAGGCCTGCAGCGTGTCGCCGTTGGTGCGGCCCTCCTCAGTATGCCGGTGCGCCCAGGCGACACGGTGAATGATGAAGACATCAGTAACACCATCCGCGCCCTGTTTGCCACTGGTAACTTCGAGGATGTCCGCGTACTCCGCGACGGTGATACCCTTCTCGTTCAGGTGAAAGAACGTCCGACAATCGCCAGTATCACTTTCTCCGGCAACAAATCGGTGAAAGATGACATGCTGAAGCAGAACCTTGAAGCTTCAGGCGTGCGTGTAGGCGAATCTCTGGATCGCACTACACTGTCTGATATTGAAAAAGGACTGGAAGATTTCTACTACAGCGTTGGTAAATACAGTGCCAGCGTGAAAGCAGTTGTTACCCCTCTGCCACGTAACCGTGTTGACCTTAAGCTGGTCTTCCAGGAAGGCGTATCAGCGCAGATCCAACAGATCAACATCGTCGGGAACCATGCGTTCTCGACCGAAGAACTGATCTCCACCTTCCAGTTGCGCGATGAAGTGCCATGGTGGAACGTTGTGGGCGATCGCAAATACCAGAAACAGAAGCTGGCGGGCGATCTTGAAACATTGCGCAGTTACTATCTGGACCGCGGTTATGCGCGTTTTAATATTGATTCCACGCAGGTGAGTCTGACGCCGGATAAAAAAGGCATCTATATCACCGTCAACGTGACCGAAGGGGATCAGTACAAACTCTCGGGTGTTGAAGTCAACGGAAATCTGGCGGGTCACTCCGCAGAGATTGAAAGCATGACCAAAATCCAGCCGGGTGAACTGTATAACGGCACCAAAGTGACCAAAATGGAAGATGATATTAAAAAGCTTCTTGGTCGCTATGGCTATGCCTACCCTCGCGTTCAGTCGCAGCCGGAAATTAACGATACAGATAAAACCGTTAAGCTGCATGTGAATGTCGATGCGGGTAACCGCTACTATGTGCGTAAAATTCGTTTCGAAGGTAACGATACGTCGAAAGATGCCGTTCTGCGCCGTGAAATGCGTCAGATGGAAGGCGCATGGCTGGGCAGCGACCTCGTAGACCAGGGTAAAGAGCGTCTCAACCGTCTGGGTTACTTCGAAACGGTAGATACCGATACGCAGCGTGTGCCGGGCAGCCCGGATCAGGTTGACGTCGTGTATAAAGTTAAAGAGCGTAACACCGGTAGCTTCAACTTCGGTGTTGGCTACGGTACAGAAAGCGGTGTTAGCTTCCAGGTCGGTGTTCAGCAGGATAACTGGCTGGGTACCGGCTACTCTGTCGGTATCAACGGTACGAAAAACGACTACCAGACCTATTCCGAATTCTCAGTTACCAACCCGTACTTTACGGTGGATGGTGTGAGTCTCGGCGGGCGTATCTTCTACAATGACTTTAAAGCAGACAACGCCGATCTGTCCTCCTACACCAACAAAAGCTATGGTCTGGATGGCACGTTAGGCTTCCCGGTTAATGAATACAATACCCTGCGTATGGGTTTGGGCTATGTCCATAACGATCTGTCGAAGATGGAACCGCAGGTGGCGATGTGGCGTTATCTGGACTCTATCGGTCAAAGCGCCAGTAAAACCGATGATAATAATGGCTTCACGGCAAACGACTTCACCTTCAACTATGGTTGGACATACAACAACCTTGACCGTGGTTACTTCCCGACCAAGGGCTCACGTGTCAACCTGAATGGTAAAGTGACGATTCCAGGGTCCGATAACGAGTTCTACAAAGTTACGGTTGATACGGCGTCTTACTTCCCGATCGATGACGATCATAAATGGGTTGTGCTGGGACGTACGCGTTGGGGTTACGGTGACGGCCTGAGTGGTAAAGAACTGCCGTTCTATGAGAACTTCTATGCCGGTGGTTCCAGTAGTGTTCGTGGTTTCCAGTCCAATAACATTGGTCCGAAAGCTGTTTACTATGGAGCGAAGGGGCTGGATAACTGTGACTCGACGACGAAGAAATACTGTAGCTCCAGTGACGCCGTGGGCGGTAACGCAATGGGCGTGGCAAGCGTAGAGTTCATTACGCCGACGCCGTTTATCAGCGAGAAGTATGCGAATTCTGTGCGTACATCGTTCTTCTGGGATGCAGGTACAGTTTGGGATACCAACTGGCAAAATACTGCTGATATGAAGGCATTAGGCGTACCGGATTACAGTGACCCGAGCAATATCCGTATGTCCGCGGGTATCGCCTTACAATGGATGTCCCCATTGGGGCCGTTGGTTTTCTCCTACGCCCAGCCGTTTAAGAAATACGATGGAGACAAGGCAGAACAGTTCCAGTTTAACATTGGTAAAACCTGGTAACTTGCCGCTGCGAAGGAATGCATAAGTAGTGTCGTGATGGTGAGGCAGTGCGCTTCGTACTGTCCACCAACGCAAAGAACGGTACCTGCGGGTACAAACGGGATGGTGAGGAGTTAATTGTGAAAAAGTGGTTATTAGCTGCAGGTGTAGGTTTGGCAATGGCAACGTCTGCTCAGGCGGCCGATAAAATTGCGGTCGTGGATATGAACAGCCTGTTCCAACAGGTTGCGCAGACTTCTGGCGTTTCTCAGACAATGAAAAACGAATTCAGTGGCCGTGCCAGCGAACTGCAGCGTATGGAATCTGATCTGCAGACCAAAATGCAGCGTTATCAGCGTGACGGTTCCACAATGAAGGCGGCTGATCGTACTAAGCTGGAAAAAGATATCCAGGCTCAGCGTCAGGATCTGGCCCAGAAAGGTCAGGCTTTTGAACAGGATCAGGCTCGTCGCTCTAACGAAGAACGTGGCAAGCTGATGACCAAAATCCAGGCTGCTGTGAAGAAAGTTGCTTCCGACCAGGGTGTTGATCTGGTTATTCCTTCCAACGCCGCTATCTACAACAGCAATGACGTTAAAGACATCACTGCTGATGTACTGAAACAGGTTAAATAAGTAATGCCTTCAATTCGACTGTCTGATTTAGCTCAACAGTTGGATGCAGAGTTACACGGTGATGGCGATATCGTCATCACCGGCGTTGCGTCCATGCAATCCGCTAAAGCAGGGCAAATCACCTTCATGGTTAATCCAAAATACCGTGAAAGCTTAGCCGCCTGTCAGGCGTCTGCTGTCGTAATGACGCAAGACGATCTTCCTTTTGCCACAAGCGCTGCACTGGTAGTAAAAAACCCCTACCTGACATATGCACGCATGGCCCAAATTCTAGATACCACGCCGCAGCCGGCACAGAACATTGCCCCTGGGGCAGTGATCGATCCCGATGCGACGCTGGGGAACAACGTGGCGATTGGCGCAAACGCGGTCATCGAATCCGGTGTGATGCTTGGCGATAATGTCGTCATCGGCCCGGGCTGCTTCGTTGGGAAAAATACGAAAATTGGCGCGGGCTCCCGTTTATGGGCGAATGTGACCATTTACCACGAGATCGAGATCGGTGAGAATTGCCTGATTCAATCAGGCACAGTAATCGGTTCTGACGGTTTTGGTTATGCCAATGATCGCGGTAACTGGGTTAAGATCCCGCAACTTGGTCGTGTAATTATCGGCGATCGTGTTGAAATTGGTGCATGTACCACCATCGATCGCGGTGCGCTGGATGATACCCGCATTGGCAATGGTGTCATCATTGATAACCAGTGCCAGATTGCACATAACGTCGTGATTGGCGACAATACCGCGGTTGCTGGTGGCGTCATCATGGCGGGTAGTTTGAAAATTGGCCGTTATTGCATGATTGGCGGTGCCAGCGTTATCAACGGGCATATGGAAATCTGCGATAAAGTCACCGTGACGGGAATGGGGATGGTGATGCGTCCTATCACCGAGCCAGGAATTTATTCTTCCGGCATCCCGCTACAGCCGAACAAGGTGTGGCGTAAAACCGCAGCCCTGGTGATGAACATTGATGACATGAGCAAGCGCCTCAAAGCTATTGAGCGCAAGGTCAATAAAGAAGACTAATAGCTCGCTCGCTACGTTTAAACTTCCCGGCCTGTCGGCATTCTCACGATTGCCGCGGGCCGTGTTATTATGGCCATTTAGTATATTTAGACAGGAAGAGTATTTTGACTACTGACACTCATACTCTGCACATTGAAGAGATTCTGGAGCTTCTGCCGCACCGTTACCCGTTTTTGCTGGTAGACCGTGTGCTGGACTTTGAAGAAGGTCGTTTTCTGCGCGCAGTAAAAAATGTTTCGGTTAATGAGCCGTTTTTTCAGGGGCATTTCCCTGGTAAACCGATTTTGCCTGGCGTGTTGATTCTGGAAGCGATGGCGCAGGCAACCGGTATTCTGGCGTTTAAAAGCGTCGGTAAACTGGAACCTGGTGAGCTCTACTACTTCGCAGGTATCGATGAAGCGCGCTTTAAGCGCCCGGTTGTGCCAGGCGATCAAATGATCATGGAAGTAACCTTCGAAAAAACGCGCCGTGGTGTGACTCGCTTCAAGGGTGTCGCGCTGGTAGACGGTAAAGTTGTTTGTGAAGCTACTATGATGTGTGCACGTAGCCGGGAGGCCTGATACGTGATTGATAAAACCGCCTTTATTCATCCTTCTGCCATTGTTGAAGACGGTGCCGTTATTGGTGCCAATGTTCACATTGGTCCGTTTTGTATTGTTGGTGCTAATGTCGAAATCGGCGAAGGCACTGTACTGAAGTCTCATGTTGTTATTAATGGCCATACCAAAATTGGTCGCGATAATGAGATTTATCAGTTCACCTCCATTGGCGAGGTTAACCAGGATCTGAAATATGCTGGTGAACCGACCCGCGTGGAAATTGGCGATCGCAACCGCATCCGCGAAAGCGTCACCATTCACCGTGGCACAGTACAGGGCGGTGGGTTGACGAAGGTGGGCAGCGATAATCTGCTGATGGTCAATGCGCACGTTGCGCATGATTGCATCGTTGGCAGCCGCTGCATTCTGGCGAATAACGCCACACTGGGAGGCCATGTTTCCGTTGATGATTTCGCGATCATTGGCGGTATGACCGCGGTGCACCAGTTCTGCATTATCGGTGCGCACGTTATGGTTGGCGGCTGTTCTGGCGTTGCACAGGACGTTCCGCCGTTCGTGATTGCTCAGGGTAACCATGCCACTCCGTTTGGCGTGAATATTGAAGGTCTTAAGCGTCGGGGCTTTAGCCGTGAAGCAATCACCGCGATCCGTAACGCGTACAAATTGCTGTACCGCAGCGGCAAGACGCTGGACGAAGCGAAACCTGAAATTGCCGAGCTGGCAGAACAGCATCCGGAAGTGAAAACGTTCATCGAGTTTTTTGAACGTTCCACGCGTGGTTTAATTCGGTAATGGTCGAACGTCGTCCGTTAACGATTGCCCTCGTCGCCGGAGAAACCTCCGGCGATATTCTTGGTGCCGGTCTCATCCGCGCACTGAGAGCGCGTATGCCCAATGCGCGTTTCGTCGGTGTTGCCGGGCCGCGTATGCAGGCCGAAGGCTGCGAGGCCTGGTACGAAATGGAAGAGCTGGCCGTGATGGGTATTGTCGAGGTGCTTGGCCGCCTGCGACGTTTGCTGCATATTCGTGCTGACCTCACACGCCGCTTTAGTGAGCTTAAACCTGATGTTTTTGTCGGCATTGACGCACCCGATTTCAATATTACCCTTGAGGGGAACCTGAAAAAGAAGGGCATCAAGACCATTCATTATGTCAGCCCTTCGGTATGGGCCTGGCGTCAAAAACGCGTTTTCAAAATAGGCAGAGCCACCGATCTGGTGCTCGCATTTCTGCCTTTCGAAAAAGCGTTTTACGATAGATTCAATGTTCCCTGCCGTTTTATCGGTCATACCATGGCGGATGCAATGCCGCTGGAGCCGGATAAAAATGCGGCGCGGGACACATTAGGCATTCCTCATGACGCGCACTGCCTTGCGTTACTTCCGGGTAGCCGTGGCGCTGAGGTTGAGATGCTGAGCGCCGACTTTTTGCGTACGGCGCAACTATTACGCAACCATTATCCAGACCTTGAAGTCGTTGTGCCGCTGGTGAATGCAAAGCGGCGCGAACAATTCGAACGCATCAAAGCGGATGTTGCCCCTGAGCTACAGGTGCATATGCTGGATGGTCTGGCGCGGGAAGCGATGATTGCCAGTGATGCTGCATTACTGGCGTCAGGTACCGCTGCGCTGGAGTGTATGCTGGCGAAATGCCCGATGGTAGTGGGGTATCGAATGAAGCCGTTTACCTTCTGGCTGGCAAAACGTCTGGTCAAAACCGATTACGTTTCGCTGCCCAATTTACTGGCGGGACGTGAGCTTGTTAAAGAGTTGCTGCAGGATGAATGTCAGCCTCAGGCGCTGGCTGATGCGTTACTTCCTCTGCTGGCAAACGGTAAAACCAGCCATGCGATGCACGATATTTTCCGGGAGCTGCATTTGCAGATCCGCTGTAATGCCGATGAGCAGGCCGCAGACGCCGTACTGGAGTTGGCACAATGATGGAATTTGTTTACCCCCATACGCACCTGGTTGCCGGTGTGGATGAAGTCGGACGCGGTCCGTTGGTTGGCGCAGTGGTGACAGCCGCTGTCATCCTCGATCCTGCACGTCCCATTATCGGTCTTAATGACTCAAAAAAATTATCTGAGAAACGCCGTCTGGCACTGTATGACGAGATCAAAGAGAAGGCGCTGGCCTGGAATCTGGGTCGCGCAGAGCCTCATGAAATCGACGAGTTAAATATTCTGCATGCCACGATGCTCGCAATGCAGCGTGCGGTTGCTGGTTTGGGGATCATTCCGGAGTATGTTCTCATCGACGGTAACCGTTGCCCCAAACTGCCTATGCCTTCGCTGGCGGTTGTAAAAGGCGATAGTCGGGTGCCTGAAATCAGCGCCGCCTCCATTCTGGCCAAGGTCACCCGCGACGCAGAAATGGCCTCGCTCGATCTGACTTTTCCCCAATACGGTTTCGCGCAGCATAAAGGCTACCCGACTGCTTTCCATCTGGAAAAACTGGCTGAGCATGGCGCAACGGAACATCATCGGCGCAGTTTTGCGCCCGTCAAACGCGTGCTGGGCCTTGTGTCCTGATTCTGTGACGTGAAGAGATCTGAAAATGGCTGAACCACGTTTCGTACACCTGCGGGTGCATAGCGACTACTCCATGATAGACGGGCTGGCAAAAACCGGGCCGCTGGTGAAAAAGGCAGCCGCACTCGGCATGCCTGCGCTGGCGATTACCGATTTTACCAACCTGTGTGGCCTGGTGAAGTTTTACGGAACAGCCCATGGCGCCGGGTTAAAGCCGATTGTGGGGGCTGATTTTCATGTTCAGAGCGAACTGATCCCAGACGAACTGACGCAGCTCACTGTACTGGCAACAAACAATGTCGGCTATCAAAACCTGACGCTGCTGATTTCCCGTGCCTATCAACGTGGATACGGGGCGGCCGGTCCGTGGATTGACCGCGACTGGCTGGTTGAGCTGAAAGAAGGGCTAATTCTGTTGTCTGGTGCCCGGATGGGGGATGTTGGTAAAAGCCTGATGCGCGGTAATAGCGCTCTGGTCGATCAGTGTGTGGCGTTTTACGAAGAGCATTTCCCCAACAACTATTATCTCGAACTGATTCGTACCGGTCGTGCGGACGAAGAGAGCTATTTGCATGCGGCGGTGCAGCTCGCCGAAGAACGCGGTCTGCCTGTTGTGGCAACCAACGATGTGCGTTTTCTCGATGCGGGCGACTTTGACGCTCATGAAATCCGCGTTGCTATTCACGACGGCTTTACCCTTGATGATCCTAAGCGTCCGCGTAACTACTCTGCCCAGCAATATATGCGCAGTGAAGACGAGATGTGTGAGTTATTTTCCGACATCCCGGAAGCGCTGGAAAACACGGTAGAAATTGCCAAGCGTTGTAACGTCACGGTGCGTCTGGGCGAGTATTTTCTGCCTCAGTTCCCGACCGGGGACATGACCACCGAAGATTTTCTTGTTGCGAAGTCGAAAGAGGGACTGGAAGAGCGTCTGGCATTCCTTTTTCCGGATGAAACGGTCCGTAAAGAGAAACGCCCTGAGTATGACGAGCGTCTGGATATTGAACTCCAGGTTATCAACCAGATGGGCTTTCCAGGCTACTTCCTCATCGTAATGGAGTTTATCCAGTGGTCGAAAGACAACGGTGTGCCGGTAGGGCCCGGTCGTGGTTCCGGTGCGGGATCGCTGGTGGCCTATGCGTTGAAAATTACCGACCTCGACCCGCTGGAATTTGACCTGCTGTTCGAACGTTTCCTTAACCCGGAACGTGTTTCCATGCCCGACTTTGACGTCGATTTCTGTATGGAAAAACGCGATCAGGTTATCGACCACGTGGCGGATATGTACGGGCGTGATGCGGTATCGCAGATCATCACCTTCGGTACGATGGCGGCAAAAGCGGTTATTCGCGACGTAGGCCGCGTGCTGGGGCATCCGTACGGTTTTGTGGATCGTATCTCCAAGCTGGTTCCGCCCGATCCGGGGATGACGCTGGCGAAAGCGTTTGAAGCGGAACCGCAACTGCCGGAAATTTACGAAGCCGACGAAGAAGTTAAAGCGCTGATCGACATGGCGCGTAAACTGGAAGGTGTCACTCGTAACGCAGGTAAACATGCCGGCGGCGTGGTTATTGCGCCGACCAAAATTACCGATTTTGCGCCGCTCTATTGTGATGAAGCAGGGCAACATCCGGTCACCCAGTTTGATAAGAACGATGTGGAATATGCAGGTCTCGTGAAGTTCGACTTCCTGGGGTTGCGTACGCTCACCATCATCAACTGGGCGCTGGAGATGATCAACGCCCGTCGAGAGAAAAACGGCGAGCCGCCGCTGGATATCGCCGCTATCCCGCTTGATGACAAGAAAAGCTTCGACATGCTGCAACGCTCGGAGACCACCGCGGTCTTCCAGCTTGAATCCCGCGGCATGAAAGACCTGATTAAGCGTCTGCAGCCTGACTGCTTCGAAGATATGATTGCGCTCGTGGCCCTGTTCCGTCCGGGCCCATTGCAGTCGGGGATGGTGGATAACTTTATCGACCGTAAGCACGGGCGCGAAGAGATCTCCTACCCGGATGTTCAATGGCAGCATGAGAGCCTGAAACCGGTACTGGAGCCGACCTACGGCATCATCCTGTATCAGGAACAGGTGATGCAGATAGCCCAGGTGCTCTCTGGCTACACCCTCGGTGGCGCGGATATGCTGCGTCGTGCGATGGGTAAGAAAAAGCCTGAGGAGATGGCCAAGCAGCGTTCCATCTTTGAAGACGGGGCGAAAAAGAACGGCATTGACGGTGAACTGGCGATGAAAATCTTCGACCTGGTGGAGAAATTCGCCGGGTACGGATTTAACAAATCGCACTCTGCTGCCTATGCTTTAGTCTCATACCAGACGCTGTGGCTAAAAGCACACTATCCGGCAGAGTTTATGGCGGCGGTAATGACTGCCGATATGGACAACACCGAGAAGGTGGTAGGTCTGGTGGACGAATGCTGGCGTATGGGACTCAAGATCCTGCCGCCGGATATCAACTCTGGCCTGTACCATTTCCACGTGAATGACGACGGTGAAATTGTTTACGGTATTGGTGCGATCAAGGGCGTGGGTGAAGGCCCGATTGAAGCGATCCTTGAGGCCCGTAATAACGGCGGCTATTTCCGGGAACTGTTTGATCTTTGCGCCCGTACCGATACCAAAAAACTCAATCGCCGGGTGCTGGAAAAACTGATAATGTCCGGGGCGTTTGACAGGCTGGGGCCGCACCGTGCTGCACTGATGAACTCGTTGGGCGACGCGCTGAAAGCCGCCGATCAGCACGCGAAAGCGGAAGCGATCGGTCAGGCGGATATGTTCGGTGTCCTGGCAGAAGAACCAGAGCAGGTGGAACAGTCCTACGCCAGCTGCCAGCCGTGGCCAGAGCAGGTGGTGCTGGACGGTGAACGTGAAACCCTGGGGCTGTATCTGACCGGGCATCCGATCACCCAGTATTTAAAAGAGATCGATCGTTACGTCGGTGGTTACCGGCTAAAAGACATGCACCCGACCGAACGTGGCAAAGTCACCACGGCGGCGGGGCTGGTGATTGCTGCGCGGGTTATGGTCACCAAGCGCGGTAATCGTATTGGCATCTGTACCCTGGATGACCGTTCCGGGCGCCTGGAAGTCATGTTGTTCACGGACGCCCTGGATAAATATCAGCAACTGCTGGAAAAAGACCGCATACTGATCGTCAGCGGACAGGTCAGCTTTGATGACTTTAGCGGGGGGCTTAAAATGACCGCCCGCGAAGTGATGGACATTGACGAAGCTCGTGAAAAATATGCGCGCGGGCTTGCTATCTCGCTGACGGACAGGCAAATTGATGACCAGCTTTTGAACCGACTCCGTCAGTCTCTGGAACCCCACCGCTCGGGGACCATTCCAGTACATCTCTACTATCAGAGGGCGGATGCACGTGCACGATTACGTTTCGGCGCAACGTGGCGTGTCTCTCCGAGTGATCGTTTATTAAACGATCTCCGTGGCCTCATTGGTTCGGAGCAGGTGGAACTGGAGTTTGACTAATACAGGAATACTATGAGTCTGAATTTCCTTGATTTCGAACAGCCGATTGCCGAGCTGGAAGCGAAAATCGATTCTCTGACGTCAGTAAGCCGTCAGGATGAAAAACTGGATATTAACATCGATGAAGAAGTGCATCGTCTGCGTGAAAAAAGCGTAGAGTTGACGCGCAAAATCTTTGCCGATCTTGGTGCATGGCAAGTCGCCCAGCTGGCACGCCATCCGCTGCGTCCATACACCCTGGATTATGTCCGCCTCGCATTTGATGAATTCGACGAGCTGGCTGGCGACCGCGCTTATGCGGACGATAAAGCCATCGTTGGTGGTATCGCTCGCCTCGATGGTCGCCCGGTGATGATTATCGGCCACCAGAAAGGACGTGAAACCAAAGAAAAAATTCGCCGTAATTTTGGTATGCCGGCACCGGAAGGGTATCGTAAAGCGCTGCGCCTGATGGAAATGGCTGAACGTTTCAATATGCCGATCATCACCTTTATCGACACCCCAGGCGCATATCCTGGTGTGGGTGCGGAAGAACGTGGTCAGTCTGAGGCGATCGCGCGTAACCTGCGTGAAATGTCCCGCCTGAGCGTACCGGTCATTTGTACCGTTATCGGTGAAGGCGGCTCTGGCGGTGCACTGGCTATTGGCGTGGGTGACAAAGTGAATATGCTGCAATACAGCACCTATTCCGTTATCTCCCCGGAGGGCTGTGCGTCCATTCTGTGGAAAAGCGCAGACAAAGCACCATTAGCTGCTGACGCAATGGGTATCATTGCACCGCGTCTGAAAGAGCTGAAACTGATCGACTCGATCATTCCGGAGCCGTTAGGTGGTGCACACCGTAACCCGGAAGCAACCGCTGCTTCTCTGAAAGCGCAGTTGATTGCAGATCTGGCGGATCTGGACGTACTGAGCAAAGATGATCTGCGTAATCGCCGTTACCAGCGTCTGATGAGCTACGGTTACGCCTGATAAGCGTTGAAAGATCATTCTGAAAAGCCACACAGTGTTGTGGCTTTTTTTATACCCTCTGTTTACATCAGCTATGATTAACTTAGGTTTTTTTCAGGAGGTAACCGTGAATATTATTGCCATCATGGGGCCGCACGGCGTCTTTTATAAAGATGAGCCGATCAAGGAGCTTGAGCAGGCGCTCCAGGCGCGAGGATTTCAGATAATCTGGCCTCAAAATAGCAGCGACCTGCTGAAATTCATCGAACACAACCCGCGCATCTGCGGTGTCATTTTCGACTGGGACGAGTACACGCTCGATTTATGCAGCGATATCAACCAGCTCAACGAATACCTTCCCCTTTATGCCTTTATTAACACCCATTCGACGCTGGACGTCAGCGCACAAGATATGCGCATGGCGCTGTGGTTTTTTGAATATGCCCTGGGAATGGCCGATGACATTGCGACACGCATTGGGCAGTACACGAAAGAGTATCTCGATAACATCACGCCGCCCTTTACCAAAGCGCTGTTTACTTATGTGAAAGAAGGGAAATATACCTTCTGCACGCCAGGTCATATGGCAGGTACGGCTTACCTGAAAAGCCCGGTCGGCTGCCTGTTTTATGATTTCTTCGGCGGTAATACGCTGAAAGCAGATGTTTCTATCTCTGTCACGGAGCTGGGTTCGCTTCTGGACCATAGCGGGCCACATCTGGAAGCCGAGGAGTATATCGCCCGCACCTTTGGCGCTGAGCAAAGCTATATGGTCACTAACGGGACCTCCACCTCCAATAAAATTGTTGGCATGTATGCCGCGCCGGTAGGCAGTACGCTGCTTATTGATCGCAATTGCCACAAGTCACTGGCTCATCTGCTGATGATGAATGACGTTACGCCGCTGTGGTTGAAACCGGGACGTAATGCGCTGGGGATTCTGGGCGGCATTCCGCGCCGGGAATTTACCCATGCCAGCATTGAGCAAAAAATTGCTGCAACCGCTGGTGCAGCCTGGCCGGTCCATGCGGTAATCACCAACTCCACTTACGATGGGCTGTTGTACAACACCGACTGGATTAAAAAAACGCTGGACGTGCCTTCTATTCATTTCGATTCCGCCTGGGTGCCGTACACCAACTTTCACCCGATTTATGCCGGAAAGAGCGGCATGAGTGGTGAGCGGGTACCTGGCAAAGTGATATTTGAAACGCAATCGACGCACAAAATGCTGGCGGCGTTTTCGCAGGCCTCGCTTATTCATGTTAAGGGTGAATATGACGAAGACACTTTTAATGAAGCGTTTATGATGCACACGTCCACATCGCCGAGCTATCCGCTGGTAGCCTCCATTGAGACCGCTGCGGCCATGTTGCGCGGTAACCCGGGTAAGCGACTGATTAACCGTTCGGTTGAACGCGCTTTGCATTTTCGTAAAGAGGTTCAGCGGTTAAAAGATGAAGCCGATGGCTGGTTTTTTGATATCTGGCAGCCGGAGGAGATCGATGAGGCGGACTGCTGGCCGGTCGCGCCGGGGGAAAGCTGGCACGGTTTTCGCGATGCCGATGAAGATCATATGTTCCTCGATCCGGTCAAGGTGACGATTCTGACGCCTGGTATGGATGAACAAGGCAATATGAGTGAAGAGGGCATCCCGGCGGCGCTGGTGGCGAAGTTTCTTGATGAGCGCGGCGTGGTAGTTGAAAAAACGGGTCCTTACAATCTGTTGTTCCTGTTCAGTATCGGGATCGACAAAACCCGCGCCATGGGCTTACTGCGTGGATTAATGGAGTTCAAGCGAGCCTACGATCTCAATTTACGCGTGAAGAATATGCTGCCGGATCTGTATGCCGAAGATCCTGATTTCTACCGCAACATGCGGATCCAGGATCTTGCGCAGGGCATCCATAAATTGATTCGTCAGCACGATCTGCCACAGCTGATGCTGCGGGCGTTTGATGTGTTACCGGAAATGAAGCTGACGCCGCATCAGGCATGGCAACAGCAAATCCGTGGTGAGGTAGAAACCATCGAACTCGAAAGGCTTACGGGACGTATCTCCGCCAATATGATCTTACCTTACCCGCCGGGAGTGCCGTTACTGATGCCAGGAGAGATGATCACCGAAGCGAGCCGCTCGGTTTTGGATTTCCTGTTAATGCTCTGTGCAATAGGGCGGCACTATCCGGGGTTTGAGACGGATATCCATGGCGCGAAGAGGGGAGAAGATGGCGTCTATTGGGTACGTGTCTTAAAAAGACCGTAGCCTCTTGCGGGTTACCTGCCACAACGGTAACGTGCGAAAAGACAAAAGGAGACACTATGCTGGGTTTAAAACAGGTACATCACATCGCCATCATCGCCACGGATTATGTAAAGAGCAAAGCGTTTTATTGCGATATCCTGGGTTTTACGCTTCAAAGCGAAGTTTATCGGGAAGAACGCGACTCCTGGAAAGGGGATCTGGCGTTGAATGGGCAGTATGTCATTGAGTTATTTTCGTTTCCTTTTCCGCCAGCACGTCCGAGTGGGCCGGAAGCCTGCGGATTGCGTCATCTGGCCTTCAGCGTGGCGGATATCGATCAAGCGGTTGCTCACCTGCAGGCGCATAATGTCTCCTGCGAAGCGATACGTGTGGATCCCTACACCGGTAAGCGTTTTACCTTTTTTAAAGATCCCGACAACCTGCCGCTGGAACTCTATCAGCAGTAAGCCTTGCCAGTCACAGGAATGCCCGGTAACGTGCCGGGCATGATTTCCGTTTTGGTTACTACCATGACCCTGCCATTACTTTCCCAGGTACCTGCTAACCGACGCCAGTTTTTAGTGGCATTCAGCGGTGGGCTCGATTCGACGGTACTGCTGCACCGTCTGGTACAGTGGCGTCATCAGCAGCCGGATATTTCCCTGCGCGCGATTCATATTCACCACGGATTAAGTCCCAATGCAGATGCCTGGGCAGCCCACTGTCAGCAGGTATGCGATGGCTGGCAGGTGCCGCTTGTTGTTCATCGGGTACAACTGGTGGCGGAAGGCAATGGGATTGAAGCACAGGCGAGAAAAGCGCGCTATGCCGCCTTTACTCAGGCGTTAGTTCCCGGGGAGTTGCTGCTCACCGCCCAGCATCTTGACGACCAGTGCGAGACGTTTTTACTGGCGCTTAAGCGGGGGAGTGGTCCGGCCGGGCTTGCGGGTATGCCGGAAACGCTGCCTTTTGCCGATACCTTGCTCCTCAGACCATTGTTGAATGAAACACGCGAGTCCCTGCTTCGCTGGGCGCAGAATCATGGCTTATTGTGGATTGAAGATGAAAGTAACGCCGATGATGCATATGACCGCAACTTCCTGCGTTTGCGCGTTCTGCCTGTCTTGAATGCCCGCTGGCCGCATTTCGCTGATGCGGTTGCCCGGAGTGCGGCCTTATGCGGCGAGCAGGAGCAAT
This sequence comes from Phytobacter palmae, assembly GCF_039409775.1. Taxonomy (NCBI): domain Bacteria; kingdom Pseudomonadati; phylum Pseudomonadota; class Gammaproteobacteria; order Enterobacterales; family Enterobacteriaceae; genus Phytobacter; species Phytobacter palmae. The sequence continues at coordinate 9,529 of NZ_JBCIVJ010000013.1, read as the reverse complement.
TGCTTGATGAACTGCTGGTAGAAGAGCTTGCGACGGCGACTCACCGTGACGGTGGGCTGTCGATTGCGGCGCTGGAAACCTTAAGCACGGTACGACGGGCCGCTATTTTGCGTCGTTGGCTTTCTGCGCAGCAGGCGCCGATGCCATCCCGGGAGACGCTGCGACGAGTCTGGCAAGAGGTGGCATTAGCCAGAGAAGATGCCGCGCCATGCCTGTGTGTTGGCGATCATGAAATCCGCCGCTATCAGGGCTATTTGTGGTGGGTTAAGGCATATCCGAGCCAGCGTGAGAATGTTCTGCTTTGGGCTAATCCTCTTTTACCGCTGACATTACCTGACGGGCTTGGCGTTCTGCGGCTTATGCCTGGCGATGAACTGCGGCCACCGAAGGCTGACGAAGTGGTATCGGTACGTTTTCAGGCGACGGGGACCTTGCACATCCAGGGGCGTAACGGTGGTCGTAAGCTTAAAAAGATCTGGCAGGAGCTGGGGGTTGCGCCATGGCGTCGGGATACAACGCCACTGCTCTTTTACGGTGAGTCACTGATTGCTGCAGCGGGCGTGTTTATTACGCAGGAGGGCAAAGCAGAAAATGGGCAACCCGGAATGCGGCTAACGTGGCAGAAATAACGGGCAGTCAGCGCTGCCCGAAAAGTGCTGTCAGGATTCGCTCACCACGACGGTGCCGATTTCCGGATGACTAAAGCTGGCAATTTTGTCGAGACGCAGTTCGCGCGTTGCTCCTGCAATTTCAACAACCAAATATTCCACATTTTTGCGAGAGACTAAATCGCTGGCTTTTGCCTGCAACGTTTCGCCATCTTTGAGCTCGAGCGTCAGTAGGAGATGATGCTGACAGGCGAGTTCCAGGTTGTCATAGTCATCGCAATTGATGGGTTGATAGGTATCATTCATTGACATAATCGCTCACCAGTAAGTTCGCGGCAGCATACGCCGCCTTTTCCCTGACCGACTCTGAAACGGCATCGTCCGAGGCCACTTCATTCAAAACTTTCAATACGCACCCCAGCGCATCCGGGATATACCCTAAGTCTCCGCTGGCAATTTCCGCATACCGCTGGCGTATTAACTCACAATAATTTCCCACACGTCCTCCTGTCAGCACCCTGGCTTTACTGTGAGATACCATTAAGCCTACGAAGATTAACTCTGTTTAGCAAGGTGACTATACCATACCCGGCTGGTCATTATCAGAGTGATGAAATAACCGCAGGATAAGAGATAACAGCACGTTATACCTTTATTCGCTACAATAGCCGCTGTTATGCAAAGGAGGCGGTATGGCGCTTAAAGCAACCATTTATAAAGCTACTGTGAATGTGGCAGATTTAGACCGGAATCAGTTTCTCGATGCCACATTGACGCTTGCCCGTCATCCCTCCGAGACGCAGGAGCGTATGATGCTGCGCCTGCTGGCATGGATTAAATTCGCCGATGAACGGCTGCAGTTCACCCGTGGGCTCTGTGCGGATGACGAGCCCGAAGTGTGGCTGCGCAATGATCATCTGGGTATCGACTTGTGGATTGAGCTCGGATTGCCGGACGAACGACGCATAAAGAAAGCCTGCTCCCAGTCGAAAGAGGTGGCGCTGTTCACCTATAACACTCGCGCGGCCCAAATCTGGTGGCAGCAGAATCAGACAAAACTCGCTGTATTTAAAAATCTGAGTATCTGGTATCTGGATGATGAGCAACTGGCGATGCTCAGTGGGCTGGCAGGACGGACAATGTCGCTGCAGGCCACTCTTCAGGAAGGAACTATCTGGCTGAGTGATACTCAAAACAACCTGGAAATCCAGCTGACGACCTGGCAACAGCACGCATGATTGAGATATCCCATGAGGTCACTATTCCTGATGAAGAACTGGAGATTACGGCGATTCGCGCGCAAGGAGCGGGTGGGCAGCATGTGAATAAGGCTTCTACGGCGATCCATTTGCGTTTCGATATTCGTGCGTCCAGCTTGCCCGAGTTTTATAAAGAGAAGCTGCTGGCAGCGACGCATCATCTCGTAACGTCTGAGGGCGTCGTGATCATCAAGGCCCAGGAGTACCGTAGCCAGGAAATGAATCGCGAAGCGGCGATCGCCCGTCTGGTGGCGTTAATCAGGGAACTGACGGTGGTGCAAAAAAGCCGTCGGGCTACCCGTCCAACGCGAGCATCGAAAGAGCGTCGTCTGGCGGGAAAAGCACAGAAATCTTCTGTAAAAGCGCTACGAGGGAAGGTTCGTCGCCTGCAGGAGTGACGGAAGAGATAAGAACTGTTCATAAGGAAAAAAGAGTGAATAAAGCGATTGTATCTTTGGCTGCGGTAATGACACTCTTTGCGCTGATGGGGTGTAACAACCGGGGAGAGGTTGAAACGATAACTCCCGTGCGGGCTGAAAAGCTCAAGCCAATGCAACAGAGCTGGCGCGGTATACTGCCGTGCGCAGATTGTGAAGGCATCGAAACCTCATTGTTCCTTGAAAAAGATGGCACCTGGGTGATGAATCAGGGCTATCAGGGCGGCAAAACGCCATCTAATTTTGCCTCCTACGGGCGATGGGCACGCACCGCGGACAAGCTGGTGCTGACGGATGCCGGTGGTGAGAAACTCTATTTCCGCGCGAAAGGCAGTGCGCTGGAAATGCTGGATCGTGAAGGGAATCCGATTCACTCGCAGCTAAATTATGTATTGCAGCCTGTCACGGCGCCATTACCGACAACGCCGATGGCGATGCGTGGCATGTATTCGCGTACTGCTGGCATGGCGGAGTTCGCCGATTGTATTACGGGCAAGCGGTTTGCGGTAAGTCACGATGCGCGGCTCGAACAGCAATATAAAGCAGCGGCAGGTCAGGCTTCGCAGCCGGTATTACTGGAGTTGGAAGGACATTTCACGCTACAGCCGAAAACGGATAACGGTGTGATGGAGAAGGCGCTGGTGGCTGATAAAAACGCAAAATTTAGCGCCGGAAAAGATTGTAATCATTAATAAAAAAAGCCTCGCATATGCGAGGCTTTTTACTGTTAGCCCTTGATGGCGCTGACCAGGTAATTCAGGATATCACCCGTCTTAATCATCTGTTTCTCGCCAGTGCGACGGTATTTGTATTCGATCTCGTCGTTGTCGAGGTTACGGTCGCCCAGCACGATGGTGTGCGGAATTCCGATGAGCTCCATATCGGCGAACATTACGCCAGGGCGCTCTTTACGGTCATCCATCAGTACGTCGATACCTTGCGCGCTCAGCTCAGCATACAGTTTCTCGGCCAACTCCTGCACGCGGTAAGATTTGTGCATGTTCATTGGCAGAATTGCTACCTGGAACGGCGCAATAGCTTCTGGCCATACGATACCGCGATCGTCGAAGTTCTGTTCAATCGCCGCAGCCACAACGCGGGTTACCCCGATACCGTAGCAACCCATGGTCAGGATCTGGTTACGGCCATCTTCGCCCTGAACGGACGCCTTGAGCGCTTCTGAGTATTTAGTACCTAACTGGAAAATGTGACCAACTTCGATACCGCGTTTGATCAGAAGTGTACCCTGACCATCCGGGCTTGGATCGCCGGCAACTACGTTACGGATATCCGCAACTTCCGGAGTTGCTACGTCGCGGTCCCAGTTGATACCAAAGTAGTGTTTACCATCAATGTTAGCGCCAGCGGCAAAATCGCTCATTGCTGCAACGGTACGGTCGATAACGACCGGAATCGGCATGTTTACCGGCCCCAGAGAACCCGGACCCGCATTTACCACGGCACGGATTTCGGCTTCGGTCGCGAAAGTCAGCGGGCTGGCAACCTGCGCCAGTTTTTCTGCTTTTACTTCGTTCAGTTCGTGATCGCCACGCACCAACAGGGCAACCAGCGGGTGGCTACTGCCTTCAGCGGCTTTCACCAGTAGCGTTTTGACGGTTTTTTCAATGGGCAGGTTGAACTGTTCAACCAGTTCAGCAATGGTTTTCGCGTTCGGTGTATCAACCAGCGCCATCTCCTGGGTGGCCGCAGCACGCGGCGCTTTCGGCGCTACAGCTTCTGCCAGTTCGATATTTGCGGCATAGTCAGAGGTATCGGAGAAGACGATATCATCTTCGCCACTCTGTGCCAGTACCTGGAACTCATGAGACGCGCTACCGCCAATAGAGCCGGTATCTGCCTGAACCGGGCGGAACTCCAGCCCGATACGGGTAAAGATTTTGCTGTAGGCGGCATACATCGCGTCGTAGGTTTCCTGCAGAGATTCCTGAGAGGTATGGAAAGAGTAAGCATCTTTCATCAGGAATTCACGGGAACGCATTACGCCGAAACGCGGGCGTACTTCGTCACGGAATTTGGTCTGGATCTGGAAGAAGTTCAGCGGCAGCTGTTTGTAAGAGCTGAGCTCGTTACGAATCAGATCGGTGATCACCTCTTCGTGAGTTGGGCCGAGTACAAACGGACGCTCACCACGGTCAGAAATACGCAGCAGTTCAGGGCCGTACTGTTCCCAACGACCACTCTCTTGCCACAGTTCAGATGGCTGAACTACCGGCATTAACACCTCAATCGCACCGGCGTTATTCATCTCTTCACGCACGATATTTTCGACTTTTTTCAGAACACGCACGCCGGTCGGCAGCCAGGTATACAACCCGGAGGCCAGCTTGCGGATCATCCCGGCGCGCAACATCAACTGGTGGCTGATGACTTCGGCGTCGGCAGGTGTCTCCTTCAGTGTGGAGAGCAGGTATTGGCTAGTACGCATGTTGTTACGGTTCCATTTGGACGATTGGAACAGACTCAAAAGGAGCCTGATTCAAAAAAAGTGATTCAGTTTACCAGCGAGAAAGAGATGCCAAAAGTAGAGGGAGGAGAAATTAACGGCCTTCCAGCGCAAACACTTCAAAACCTGCCGGGGTCACGCGCCAGCGCACGTTAAAATCCAGCAACAAGACAGCGTACGTTTTCCCCATTTCCTCATCTTTACGGTATGCCGGGCGCGGATCCTGCGCCAGGACCTCAATAATAAACGACTTTAGTTGCGGGTAACGCTTTTCTAACTGTGGAAATGTCGCTTCAATCTCTGGCCTGAAGTATACCGGCATCTCCGCGACGGGGGCCTGCTGCGCATAGCTGGCGCTGGCATGCGGCAGAGCCTCAGCAAAAGGTAAATACGGCTTAATATCCACGACGGGCGTGCCGTCAACAAGATCGAGGCTTCCCAGTTGCAAAATGACATGCTCTTTCGCGCAGTGAATGCCTTTAAGCTCCACCAAAGACATGCCAATCGGGTTAGGGCGGAAAGTCGAACGGGTAGCGAAAACTCCCATCCGCGCATTACCACCGAGTCGGGGAGGGCGTACCGTAGGGCGCCAGCCGCTAGCCATCGTCTGGTGGAAAATGAACACAACCCAAAGATGACTGAATGCCTCGAGTCCGCGTACGGCTTCGGCCTGATTATAGGGAGGCAACAGATGGAGTTCGCCGCCCCCGTGTTTAACCAGACCCGGCTGACGGGGAACGGCAAACTTCTCTTTATAGGGAGAGCGAATGACGCCTATCTGCTCAAGGGCAAATGTGGTCATTTCGCCGTTACGTTCAGCGCTGAACCTATGCACACAGCCTGACGGTAGCAACCCGGCGTACCGCTGGTGATTTCGCAGCTATGGAGCAGTACCGCATTCGCTTTCATTTTTGATGCGTTGATCTGCATGCGTTTACGGGCGGTCGGGATATTCGGTGGTGAATCCTGATTGGTTGCCTGGCAAGAGTCGCCGGTAACTTCGCCTAAATCACGGAACGGTTTACCCACTAAATCTTCAGCATTGGTAATGATTCGAACCGGCGTCTGACGCGGAGGTTTCGGTTTTGCTGGCTCTGTTTTAGGCGGGGTTGCTGTGCTTTGAACAGGTTCGACAGGAGATCTGCTTAGCATTGAACAGCCGCTCAGCATGAGTGCTAAAAAACAGATCGGTAAAGCACGCATAATATATCCTCAAAAAATGATCTTAACGCCGCTTATTGAATCAGGAGCTTGCACAAATGACAAGACGGGCATGTGCCCGTCCTGAAGGATATTACTGACGGGAAGGATTACCAGCCTTTCACCGCACCGCCATTGAAGACTTTGTTCGCTGCTTCGTTGACTTCGTCAGACTGATAAGCCTTAACGAATTTTTTCACGTTTTCTGCGTCTTTGTTGTCTTCGCGGGTAACGATCAGGTTAACGTACGGAGAGTCTTTATCTTCGACAAAGATACCATCTTTTGCAGGCGTCAAATTGATCTGGCTGGCATAGGTGGTGTTAATAACGGCCAGCGCAATTTGTGCATCGTCCAGAGAGCGCGGCAGTTGCGGGGCTTCCAGCTCAACAATTTTCAGGTTTTTCGGGTTTTCTGTGATATCCAGAGCTGTCGGCAGCAGACCAACACCGTCTTTCAGTTTGATCAGACCCTGTTTCTGCAACAGCAGCAGGGAACGGCCGAGGTTAGTCGGGTCGTTCGGTACAGCGACCTGAGCGCCTTCCTGCAATTCATCAATAGATTTGATTTTTTTGGAGTAGCCTGCGATCGGGTAAACGAAGGTATTGCCAACAGCAACCAGTTTGTAGCCACGATCTTTAATCTGCTGATCCAGATACGGTTTGTGCTGGAAGGCATTTGCGTCAATGTCGCCTTTGCTCAGCGCTTCGTTCGGCAGTACATAGTCATTGAAGGTGACCAGTTCAACATCCAGGCCATATTTTTCTTTAGCGACTTTCTGCGCCACTTCGGCAACCTGCTGTTCAGCACCGACGATGACGCCGACTTTAATGTGGTTTGGATTCTTTTCATCCTGACCACAACCTACCAGAGCCAGAGAACCAATCAGGGCACCCACTGCCGCAAAGGTCTTGAATTTAAAAGCCATGTGTTTTTTCCTTTCTTTCAGAGTCGTTGTGTTGTGAGCAACATTATTTATGCGTAACAGAGCGAACGATACGATCGCCTGCAAACTGAATTAAGTAAACCAGAATCACCAACAGTGCCAGGACGGTATTCATCACAATGGCGTTATAGCCAATGTAGCCATACTGGTAGCCTATCTGTCCCAGGCCGCCAGCGCCCACAGCACCACCCATTGCGGAATAACCCACCAGGGTGATTAAGGTAATTGTTGCCGCATTGACCAGACCTGGCAGCGCTTCCGGCAGCAACACCTTACGGATGATCTGCATCGGGGTTGCGCCCATTGCGCGGGAGGCTTCAATCAGGCCGGTCGGGATTTCCAGCAGGGCGTTTTCCACCATACGGGCAATAAAAGGTGCTGCACCGACGGTCAATGGCACTATTGCTGCCTGCAGGCCGATAGACGTTCCCACAATAATGCGGGTGAACGGGATCATCCAGACCAGTAAAATAATGAATGGGATCGAACGGAAAATATTCACCAGAGCCGAAATGGTACGGTAGAGCTTTGCATTCTCCGAAATTTGTCCAGGGCGCGAGACATACAGCAGAACGCCAACCGGCAGACCCAGCACAAAACCGAAGAAACCGGATACGAAAGTCATCGCCAGCGTTTCCCAGACGCCACGCGCCAGTAACCACATCATTGCCTCAGACATAACCCAGCACCTCTACTTTCACATGGTGTTCCTTAAGCCAGGCAATAGCGGCTTGCGTATCCTGCGGCTCGCCGTGCATTTCAGTCAACATAATGCCGAATTTCACGCCGCCGGCGTAATCCATCTGCGCGCTGATAATATTGTTATTCACGTTATAGCGGCGTGCGGTCTCAGAAAGCAGTGGGGCATCAACCGATTGACCGGTGAATTCCATGCGTAACATTGGCACGCTGCCTGCCAGTGGCTGATCTTTCAGACGCTGCTGGTAATCCTCAGGGATATCAAGATGCAACGTTGATTGAATAAATTGCTGTGCCAGTGGCGTTTTGGGGTGAGAGAACACTTCACTTACCGTGTCCTGCTCGATCAACTCACCATTACTGATAACGGCAACGCAGTCACAAATGCGTTTTACAACATCCATTTCATGGGTAATGAGCAGAATTGTCAGGCCCAGGCGACGGTTGATGTCTTTTAATAACTCCAGAATGGAACGCGTCGTTGCCGGATCCAGCGCGCTGGTGGCTTCGTCACAGAGCAGTACTTTTGGGTTGCTTGCCAGTGCGCGGGCAATGGCCACACGCTGCTTTTGGCCACCGGACAGGTTCGCCGGATAGCTGTCATGTTTGTCGCCCAGCCCAACCAGGTCCAACAACTCTCTGACGCGACGGTTAATCTCTTCGCACGGCGTGTTATCCAGTTCAAGCGGCAAGGCGACGTTACCAAACACGGTGCGGGAAGAGAGTAAATTAAAATGCTGGAAGATCATGCCAATCTGGCGGCGAGCTTTGGTCAGTTGTGCTTCTGAAAGGGCGGTCAGCTCCTGGCCGTCAACCTGGACACTACCCTGGGATGGGCGCTCAAGCAGGTTAACGCAGCGTATAAGCGTACTTTTACCGGCGCCAGAAGCACCAATGACGCCATAAATTTGCCCGGCAGGAACATGCAGGCTGACATTATTCAACGCCTGAATGGTGCGAGTTCCCTGCTGGAACACTTTGGTAATATTGGAAAGTTTAATCATCAGATTATTTTTATCGTATGAGAGTTAGCCGTGGCATTTTATTCTGCCTGTTACGGGTGATAACCGTAAGCAAGACGGATGTTAAGGCATCCAGACGTCTAAATCAATCGAACCCTGCGCGATGAGCACTTTCCTGTGCGATGAAACATGAGATACTAGGCTCACATGCCTTTTTCAGGAGCAACCCGGTGGCAAAATCAGTACCCGCAATTTTCCTCGACCGTGATGGCACTATTAATGTCGACCATGGTTATGTGCACGAAATTGATAATTTCGAATTTATAGATGGTGTCATTGACGCCATGCGCGAACTAAAAGCGATGGGCTTCGCTCTGGTGGTGGTGACCAATCAGTCCGGTATCGCACGCGGTAAATTCACCGAAGCGCAGTTTGAAACGCTCACCGAATGGATGGACTGGTCATTGGCCGATCGCGATGTCGATCTGGATGGTATCTATTATTGTCCGCATCACCCTCAAGGGACGGTAGAAGAGTTCCGCCAGGTATGTGACTGCCGTAAACCACATCCGGGCATGCTTATTTCTGCCCGAGACTATCTGCACATTGATATGTCTGCTTCTTATATGGTGGGCGACAAAATCGAGGATATGCAGGCCGCTGCCGCTGCTGGTGTGGGAACTAAAGTGCTGGTGCGTACCGGGAAGCCCGTTACGCCAGAGGCGGAAAATGCGGCCGATTGGGTGATTAATAGCCTTGCGGACCTGCCTGCAGCTATCAAAAAGCAACAAAAATAACCGTTGTGATGAAAAGATGAGCGGTTGAAATAAAAATGCATTTTTTCGCTTGTCATTCATCGTGGGCCGCCTATAATGCGCCTCCATCGACAAGGCGGATGTGAATCACTTCACACAAACAGCCGGTTCGGTTGAAGAGAAAAAATCCTGAAAATCAGG
>NZ_JBCIVJ010000012.1:0-179891 GCF_039409775.1 Phytobacter palmae | reverse complement strand
TCATATCCGTTAATTTTTTCAGTAACAGACGTCCATAATAAACTTTGAAATCAAAGATTATATATGATGAAAATTGATTTGCATATGCATATGCACTACTAATTATGTAACTCATCCTACAAAGTGAAGGTGTTGGTCTCCGTTGAAGGCAGTAACGTTACGGGTCAAGGCTTTTTGCAAGCCGGTTGCTAACGCAGGTTGCTGAGCTATTGTGAGTTCAGTTAGATGCCTGATTCATTCGATGGCGACCGAACACCGAGTCTGTGATGTGTATCTTATGACCAGTTTTATTATGACTGTTTGCGCATTTGGTATCATACAGATTGATTTTGTGTGAAAATTCAGCAATATTTGTTGTTTTTTAGGGTTCCAGAAAATGATTGACACATCGTCAGCAATTCAGAAAGAAGTTATATATGAAGACCAAAATATTATTGTTCTTCACAAGAAAGGTAATAGTGACTTTATTTTATGCACCTTTGGGGATATGGTCACTCTGGCGCAAGGGGATAAGATTTACGCTGAGAAAGCTATCTATAAAATGGATTGTGCTGCAATAGGATTCATGGCAAAAAACGCTAATTGGTTTCCACAAGATTCAGTGATTAAAGCCATCAAAAGAATTGAAGATATTATTTCGAATAATAAATCCATAATTTCTTATGGCGGTTCGATGGGGGGATACGCTGCAATAAAATATTCTAAGCTATTAGGAGCGTCAAGGACAATAGCATGCTGCCCACAGTGGTCGATTGACCCAAAAGAATGCAGTGGGGTGAAAAATGGATATGAACGGTACTTCACTGATTCTTTGAGTGATATGGGGATTAAATCCGAGGATGTTTCCGGTGATGTGTTTATTCTTTACGACCCACATCATGGTATTGATTCATATCATTTTAATAATATTAAGAGTAAATCGGAGAAAGTGGTAGGGGTGCATGTTCCATTTGTCGGTCATGACGTTACAACTGTCATGGCTGGAACTGAAAATCTGCGCGGGATGATTGAATCCGCCAAGTCTCTTGATGTAAATAATTTTGTTAAAATAATCAGAAATGCAAGAAAAAATAACTCTCGCAGATATGAATATGTGCTCAAAAAAAGCGCAGTACGTCACCCATACATTTCTGCGAAGATTATTTTATTGGGTAAAAAGAGGACTCTGAATGAGTTAAACGTGCTTAACAAGGCAATTTCTATTCTTGTACGATCCGGGAAGTTAGAAAGAGCGCTTGAGATTGCACGCCTCTCAATGTCTTTCGTAGACTCTGATAAACAAGTTTTTATTAAAGAAATTGTTACGGCTATTGAGTTGCTGTCGTTTAAGGAGCCGAAACAAATAACCACATCCCATAATACTGTTTTGTTCTATAACTCATTAACATCCACGCTTAGGCATGAAAAAGAAGAATCCGTCATGTTGATGACAAGAATTCTTCGAAAGGTCTATACATTTAGTCAGGGTGGTGATGAGTATCTTGTGATAAGGCATGAAGGGCGTTATCATTTTATAGATTGGGTTGGCGGTAGTGTTTTTCTAAATAAAAGTAAGTCAGAAAGATCAATAAAAAAACAACCTTTAGATAATGGGAAGTGTTGCTTTACCCATGGTGGGAAATACATGTGCGCAGAGAATGATGGCTTGATAGTTATAAATAGAAATACAGTTAGCGCCTGGGAAAGCTTCTTGAATTAGTCGAAACGTAGAAGGGGAGCTGCAGGCAGGAGGCACTCCCGGGTGATGATGAATCGGGTGATGTGTTCGGGGTGATCACCTACATCATCAATGATGCGCGGACCGGTGAGCTCGACGACTGCCCTGTGATGTAACAGAAGATGTTAACCATCAGATCGCTTGCTGACGATTTCAATGCCACAGTGTAATATGCATGCCAGTCGTTGATGGGGTAGTTACTGTGGAATGTCCACCGCTGTGTCCATCAAGAAGATTAAATCCGCATAGCGAGTTAATAAATTCATATTTATGAAGAACATAAGAAATTTCTCCATCATTGCTCACATCGACCACGGTAAGTCGACGCTGTCTGACCGTATTATCCAAATTTGCGGCGGCTTGTCCGATCGCGAAATGGAAGCGCAGGTTCTTGATTCCATGGATCTTGAACGTGAACGCGGTATTACCATCAAGGCGCAGAGCGTTACGCTGGACTTTAAAGCGTCCGATGGCGAAACCTATCAGCTGAACTTTATCGATACTCCTGGTCACGTTGACTTCTCCTACGAAGTTTCCCGTTCGCTGGCCGCCTGCGAAGGCGCCTTGCTGGTGGTGGATGCAGGCCAGGGGGTAGAAGCGCAGACACTGGCAAACTGCTATACGGCCATGGAAATGGATCTGGAAGTGGTACCGGTACTGAATAAAATCGACCTGCCCGCAGCCGATCCGGAACGTGTTGCTGAGGAAATTGAAGATATCGTCGGTATCGATGCCACAGACGCGGTGCGTTGCTCAGCGAAAACCGGCGTGGGTGTTGTGGATGTCCTCGAACGTCTGGTGCGCGAAATTCCGGCTCCGGAAGGTGATCCGGATGCACCGTTACAGGCTCTGATTATTGACTCCTGGTTCGATAACTACCTGGGCGTTGTGTCGTTGATCCGTGTGAAAAACGGTACGCTGCGTAAAGGCGATAAAGTCAAAGTGATGAGTACCGGCCAGGTCTATAACGCTGACCGTCTGGGTATATTCACACCGAAACAGGTTGATCGTACTGAACTGAACTGCGGCGAAGTAGGCTGGCTGGTTTGTGCCATTAAAGACATCCTCGGCGCGCCGGTGGGCGATACTCTGACGCTGGCGCGAAATGCGGCTGACAAAGCGCTGCCTGGCTTTAAAAAGGTCAAACCACAGGTTTATGCAGGTCTGTTCCCGGTGAGTTCTGACGATTACGAAAACTTCCGTGACGCGCTCGGCAAGCTTAGCCTGAACGATGCATCTCTGTTCTACGAACCGGAAAGCTCCACTGCACTGGGCTTCGGCTTCCGCTGCGGCTTCCTCGGCCTGCTGCACATGGAGATCATTCAGGAGCGTCTGGAGCGGGAGTACGATCTCGATCTGATCACCACCGCGCCGACGGTAGTTTACGAAGTGGAAACCACGTCGAAAGAGACTATCTACGTCGACAGTCCGTCCAAGTTGCCGCCGCTGAACAATATTTATGAGCTGCGTGAACCGATTGCTGAGTGTCATATGCTGCTGCCACAGGAGTTCCTGGGCAACGTTATCACGCTCTGCATTGAGAAACGTGGTGTGCAGACCAACATGGTTTACCACGGTAACCAGGTGGCGCTGACTTATGAAATCCCGATGGCGGAAGTGGTGCTCGACTTCTTCGACCGTCTGAAGTCTACCTCCCGTGGCTATGCATCACTGGATTACAACTTCAAACGCTTCCAGGCTTCCAACATGGTACGTGTGGATGTGCTGATCAACGGTGAGCGCGTTGATGCGCTGGCATTGATCACCCATAACGACAATGCACCATACCGCGGTCGTGAACTGGTTGAGAAGATGAAAGACCTCATCCCGCGTCAGCAGTTCGATATCGCGATTCAGGCGGCCATTGGTAACCACATCATTGCCCGTTCGACGGTAAAACAGCTGCGTAAAAACGTTCTGGCAAAATGCTATGGCGGTGACGTTAGCCGTAAGAAAAAACTGCTGCAGAAACAGAAAGAAGGTAAGAAACGTATGAAGCAGGTCGGCAACGTTGAGCTGCCGCAGGAAGCGTTCCTTGCCATTCTGCATGTCGGTAAAGACGGCAAATAACCCTTAAGGAGTTGGCATGGCGAACATGTTTGCCCTGATCCTGGTCATTGCGACCCTGGCGACGGGATTTTTATGGTGCCTGGATAAGTTTATTTTTGCACCCAAACGCCGTGAGCGTCAGGCTGTTGCACAACTGGCAACAGGTGATGCCCTTGATAATAAAACGCTGAAAAAGGTCGCCCCGAAACCGGGCTGGCTGGAAACGGGCGCCTCGGTATTTCCGGTGCTGGCGATTGTGCTGGTGGTACGTTCGTTTATTTATGAACCCTTCCAGATCCCGTCAGGTTCAATGATGCCAACGCTGCTGATTGGTGATTTTATTCTGGTTGAGAAGTTTGCCTATGGCATTAAAGATCCGATTTACCAGAAAACCCTGATCGAAACGGGGCACCCGAAACGCGGTGATATTGCGGTATTCAAGTATCCTGACGATCCGCGTCTTGATTACATCAAACGTGTTGTTGGCTTGCCGGGCGATAAGGTGAGTTACGATCCGGTCGCCAAGCAGGTTACCGTTCAGCCGAAATGCAGCTCCGGGCAGGCCTGTGATAACGCGTTGCCGATTACTTACAGCAATGTTGAACCGAGCGATTTCGTGCAAACTTTTGGTCGCCGCACGGGCGGGGAAGCCAGCAGTGGATTCTTCCAGGTACCGAAAAACGAAACGCGTGATGATGGGGTGCGCCTGAGCGAGCGGAAAGAGACGCTGGGTGATGTTACGCACCGCATTTTAACGGTGCCGATTGCTCAGGATCAGTTAGGTATGTATTACAAGCAGCAGGGCCAGCCGCTGGCGACGTGGATTGTTCCGCCGGGTCATTACTTCATGATGGGCGATAATCGCGATAACAGTGCTGACAGCCGCTACTGGGGTTTCGTACCGGAAGCAAATCTGGTGGGCAGAGCTACCGCAATCTGGATGAGTTTTGAAAAACAAGAAGGTGAATGGCCAACCGGCGTGCGCTTAAGCCGCATTGGTGGCATTCATTAATTCAACGGGGTGCGGACAGAATATCCGCACCCCGAATTATTTCCGCGATAAATCCGTTCAGACTAACGACATCCCCTGTCGTTGCGTATAGAATGTTCCCCCGAAGTTTCAGGCTGGCTCCTCAGGGCGCCACAGCACACGAAACCGCGTTGGTTCTTACACTTCATCATGCGTGCCACTCATTAAAAGCGGCCACCAGACGATGATATGTACTTTCAGGTCGGTTTCGTGTGCTGCATTGTTGACGCATTTATCTATTGGTATCGCATGAACCCCATCGTAATAAATCGGCTTCAGCGGAAGCTGGGCTACACTTTTCATCATCAGGAGCTGTTGCAGCAGGCATTAACGCATCGCAGTGCCAGCAGCAAGCATAACGAGCGTCTCGAATTCTTAGGCGACTCCATTCTAAGTTTTGTGATTGCCAATGCGCTATATCACCGTTTCCCGCGTGTGGATGAAGGTGATATGAGCCGTATGCGTGCAACGCTGGTCCGTGGGAACACGCTGGCAGAAATCGCCCGTGAGTTTGAACTGGGTGAATGTCTGCGCTTAGGGCCTGGTGAACTGAAAAGCGGTGGTTTTCGTCGAGAATCTATTCTGGCCGATACCGTAGAAGCCTTGATCGGTGGGGTATTCCTCGACAGCGATATTCAGACTGTAGAGAAACTGATTCTGAACTGGTATCAAACGCGTCTGGACGAGATCAGTCCGGGCGACAAACAAAAAGATCCGAAAACCCGTTTGCAGGAATTTTTGCAGGGTCGCCACCTCCCGCTGCCGTCATATCTGGTGGTACAGGTGCGTGGTGAAGCACACGATCAGGAATTCACTATCCACTGCCAGGTCAGTGGCCTGAAAGAACCGGTAGTAGGCACAGGTTCAAGCCGCCGTAAGGCAGAGCAGGCCGCAGCCGAACAGGCGCTGAAAAAACTGGAGCTGGAATGAGCACTGAAACTGAAAAAACATATTGTGGATTTATCGCCATCGTTGGTCGCCCCAACGTGGGTAAATCCACCCTGCTGAACAATCTGCTCGGGCAGAAGATTTCCATTACCTCGCGCAAAGCGCAGACCACGCGTCACCGCATTGTGGGTATTCACACCGAAGGGGCTTACCAGGCCATCTACGTCGACACACCCGGTCTGCACATGGAAGAAAAGCGTGCGATTAACCGCCTGATGAATAAAGCGGCGAGCAGCTCGATTGGTGATGTTGAACTGGTCATTTTCGTCGTGGAAGGGACACGCTGGACGCCTGACGACGAAATGGTGCTGAACAAACTGCGCGACGGTAAAGCGCCGGTTATCCTGGCTATCAACAAAGTCGATAACGTGCAGGAAAAGGCCGATTTGCTGCCGCATCTGCAGTTCCTCGGCAGCCAGATGAACTTCCTCGACATCGTCCCCATCTCTGCTGAGACCGGTTTTAACGTTGATACGATTGCCAGCATCGTGCGCAAGCATCTGCCGGAAGCGGTTCACCATTTCCCGGAAGATTACATCACTGACCGCTCTCAGCGTTTTATGGCGTCCGAGATCATTCGTGAAAAGCTGATGCGTTTTCTGGGCGCTGAACTGCCGTACTCCGTTACCGTCGAAATTGAGCGTTTCATTACCAACGAACGCGGCGGTTACGATATCAATGGATTGATCCTCGTTGAGCGAGAAGGGCAGAAGAAGATGGTGATTGGCAACAAAGGGGCCAAGATTAAAACCATCGGTATCGAAGCGCGTAAAGATATGCAGGAGATGTTCGAAGCCCCGGTTCACCTGGAACTGTGGGTGAAAGTCAAATCGGGCTGGGCCGACGACGAGCGTGCGCTGCGTAGTCTCGGCTACGTTGACGATCTCTAAGAGTTGATACTCTATGGATTTTAAGTTGCAGGAAGGCGGCAAGACCGTGAATTCCCTGGAGCTTACATCGGTAAGTGACTGGGGGGAGAGGGCGCAGCTAACGCGTCTGCAGCTTGAAAGACGACGAGTATGATGGAGGGCTGGCAGCGCGCATTCGTACTGCATAGTCGTCCCTGGAGCGAAACCAGCTTAATGCTGGACGTCTTCACGGAAGAGTCGGGTCGCGTGCGCCTGGTCGCTAAAGGCGCACGTTCAAAACGTTCCAACCTGAAAGGCGCGCTACAGCCTTTTACTCCCCTGCTGGTACGTTTCGGTGGGCGCGGCGAGGTTAAAACGCTGCGCAGCGCTGAAGCCGTCTCTCTGGCACTTCCCCTCTCAGGGATCACGCTTTACAGCGGTCTGTATGTTAACGAGCTTCTTTCACGCGTTCTTGAACATGAGACTCGCTTCTCTGAACTTTTCTTCGATTATCTGCACTGTATCCAGGCGCTGGCTGGCGCAATCGGGACGCCAGAGCCGGTTTTACGTCGTTTTGAACTCGCCCTGCTGGGGCACCTCGGGTATGGCGTGGATTTTCTGCACTGCGCAGGCAGCGGTGAGCCTGTTGACGACACCATGACTTACCGTTATCGCGAAGAGAAGGGGTTTATTGCCAGCGTGGTGGTGGATAACAGCACATTTACCGGGCGGCATTTGCGTGCGCTGGCCGAACGCGAATTTCCTGATATGGATACACTCAGGGCGGCGAAACGCTTTACCCGCATAGCGTTAAAGCCGTATCTTGGGGGCAAACCGCTCAAGAGCCGGGAACTGTTTCGTCAGTTTATGCCGAAACGTTAACGGAGCCGAATTTCCGACTCGCTTTCACCTTTGTGCCCATGAGCTGAAGGGCGGAGTGAGAAGAACGTAAAGACGAACGAAAAAGAGAACGAGGATTGTGATGGCTGAATTACTGTTAGGCGTCAACATTGACCATATTGCCACCCTGCGCAATGCGCGCGGTACGGCGTATCCGGACCCGGTACAGGCGGCATTTATCGCTGAACAGGCCGGTGCGGATGGCATTACCGTTCATTTGCGTGAAGACCGCCGCCATATCACTGACCGCGATGTCCGCGTGCTGCGTCAGACCCTGGACACGCGTATGAACCTCGAAATGGCCGTCACAGAAGAGATGCTCCGGATCGCCGTCGAAACGAAGCCGCACTTCTGTTGCCTGGTGCCGGAGAAACGCCAGGAGGTGACTACCGAAGGTGGTCTGGATGTGGCCGGACAGCTCGACAAAATGCGTGATGCCTGCGCGCGTCTGGCAGATGCCGGGATTCTGGTCTCGCTGTTTATTGACGCCGATTTCGGGCAGATCAAAGCGGCTGCCGATGTTGGCGCACCCTATATCGAAATTCACACCGGTTGCTATGCCGACGCGAAAAACGAAGCGGAACAGACAAAAGAGCTGGAACGCATCGCTAAAGCGGCGACCTATGCGGCAAGCCTCGGCCTGAAAGTCAATGCCGGGCACGGTCTCACCTACCATAACGTGCAGGCTATCGCACGCCTGCCGGAAATGCATGAACTGAACATTGGCCATGCCATTATTGGTCGTGCGGTGATGAGTGGCCTTAAAGAGGCGGTTGCAGAAATGAAACGCCTGATGGTGGAAGCGCGGAAGTAATGGCTATTCTTGGTATTGGCACAGATATCGTCGAAATTGAGCGTATTGAAGCGGTCATTGCCCGTAGCGGCGATCGCCTGGCAAAGCGCGTATTAAGCGACAACGAATGGGCCATCTGGGAGAGGCATCAGCAACCGGTGCGTTTCCTGGCCAGGCGCTTTGCCGTCAAAGAAGCGGCGGCAAAAGCGTTTGGAACGGGTATTCGCAATGGACTCGCGTTTAACCAGTTTGAAGTGTTCAACGACGATCTGGGCAAACCCTGTCTGCGATTGTGGGGGGAAGCGCTAGTGCTTGCGGAAAAAATGGGTGTAGCGCACATGCATGTCACGCTGGCAGATGAGCGCCGCTATGCCTGCGCGACGGTGATTATCGAAAGTTAAGCACCTTGCTGTAGGGCGTTACTGGCGATGTCAATCTGAACCCGTAGAGCGTGGCCTGTATTCAGGTACATGAGAATTACGGCCACAGCCGGGCCCTAAATGAGAGGTAAAATAGCCCTGGGCCAGATGCTAGATCTTGTCGGCGTGGTGAATTGACACAAACTTGTCCCACAACTGCTCTTCGCTTTCAACATGTGCCGGATCTTTCAAAATAGTATTGGGGATCGGGCACACTTTCTGGCAGGTTGGGGTGTCGTAATGTCCAATACATTCCGTGCAGCGCTCGCTGTTAATCTCATAAATGCTGTCGCCCATCGAAATGGCCTCATTCGGGCATTCAGGCTCGCACATATCGCAATTGATGCATTTTTTGGTGATTAACAGCGCCATCAGGAAAATCTCAGAAACCTCACACAAACAGGGCGGGCATTATACGATCATTCCCTGATCAAACCAGTTTTTTTACCAGCTCCTCGCTATGACGAATACGCTCCGGCGCATGTTCCAGATCGCGCTGAACCAGTGCCATAAATAACAGATCGGTGAGCATTGTTTGGGCGCTGGTTGATGAGATGGCGGCACTGCGGGTCGCCTGCTCTTCGGCAATCGTATACAGACAGTGGCTGGCGCGCTGTTGCAGGGCGTTAGGGGTGAAACCAGTGATCGCCAGTATTCGTCCACCGGCGCGCAGCATTTCATCCGCGGCCATATTGATCTCGCGGCGCTCACCGGAATAAGAGATCGGCAACAGCAGATCTTGCGGATCCGTCGCCTGCACCGTGGCCAACAGGGCATGCATATCCTGCTCAACCACAGCATTCAGACCGATTTTCATCAGTTTCCAGCCAAAATTACGTGCCACCAGGCCGGATGCACCAATCCCGGTCAAAATAATACGTCTTGCCGCCAGCAGCATCTCCACGCTTTGCCGTAGCTTTTCTTCGCTATTTACATCCAGAGTGGCGCGCATGGCGCTCAGATTCTCATTGATCAGCTTTTCGCCAACAATGCGAAGCGTATCGTCACCGAGGATCTGGTTGTGCACGGTGATGGACAGGGGATTCGGGCTGCTGGCGAGTGCCTCGCTGATCGCCAGTTTCAGTGCCGGAAAACCTTTGAATCCCAGCTTTTGGGCGAACTTCACCACGCTTGACTGGCTAACGCCCGCCTCCAGAGCCAGTTGCTGGGAGCTTAAATGGCGAGCGCGATCGGGCTCCGCCAGCAAGAAATCCGCCAGCTTCTTATCGCTCTGGGCAAATCCGGCATAACGCTGGCGAATGCTAAGTAAACAGTTCATAAGGTCTCCTGAGGCAAAATGTGACCACAATTACAAATACGCATTTCA
Organism: Phytobacter palmae; assembly: GCF_039409775.1. Classification (NCBI taxonomy): domain Bacteria; kingdom Pseudomonadati; phylum Pseudomonadota; class Gammaproteobacteria; order Enterobacterales; family Enterobacteriaceae; genus Phytobacter; species Phytobacter palmae. Next base: position 169,860 of record NZ_JBCIVJ010000012.1, on the reverse strand, counting down.
CGCAGGTGAATGAATTTTATATTCTACATCTTGCTATTATTATGAATAAAAAATTCCTTAGGAGCAAAAATGAATCTTGGCGCACTGGTTTCCGAGACACGCAATCCACAAACCATGGATTTAGACGCATTAACAACCATTGAGTTAGTTAACCGTTTTAACCAACAGGATACGCTGGTCGCACAGGCAGTAAAAGCCACCTTACCGGAAGTTGCAAAGGCGGTGGATGCGGCGGCGCAGGCGTTGAAAGCGGGCGGCAGAATTATCTACATGGGAGCAGGTACCAGTGGGCGACTTGGCGTGCTGGACGCCTCTGAATGTCCGCCGACCTTTGGCGTGCCGCATGGCCTGGTGGTCGGGCTGATTGCCGGTGGGCCGGGGGCATTGCTCAAAGCCGTCGAAGGGGCGGAAGACAATGCACAGCTCGGCGAGGATGATTTGAAAGCACTCTCACTCAACGCCGCAGATCTGGTGGTGGGGCTGGCGGCCTCTGGCCGCACCCCTTATGTCATCGGTGGCCTGAAATACGCCAGTGCCGTGGGCTGCACCACCGTGGCGGTCTCCTGTAACCCGGATTCACCGATTGCCCATGAAGCGGATATTGCTATTTCGCCGGTGGTTGGCCCGGAGGCGCTCACCGGCTCCACGCGTCTGAAATCGGGGACTGCGCAGAAGCTGGTACTCAATATGATTTCCACCGGGGCGATGGTGAAATTTGGCAAGGTTTATCAAAACCTGATGGTTGATATGAAAGCGACCAATGTCAAGCTGGTGGACCGCGCCTGTCGCATGGTGGTTGAGGCGACGGGTGTCACGCGCGACGTCGCGGAAAAAGTGCTCAGACAGACCGATTTCGAGGTCAAGCCTGCGATTTTGATGGTATTAACCGGACTTGATGCATCTGCGGCCCGCGCGAAACTGGCGGCTCATCAGGGCTTTTTACGGGCGGCGTTAGAAAACTAAAGAGGCGTGTGTATGGACAAAACAGCAGCGCTCGCCAGCGCCATCCTCAACGGTGTTGGCGGGAAGGGTAATATTCAGCGTCTTGAGAACTGCATGACCCGTGTGCGCGTCGAGCTTTTCGATGACGCGAAGCTGGACCTTGCCGCCACAAAACAGTTTCCTGGGATTAGCGGCTACGTCAAACAGGGCCAACAGCATCAGTTTATTGTGGGACCGGGTAAGGCTGCGCAGGTGGTGGATGCAATGCGTTCGCACATGATCGGAGGGGAACCTGCGCAAGATTATGTCGAGCACAATAAGGCACAGGCGAAGACCAAATACAAAGCGCCGATGAGTGATGCGCTGCGTAAACTGGCAAACGTCTTTATTCCGCTGATCCCGGCATTTATCGCCTCGGGGCTCATCACGGGTATTATCAATATCCTCAAACGTCCGGATATCGTCGGCGATTTTGCAACACAATATCCGAATATGCTCGGTTTGCTGGCCATTTTTGGCAGCGCCGTGTTTGCCATCATGAATATCCTGGTGGGCGTGAATACAGCGAAGGTATTTGGCGGCTCGCAGGCGCTGGGTGGGGTAATGGCCGGTATCCTCTCCAGCCCTCAGCTTGCGCAAATTACCCTGTTTGGCGAGGCGCTACAGCCTGGCCGGGGTGGGGTTATCGCAGTGTTACTGGTCGTGGCATTAATGTGCTGGATTGAGAAAAAATTTCGCGACATTCTGCCCGGCTCGATCGAGCTTATCCTTAACCCGTTGCTGACCACGCTCATTGCGGGAACAGTGGCGATTATTGCCCTACAACCTCTGGGCGGCGTGATTTCTGAGGGCATCGCCCACGGCGCTTCCTGGGCGATTGATCGCGGCGGACTGCTGGTCGGGGCGATCCTCGCCGGGGCATTTCTGCCACTCGTGCTTACCGGGCTCCATCAGGGACTGGTGCCCATCCATGTAGAGCTGGTACAGGCGCACGGTTATAACGCCCTGTTCCCGATTCTGGCCATGGCGGGAGTCGGGCAGGTGGGAGCGGCGATTGCGGTGCTGATGAAAACCCGTAATGCCCGTCTTAAGAAGGTGATAAAAGGGGCACTACCAGTTGGGTTGCTGGGAATTGGCGAACCATTGATTTTCGGTGTGACCCTGCCGCTGGGAAAACCTTTTCTTGGCGCCTGTCTGGGGGGCGCCGTGGGCGGTGCGCTGATCAGCTACTGGAAAGTGGCGACGGTTATCACTTTCGGCATCTCCGGATTACCGCTTGCGTTAACCATTGTTACCGGAAAAGTGATGCTCTATCTGTTAGGCTATTTGGTAGCAGTGATAGCCGGGTTCCTGTTTACCTGGCTGTTGGGTTTCACGGATCCTGAGGAGTAACAATTGGCTACCAGCGAGCGTCGCATTGTTTTTTTTGATCTTGATGGCACCTTACATCAGCAGGATATGTTCGGCACATTCCTGCGCTACGTGTTACGCCATCACCCTCTGAATGCCTTGCTGGTTCTGCCTTTACTGCCCGTTATTGGCGTCGCCCTGTTAGTTAAAGGGCGCGCCGCACGCTGGCCAATGAGTCTGCTGTTATGGGGATGTACTTTCGGTCACAGCGAAACCCACCTTAAGCGGCTTGAGCAGAAGTTTGCTACCTGGTTTCGCGGCCATGTCACGGCATTTCCGGTGGTGCAAGAACGACTCACTAACTACCTGCTGGCCTCTGATGCTGATATCTGGCTTATCACCGGTTCGCCGCAGCCGCTGGTAGAACAGGTCTATTTTGATACCCCCTGGCTGCCGCGAGTGAACATTATTGCCAGCCAAATCGAACGCCGCTACGGTGGGTGGGTGCTCACACTGCGCTGTCTGGGCCATGAAAAGGTCGCTCAACTTGAGCGCAAAATTGGCACGCCGCTGCGTCTGTACAGTGGTTATAGCGACAGCAAGCAGGACAACCCGCTGCTCTATTTTTGCCAGCATCGCTGGCGGGTGACGCCGCGTGGACAGCTCCAGCAACTGGAATGAGCGTGTGCAACACATAACGGCTGTGTATAATGCGCCCCGCTTGTTAACTGGAGTATCCCCCTTTGTCCAATCCTGAACTCAACCACGACTACTGGATGCGCCATGCGTTAGCGCTGGCAAAACGCGCGTGGGAAGAAGGCGAAGTGCCGGTTGGCGCGGTGCTGGTCCGTAATAATGAGGTTATTGGTGAAGGCTGGAACCGTCCAATTGGCCGCCACGATCCTACCGCGCACGCGGAAATTATGGCCCTGCGTCAGGGCGGGATGGTGTTACAAAACTACCGCCTGATCGAGACAACTTTGTACGTTACGCTTGAACCCTGCGTCATGTGCGCCGGAGCAATGGTGCACAGCCGTATCGGACAGCTTGTATTCGGTGCGCGCGATGCAAAAACCGGAGCGGCAGGGTCCCTGATGGATGTGCTGCATCACCCGGGCATGAATCATCGGGTTGAGATTATCGAAGGGGTGTTACGCGATGAGTGCGCCGCAATGCTAAGCGACTTTTTCCGTCAGCGTCGGCTGGAGAAAAAGGCTCAGAAAAAAGGGCCGGAGCCGCTTATTTAGCCGCGCCCGGCACCTGCACCACCAGTTTATCCGGTACAATCAGCGGATTGCGGGGGAAGGCTTCGCCTGGCGTAAAGGAACTAAAGGGCATAATACCGTAAGGCGCGCGATTGAATTCGTCTGCCGCCACCGCCGGATACCCCTGCGCCAGCTGTGATTTCTTTGCCGCCTCTTTCTCTTTTTCCAGCAAGTACCCCACCAGGCTGATTTCGTATTTACGGATATTTTCCACGTAGGCATAAGCTTCATGCCCACGCGCATAGCCATAGGTGAGTTTGCTGTAATAGGGCTTTTGACTCAGCAGCGGCAAGCGCTGCTTTACGTCCGCCCAGCTGTCCGGGTTGCCTTTCGTTTTCACCGTGAGTGAACGAGCGTCCAGCATGTGCGCATAACCCATGTTATAGGCAGCCAGCGCAAACCAGATACGCTCGTCCTGGGGGACACTGTCAGGCACTTTATCCATCATATCCTGCAGATAGCGCGCACCGCCGCTGATACTTTGCTCGGCATCCGTGCGGTCGCTCAGTCCCAGACTTTGTGCGGTATTACGGGTCAGCATCATCAGCCCGCGTACGCCAGTGGGGGAGGTTGCCTGTGTATCCCAGTGGGATTCCTGGTACGAAATTGCAGCCAGCAGACGCCAGTCAATATCCTGCGCATATTTTGCAAACAGCGGCTGGAGATCGGGCAGAACGCTGTCCACCGCGCGTAAGAAGGTGCGCGTGTCGACGTAATCAAAATCATCGCCATGTCCGAGGTATTTCTCTTCCAGCCGTGCCAGTGTCCCGTCTTCATTAATGTTATTGAAAAAATCGAGCATAGCTGCCGACAGCGTATTGTCGTCGTCGCGGCGGCTAAACCAGGTTACCGGCTGCTCATCGCTGATATCGAGGGCGACGGCCAGCTCGGGATGGACGCGCTGGAACAGACTCACGGCGACCGAATCCGCTACGGTATAGCTAAGTTTGCCGTTCACCACCTCTTCAAGCAGATTGTTGGTGCCTGCCTTGTCATCCACCTTCCAGCTCAGATCCGGGAACTTCTTCTCTTTAAGTTCGCGCAAATCGTTGAGCGCCACATGTCCCGCGGCAATGGTGAGCTGGGTGTCGTTAACGGTGGCCAGGCTGCGTGGGCGGTAGCTACCGACGCGGTAAACCAGTTGCTGCGATACCCAATAGTAAACCGGGCCCGTCTGGTAGTTTTTGAGGCGCTCGTTGTTATAAACCAGGCCGGCTGCCAGCATATCGGCATTGTCGTGATCAAGATCGTCAAAAATCTGGCTGATATTCTGGCGTACGGTCACTTTCAGTTTAACGCCAAGATAACTGGCGAACTGTTGGGCGAGCTCGTAATCAAGCCCGTACGGTTTATTTTCGATACTGGCATACGTCAAAGGGGACGCAATAGTGCTTATGCGAAGCTCGCCCCGCGCCTTGATGGCCGCAACGCGGTTGTCGGCTTTGCCGAACCAGGGGATAGAAGGCCACAGGGCCGCTGCCAGCAGCAGGGTGACGATGCCGATAAGCAGATAATTAATCTTAAATTTTTTCAATTAGTTAATTCTCTGCGCCGTGCGATGCCTCAATAAATAGCCGCCATAAATACAAGGGTGTTTACCGGTCGTTGAGCGGCATTTTGCGCAACAAAACGTCAGTTGGCAACTAATTAGCGAAGCCGCTAAGGTTTGCTGCTAAATGGCACACATGATTTTATTTCGACGCAAACGGTTTCGTCACCGCTCAGGATTCTCTATAATGACGCCCGTTTTCCCCCTGATGCACACTTAAAGCTTCGAAGACGAGAGACTTATGATGGAAATTCTGCGTGGTTCGCCTGCACTGTCCGCATTTCGTATCAACAAACTGCTGGCGCGTTTTCAGGCAGCCCGGCTCCCGGTGAGCAATATTTACGCTGAGTATGTCCATTTTGCCGATGTGAACGATCGGCTGAACGAGGAAGAGCTCACGCGGCTGCAACGCCTGCTGAAATATGGTCCGAACTTAAGCAGCCATACCCCGTCCGGAAAATTACTTCTCGTTACGCCCCGTCCTGGCACCATCTCCCCCTGGTCTTCTAAAGCAACGGATATCGCGCACAATTGCGACCTTGGCAAAATCAATCGCCTGGAGCGCGGTGTAGCGTACTACGTCGACGCCCCGACCCTGACAGAAGAGCAATGGGCAAGCGTGGCGGCTGAACTGCATGACCGCATGATGGAGACCGTATTTACCGCCGAAGCGGATGCAGCACGTCTGTTTGAACATCATCAGCCTGCGCCGGTGCAAAGTGTGGATCTGTTGGGCGAAGGGCGCCAGGCGCTGATTGACGCTAACGTGCGTCTCGGTCTGGCACTGGCGGAAGACGAAATTGACTATCTGCAGGATGCGTTTAGCCGTCTTGGACGCAACCCGAATGATATCGAACTTTACATGTTTGCTCAGGCGAACTCCGAACACTGCCGTCATAAAATTTTTAACGCCGACTGGGTGATTGACGGCGAACAGCAACCAAAGTCGCTGTTCAAAATGATCAAAAATACCTTCGAGAAAACCCCGGACTATGTGCTGTCTGCCTATAAAGACAACGCGGCGGTGATGGAAGGTTCTGAGGTCGGGCGTTTCTTCGCCGACCACGAGAATGGTCGCTATGACTTCCATCAGGAAGCGGCGCACATTCTGATGAAAGTGGAAACCCATAACCACCCGACAGCGATTTCTCCGTGGCCGGGCGCAGCAACGGGTTCCGGTGGTGAAATTCGTGATGAAGGGGCGACCGGACGCGGCGCGAAGCCAAAAGCAGGCCTGGTGGGCTTCTCCGTTTCTAACCTGCGTATTCCGGGGTTTGAGCAGCCATGGGAAGAAGATTTCGGTAAACCGGAGCGCATCGTTTCCGCGCTGGATATCATGACCGAAGGCCCGCTGGGTGGCGCGGCGTTTAACAACGAATTTGGCCGTCCTGCACTGACCGGTTACTTCCGTACTTACGAAGAGAAAGTAAACAGCCACAATGGTGAAGAGCTGCGTGGCTACCACAAACCGATCATGCTGGCAGGCGGGATCGGCAACATCCGCGCCGATCATGTCCAGAAAGGCGAGATCACCGTTGGCGCGAAACTGATCGTACTTGGCGGCCCGGCGATGAACATCGGTCTGGGCGGTGGCGCTGCCTCCTCCATGGCTTCCGGTCAGTCTGACGCGGACCTCGATTTCGCCTCCGTTCAGCGTGACAACCCGGAAATGGAACGTCGTTGTCAGGAGGTGATTGACCGTTGCTGGCAATTGGGCGATGCCAACCCGATTCAGTTTATCCATGACGTCGGTGCGGGCGGCCTGTCTAACGCCATGCCGGAACTGGTGAGCGATGGCGGACGCGGCGGTAAATTCCAGCTGCGCGATATCCTGAGCGACGAGCCGGGTATGAGTCCGCTGGAAATCTGGTGTAACGAATCCCAGGAACGCTATGTCCTGTCCGTTGCGGCCGATCAATTACCGCTGTTTGATGAACTTTGCCGCCGTGAACGCGCCCCGTACGCGGTAATTGGTGAAGCCGTGGCAGAGCAACATCTGACCATGAGTGACAGCCACTTCGACAACCAGCCGATCGATTTGCCGCTGGATGTGCTGCTGGGTAAAACCCCGAAAATGACCCGCGACGTGCAGGCACGTAAAGCTGCCGGAGAGGCTATCGATTCACGCAATATTTCCATTGCCGACGCGGTAAATCGCCTACTGCATCTGCCCGCCGTCGCTGAAAAAACCTTCCTGGTGACCATCGGCGACCGTACCGTAACCGGTATGGTGTCGCGCGATCAGATGGTCGGTCCGTGGCAGGTGCCTGTTGCTAACTGTGCGGTGACCACCGCCAGCCTGGACAGCTACTATGGTGAAGCGATGTCTATCGGCGAGCGTGCTCCGGTCGCCCTGCTGGACTTCGCGGCCTCCGCCCGACTGGCAGTTGGTGAGTCCCTGACCAACATGGCGGCAACGCAAATCGGCGAACTCAACCGCATCAAGCTCTCGGCAAACTGGATGGCCGCGGCTGGTCATCCGGGCGAAGACGCCGGTTTGTACGACGCGGTGAAAGCCGTGGGTGAAGAGCTCTGCCCGGCGCTGGGTCTGACCATTCCGGTGGGTAAAGACTCCATGTCGATGAAAACCCGCTGGCAGGAAGGTAACGAGCAGCGCGAGATGACCTCGCCGCTGTCGCTGGTAATCACCGCCTTTGCCCGTGTGGAAGATGTGCGTCGCACCGTGACACCGCAGCTCTCTACCGAAGACAATGCCCTGCTGTTGATTGATCTGGGTAAAGGCCACAACGCGCTGGGCGCAACCGCGCTGGCGCAGGTTTACCGCCAGTTGGGTGATAAAACTGCCGATGTGCGTGATGTACAGCAACTGAAAGGCTTCTGGAATGCGATGCAGGCGCTGGTGGCTGATGGCAAACTGCTGGCCTGGCATGACCGTTCCGACGGCGGTCTGCTGGTGACGCTGGCCGAAATGGCGTTTGCCGGTCACTGCGGTGTGAATGTGGATATTGCGACCCTGGGGAATGATCATCTGGCCGCGCTGTTTAACGAAGAACTGGGTGGCGTGATTCAGGTTCGTGCAGCGGACCGCGAAGCGGTGGAAGCCCTGCTGGCCTCTCATGGTCTGGCGGATTGCGTTCACTATCTTGGCCAGGCCACGGCGAGCGATCGTTTTGTGGTTGAAGCCGCAGGTCAGACCGTGTTCAGCGAAAGCCGTACCACCCTGCGTATGTGGTGGGCCGAGACTACCTGGCAGATGCAGCGTCTGCGTGACAACCCGGAATGTGCTGACGAAGAGCATCAGGCGAAAGCCAACGATAACGATCCGGGTCTGAACGTGAAACTGTCGTTTGATATCAATGAAGATATCGCGGCGCCATACATCGCAACCGGCGCGCGCCCGAAAGTGGCGGTGCTGCGCGAGCAGGGCGTTAACTCCCACGTGGAGATGGCGGCGGCGTTTTACCGTGCAGGCTTCGATGCCATTGATGTGCATATGAGTGACCTGCTTGCTGGGCGTACTGGTCTGGAAGATTTCCAGGCGCTGGTTGCCTGTGGTGGCTTCTCTTATGGCGACGTGCTGGGAGCGGGTGAAGGCTGGGCAAAATCGATTCTGTTCAATAACCGCGTGCGTGATGAGTTTGAAACCTTCTTCCACCGTCCGCAGACGCTGGCGCTGGGCGTGTGTAACGGCTGCCAGATGATGTCTAACCTGCGTGAACTGGTGCCGGGCAGCGAACTGTGGCCACGCTTTGTGCGTAACCACTCTGACCGCTTCGAAGCGCGTTTCAGTCTCGTTGAAGTCACCCAAAGCCCGTCTCTGCTGCTGCAGGGGATGGTCGGTTCACAAATGCCTATCGCGGTTTCCCACGGTGAAGGTCGTGTAGAAGTGCGTGATGATGTCCATCTGGCTCAACTCGAAAGCAAAGGCCTGGTGGCGCTGCGTTTTGTCGATAACTTCGGCAAAGTGACCCAGGCCTACCCGGCTAACCCGAACGGTTCGCCAAACGGTATTACCGCGGTAACCAACGAAAGCGGCCGCGTGACGCTGATGATGCCGCATCCGGAACGTGTATTCCGTACGGTTTCTAACTCCTGGCATCCGGAAAACTGGGGCGAGGATAGTCCGTGGATGCGTATTTTCCGCAACGCGCGTAAGCAGTTAGGCTAACTTACCGCTACTGATTGATCTGACATATGAAAAGCTCTCCTGATGGGGAGCTTTTTTTATTTGTGACGCCCCGCATGAACGTGTGTCGGGAAAGTGCGACAAAGCTACAGTTATGATGTCTCCAAATGGAGACACTTAAGTGGTTGATTTATATAGATGATGGGCTGGAGTGCACAGGGTGTTGCTAATTGGAGACACTTAGCGTGAAAATCATTCAACCACTATCTAATACTTTTTAATGATAAATTTCATGTATTTCAGTCGGTTAATATTTTGTTTTGCGTTTTGGCATAAGTGTTGCATAATAATAACCAGTGGCTCATTCACCCTCTTATGTCAGCCCCTTCGGGACGTGCTACATAAACTTCGAATGACGCACTTAAAGGTGCCTGCCGTCCAACTGCTGATAAAAGTTCGCTTTTTCAGATATCGGGCGAAACGTCGAGTTAGGCACCGCCTAATTTCAAAACAAAGCCGGGTTTATACCCGGCTTTGTTTTTTCTGGCTTCCCCGTAGCACATTACTCAGCTAGCATCCTGTTAAACCCGATTTGCGAGAGTATTGCGTTGAAACGCTGGCCCATTTTTCCCCGCTCCCTACGCCAGGTCGTTATGATGGCGTTCTTACTGATCTTACTGCCTTTATTGGTGCTTGCCTGGCAGGCATGGCAAAGCCTGAATGCCCTCAGCGCTCAGGCGGCACAAACGAACCGAACCACACTTATCGATGCGCGACGTAGCGAGGCGATGACCAATGCCGCGCTTGAGATGGAACGCAGTTACCGTCAGTACTGTGTGCTGGACGATTCAACCCTGGCAAAGGTGTATCAGAGCCAACGTAAACGCTATAGCGAGATGCTGGACGCGCATGCCGGGGTGTTGCCGGATGAAAAACTCTACCAGGCGTTGCGTCAGGATCTGAACGATCTCGCGCAGTTACAGTGCAAAAACAGTGGCCCTGGCGCAGAGGCCTCCGCGCGGCTCGAAGCTTTTGCAGCGGCAAACACCGAGATGGTGCAGTCAACACGGCAGGTAGTGTTCTCCCGCGGCCAGCAGTTGCAGCAGGAAATTGCCGAGCGCGGTCAGTTCTTCGGCTGGCAGGCACTGGTGCTGTTTCTGCTTAGTCTGGCTATGGTACTGCTGTTTACGCGGATGATTATCGGCCCGGTGAAGGGTATTGAACGGATGATCAACCGGTTAGGGGAAGGGCGCTCGCTTGGGCATACGGTTGTCTTTAAAGGTCCGCGTGAGTTGCGCTACGTAGGGGAGCGCATCATCTGGCTGAGTGAACGTCTTTCCTGGCTAGAATCACAGCGTCATCAATTTTTACGCCATATCTCTCATGAGCTGAAAACTCCGCTGGCAAGTATGCGTGAAGGAACCGAACTGCTTGCCGATCAGGTCGTCGGCCCATTAACGGCGGAGCAGAAAGAGGTGGTGGCTATCCTTGATGACAGCAGCCGTAATCTGCAAAAACTGATTGAACAGTTACTCGATTACAACCGGAAACTGGCGGATGGCGCGGTTGAGCTGGAAGACGTAGAAATCGAGCCGCTGCTGGATATGGTTCTTACCGCTCATAGTTTGCCCGCGCGAGCTAAAATGATGCATACCGAGGTTGTGCTGGATGCGGCTTCCTGCTGGTCTGAGCCGATGCTGTTGATGAGCGTGCTGGATAATCTTTATTCGAACGCGGTGCACTATGGGGCTGAATCCGGTAACATTTATATTCACAGCTATCTTGCAGGCTCGCGGCTGCGTATTGAGGTATCCAATACCGGTACGCCGATACCTGAGGCGGAACGCAGTATGATTTTTGAACCCTTTTTCCAGGGGAGCCATCAGCGAAAAGGCGCGGTGAAGGGGAGTGGTCTTGGGTTAAGTATCGCCAGAGACTGCATTCGCCGTATGCACGGTGAGTTGCATCTGGTGGACGTCGATCATGCAGGTGTCTGTTTTCGCATTGAGCTACCGCTTAATGCGTCGGAAAAATCTAACAAATGAAGCGAAATCAGGTGAGTATGTCGCACGTTTTTTCCCGCGTGGCTGGCGCGGTGTTGTTGCCTAAAAAAATGCTTCGTGCATTACCCTGCCTGCTGCTGGCAGGTTGTGTATCCCAGACGCCTGAGCATGCTGTACATGAACAATTTGAAGAGCAACTCCCGGAACATCAACTGGCCGATTTCCTGCTCACGGATTGTGGCAATATCTGGTCATTAACTGGCCAGGCTTTCGATACCAACCCGTTATTCTGGCTGCGCAGTATGGATTGCGCCGGACGGCTGGCGCCAGCAGAAGCGCGTGCTGAGGCTCGCGCCTGGCCCGACGATACATGGCAGGACGCCTTCAGGCGCGGCATTTTGCTGTCGAGTGCGAAAATTACTCCACTGGAACGGCGTGAGAATATCACGCGTCTTGATGTGTTAAGCCCGAAAATTCCCGCACCTGTCCGTCCGCTTTATCAGCTCTGGCGTGACGGTCAAACATCACAACTCCAGCTGGCGGAAGAGCGTGGCCGCTATGGCAAACTCCAGCAATCGACGGATGCCGAGCTGGATACGCTGCGACAGCAGCAACAATTCCTGCGTGAGCAACTGGAAACGACCACGCGCAAACTGGAAAACCTGACCGATATAGAACGCCGGCTCTCCAGCCGCAAACCGGCAGGCAATGATCTACCGGATAGCGCACGCCCCACAAGGAACGAAACGAAACAAGAGGACGCGAAACCATGACCAGCCGAAAACCTGCCCATCTGCTGCTGGTGGATGACGATCCGGGCCTGTTAAAACTGCTCGGTTTGCGCCTGACCAGTGAAGGATACAGCATCGTCACCGCCGAGAGCGGGCAGGAGGGGCTTCGCGTTCTGGCTCGTGAGAAAGTTGACCTGGTCATAAGCGACCTGCGCATGGATGAGATGGACGGGATGCAGCTGTTCACTGAGATCCAGAAGGTGCAGCCGGGTATGCCCGTTATCATTCTCACCGCGCACGGTTCCATTCCGGATGCCGTCGCCGCGACGCAGCAGGGGGTATTCAGCTTCCTGACAAAACCAGTTGATAAAGATGCGTTATACAAGGCGATTGATGAGGCGCTGGAGCACTCTGCGCCCGCCTCAGACGATCAATGGCGCGATACGATCATTACCCGCAGCCCGGTCATGCTGCGCCTGCTTGAGCAGGCAAGAATGGTGGCACAGTCTGATGTTAGCGTGCTGATTAATGGCCAGAGCGGAACGGGGAAAGAGATCCTGGCGCAGGCGATCCATAATGCCAGCCCGCGCAGTAAAAATGCTTTTATTGCTATCAACTGTGGCGCGTTACCGGAGCAGTTGCTGGAATCTGAACTCTTTGGCCATGCGCGCGGTGCCTTTACCGGCGCGGTCAGCAGTCGTGAAGGTCTCTTCCAGGCGGCAGAGGGCGGTACGCTGTTTCTTGATGAAATCGGCGATATGCCCATTCCACTGCAGGTTAAACTGCTGCGCGTGTTGCAGGAACGCAAAGTCCGGCCGCTTGGCAGCAACCGTGACATCGATATCAATGTGCGGATTATCTCCGCGACACACCGCGATCTGCCCAAAGCGATGGCGCGCGGTGAGTTTCGTGAAGATCTCTTTTATCGCCTGAATGTGGTTAACCTCAAAATCCCTGCCCTGGCCGAACGTGCGGAGGATATCCCGTTGCTGGCCAACCATCTGCTGCGCCAGGCGGCTGACAGGCATAAACCGTTTGTGCGCGCTTTTTCTACCGATGCGATGAAACGGCTGATGACCGCAGGCTGGCCGGGTAACGTGCGTCAACTGGTCAATGTCATTGAGCAATGCGTAGCGCTGACCTCATCGCCGGTGATCAGCGACGCGCTGGTGGAGCAGGCCCTGGAAGGGGAGAACACAGCCCTGCCAACGTTTGTGGAAGCGCGAAATCAATTTGAGCTCAATTACCTGCGCAAGCTGCTGCAAATCACCAAAGGTAACGTCACCCATGCGGCGAGAATGGCCGGGCGCAACCGTACTGAATTTTACAAATTGCTCTCGCGCCATGAACTCGATGCCAACGACTTTAAAGAGTAATGGCGTAGCGAATATGGTAGTGTGAGCAACCGATTACGAAGTAGCTCACTGGCAAGCGTTTTTAAGGACCAACCATGAAAAAGATTGATGCGATTATTAAACCTTTCAAACTGGATGACGTGCGTGAAGCGCTGGCCGAAGTCGGCATTACCGGGATGACGGTGACCGAAGTGAAAGGTTTTGGTCGCCAGAAAGGCCATACCGAACTGTACCGTGGTGCAGAATACATGGTGGACTTTCTGCCGAAAGTAAAAATCGAAATCGTTGTTACCGATGATATCGTTGAGACCTGTGTGGACACCATTATCCGCACGGCGCAGACCGGTAAAATCGGCGACGGTAAGATTTTTGTCTTTGATGTCGCCCGCGTGGTACGTATTCGTACTGGCGAAGAAGACGACGCGGCTATCTGATTTTCGTCCTCACCCCCCGCGGGGTGAGGCTATTCTCCCGGTCTTTACAACACTTTGTGCGGGCCAAAGCATTCGTAATGAATGTTCTCTGACTTTATCCCCAGCCCGACCAGTTGTTTCGCGGCAAACTGCATAAACGCCACCGGGCCGCAGAGATAGAACTGCATGGCCGGATCGCTGAATGCCGACTCCAGCTTACTCAGCTCCATCAGTCCTTCACTGTCAAAGGCCTGCGCCTGTTTATCTAAATGGGTTGGCGCGCGGTACCAGACATGCGAAGTGACGCGCGGCAGTTTGCTGCTCAGGGTTTTCACCTCGCTGGCGAAGGCGTGAACGTCGCCATTTTCCGCTGCATGGAACCAGTTTACCTGCGCTTTATGTCCTGCTCTGGCGAGCGTATCCAGCATCGCCAGCATCGGGGTCTGACCAACGCCTGCGGAGATGAGCGTAACCGGGGTATTGTTCCCGACATCCATAAAGAAATCGCCTGCTGGAGCTGCCAGATGTACCACATCACCGACTTGCGCGCGCTGATGCAGCCAGGTTGATACCTGCCCGCGGTCTTCGCGTTTTACCGCAATACGATAATGCTTACCGTCAGGGGCGTGGGTCAGGGAGTACTGGCGAATTTCCTGCCAGACAAACTCTTCCGGTTTCAGCCAGATGCCGATGTATTGCCCAGGGCGGAAATCAGCCACGGGCTGCCCATCCACAGGGGAGAATACAAAGCTGGTGATTAACGCGCTTTGTTCGGTTTTTTCCACCAGACGAAACGGGCGCGTCCCTTCCCAGCCGCCCGCTTTGCGCGCATTTTCATTATACAGTTGCGCTTCCCGCTGGATGAAAACACCGGCGAGCACGCCATAGGCTTTACCCCATGCGTCAAGAACGTCCTGCCCTGGGCTGAACATCTCATCAAGGGTGGCCAGTAAGTGATGGCCGACAATATCGTACTGCGCAGGCTGGATCTGAAAACTGGTGTGTTTTTGGGCAATCTTTTCGACCGCAGGCAATAACGCGGCGAGGTTATCAAGGTTACTTGCGTAGGCTGCGATGGCGTTAAACAAGGCTTCGCGCTGATCGCCGTTACGCTGATTGCTCATATTGAAAATATCTTTGAGTTCCGGATTGTGCGTAAACATCCGGTCATAAAAATGGGCGGTCAATTTTGGACCGGTTTCCAGCAGCAGGGGAATGGTGGCTTTCACCGTTGCGATGGTTTGAACGTCAAGCATGGCGGCTTCCTGTTTGGTTATCTATAAGATGTATTCTAAATGCATCTTATAGTCGCGAAAGCGGTGTTGTAAAGGGGGGAGCGGCTGTCACAAGGAATTTCAAACGTGAAGAAGTTGCATCACAAACGTGAAAAGAATTCCATTGCAACGGTAAAGTGCATTATCTCTCAAACCCTTGCCTGGCGCGGAGCCAATCGTTTGCGTAAAAACCTTTGTCAAGACCTGTTATCGCGATATGAATCAGTTATACTGTGAGCCGTCACCCAAAACGGGCCCTCAATTTGAGTTGCTTTATTGTTAGCTGAGCAGGAGATGCGGATGTTAAAACGTGAAATGAACATTGCCGATTATGATGCCGAACTGTGGCAGGCTATGGAGCAGGAAAAAGTACGTCAGGAAGAACACATTGAACTGATCGCCTCCGAGAACTACACCAGCCCGCGTGTAATGCAGGCACAGGGCTCTCAGCTGACCAACAAATATGCCGAAGGTTACCCGGGTAAACGCTACTATGGCGGTTGCGAGTATGTCGATATCGTTGAACAACTGGCGATCGACCGCGCAAAAGAGCTGTTCGGCGCTGACTATGCGAACGTGCAGCCGCACTCCGGCTCTCAGGCTAACTTCGCAGTCTATACCGCGCTGCTGCAACCGGGCGATACCGTTCTGGGTATGAACCTGGCGCAGGGCGGCCACCTGACTCATGGCTCCCCGGTTAACTTCTCCGGCAAACTGTACAACATCATCCCTTACGGTATTGATGAGTCCGGTAAAATTGACTACGAAGACATGGCTAAGCAGGCCAAAGAGCACAAGCCGAAAATGATCATCGGTGGTTTCTCGGCTTATTCCGGTATCGTTGACTGGGCAAAAATGCGTGAAATCGCTGACAGCATCGGTGCTTATCTGTTCGTCGATATGGCACACGTTGCGGGTCTGATTGCCGCAGGCGTTTACCCGAACCCGGTTCCGCACGCTCACGTCGTTACCACTACCACCCACAAAACCCTGGCGGGTCCACGCGGTGGCCTGATCCTGGCGAAAGGCGGTGACGAAGATCTGTACAAAAAACTGAACTCCGCTGTCTTCCCAAGCGCTCAGGGCGGCCCACTGATGCACGTTATCGCAGCAAAAGCGGTGGCACTGAAAGAAGCGATGGAGCCAGAGTTCAAAGTTTACCAGCAGCAGGTTGCTAAAAACGCGAAAGCGATGGTGGAAGTGTTCCTGAACCGCGGCTACAAAGTGGTGTCTGGCGGTACTGAAAACCACCTGTTCCTGCTGGATCTGGTTGATAAAAACCTGACCGGTAAAGAAGCGGATGCGGCACTGGGCCGTGCTAACATCACCGTGAACAAAAACAGCGTGCCTAACGATCCTAAGAGCCCGTTTGTGACCTCCGGTATCCGTATCGGTTCTCCGGCGATTACCCGTCGCGGCTTTAAAGAAGCGGAAGCGAAAGAACTGGCTGGCTGGATGTGTGACGTTCTGGACAATATCAATGACGAAGCGGTTATCGAGCGCGTCAAAGGTAAAGTTCTGGATATCTGCGCACGCTTCCCGGTTTACGCATAACTCCTGCACATATCTAAAAATGCCCGCACTTCGCGGGCATTTTTTTGCCTTATTGCAGGGTGTAATAACCGTGAACGCCCATATAAATCCCCACCAGTGCAATCAATATGCTGGAGAAATAGGGGGCGCGCCGGGCAAGGGTATTGAATCCTGACCAGCGTTTCACTGCCTGCTGTACGCTCACTGCCGCTCCCACGCCCACCGCAACCAGGGTTAATGCCAGACCGATGCTAAAGCACACCACCATCGTAGCGCCCAGCGTGAATGCCTTAAGCTGAATACAGATCAGCAGTACGGTAATCGCCGCCGGGCAGGGGATGAGCCCCCCCGTCAGGCCAAACAGCAGAATTTGCCCGTTAGTCACCTTATTGCCGTTAAAGCGGCGCTCAATATCCCGTGCATGGGCCAGTTCGTGCGCGTCACGATACTCTTCTTGTTTCTCCACTTTCCGCGCAGAGAGGATGACTGGCTGGCGCAGACTCAGGCTCGCGGCCTGGGCTGGCTGGAAAATCAGCCCCTGTGCATGAGGGTGGGCATGATCGTGATGGTGGTCGTGATGGTGGTCATGGCCGTGATCATGGTGATGGTGATTCGCATGCCACTGTCGTTCGCCTTGCCAGGTTCGCCAGAACATCCATGCGGCTGTCCCCAGAATGATCGCCGCTGAGATCATCTGCATCCAGGGCTCTACGGCCCCGGCGGTGAACCGACGGCTGATAAACATTCCGCCCATCGCGATAAGCCAGACCACTGCCGTATGAGACAACGTGGCCGCAAGACCGAGCATAACGGCCTGTTTTACGGTGCCTTTGATCGCAATGATAAAGGCCGCCATCATCGTTTTTGAATGTCCCGGCTCAAGGCCATGTAGTGCGCCGAGCAGAATGGCGCTCGGAATGAAAAACCAGCCATTTCCCTGCTGAAAGAGGGTTGCAAAATCGGTCATGAGAATAATTCTCGCTCTTTGTTTTATTTGTTCAATCTACTCCCCCCCAGTAAAAAATACTACCCCCCAGTAGAATGAAACTCCCCCCCAGTTGTTCTGTGATATGATTTTTTCACTCAGCAGAGGCAAAAGTGAGGTCAGTATGTCGCATACCATTCGGGATAAAAAAAAGCTCAAAGCACGGGCGAGTAAGATTGAAGGACAAGTAGCGGCGCTGAAAAAGATGCTTGATGAACCGCATGAATGCGCACAGGTTTTGCAGCAAATCGCTGCTATTCGCGGGGCGGTAAACGGCCTGATGCGTGAGGTCATCAAAGGGCACTTGACCGATCATATTGTTCATGAAAATGATGAAGTCAAACGTGAAGCCGATCTTGATGTGGTGCTGAGTGTACTGGATTCTTATATTCGCTAGCGGCAGTCTGAATGACACTTCTCTCGTGTCTGTTATATAACTGTTACTTGCCAGTTTATTGATTTCCCTCCAGACTATCGCCTCATTCAGGAGGGAATCATGATTTTGCAGTCCACGCGCTGGCTGGCGCTCGCTTATTTCACCTATTTTTTTAGTTACGGTATCTTTTTGCCCTTCTGGAGTGTCTGGCTCAAAGGCACAGGTCTCACGCCGGAAACCATCGGGATCTTACTCGGCGCGGGTCTGGTAGCGCGTTTTCTCGGCAGCCTGCTTATCGCCCCGCGTGTCAGTAATCCCTCTCTGCTTATTAAAGCGCTACGCATACTTGCTTTGATCACGCTGGTGTTTGCGTTCGCCTTTTGGGCCGGAACCAATGTGGCCTGGCTGATGGTAGTGATTATCGGTTTTAACCTCTTTTTCTCGCCGCTGGTTCCCTTGACGGATGCGCTCGCCAATACCTGGCAGAAACAGTTTCCTATGGACTACGGGCGGGTACGCGTCTGGGGCTCTATCGCCTTCGTTATTGGCTCGGCGGCAACCGGAAAACTGGTTAGCGAGTTTGATTATCGTGCCGTACTGGCGATGCTGACGCTGGGGGTTGCCTCAATGCTGTTAGGGATGCTACTACGCCCGTCGATTTTGCCTCAGGGAGACACTCGCCATCAGGATGTTACAGGCTGGAAGGCATGGCGCGATCTGGTAATAAAAAGCTGGCGTTTCCTGGTTTGCGTTTCGCTACTCCAGGGTGCGCATGCGGCCTATTATGGTTTCAGCGCGATCTACTGGCAGGAAGCGGGGTATTCCGCTTCAACGGTGGGCTATCTCTGGTCGCTTGGGGTGGTCGCCGAAGTTGTTGTCTTTACGCTCAGTAACCGGTTGTTCCGTCGCTTTAGCGCCCGCGATTTGCTTTTACTGTCTGCCGTTTGTGGGCTGGTGCGCTGGGGGCTGATGGGATGGACGACCGGCCTGCCGTGGCTTATTGTCGCACAAATCCTGCACTGCGGAACCTTCACCGTCTGCCATCTGGCCGGTATGCGCTACATCGCTGCCCGCAAAGAAAATGAGATAATCCGCCTGCAGGCTGTCTATTCCGCCGTCGCAATGGGTGGAAGTATTGCGGTGATGACCATGTTCTCCGGATTCTTATTCCAGCATCTGCATCAGGGGCTGTTCTGGTTCATGGCGCTACTGGCAGTGCCTGCACTGTTTTTACGCCCTAAGGTTGCCGCTCAGCCTTAAGCTTCAAGCATTTCACGGATATGCGCCTGCTGATGACCGGTCAGCGGGCGATCTGCATGGATTAACGGCGGTGAAAAGAGGGGCAGCGGGGTAGTATACGGGGTTACTATCAGCGTAACGTCGCGCGGAGCCCCCTGTTTCTGAAAATCCTGCAGCGGCAAATATTTGATATTGAGCGGGAGCAGCGTGAGTTCACGCAGTTGCAATTCAATTTCCTGTTCGCGCTCTGGCTCATTGCCGGTAAGCAGTACAACCTGTTTTTCATGCAGATCGCTTTCCTGCATCAGCCATGCCCCGAAAATGACCGCCACCAGGCCCGCTTCCTCGTCGCTAAAACGTAGCCCGTATTCTTTTTCCACCACCAATAACGCTTCGCGGGCGGTGCGTACCAGGCGTGGATAAAGACGGAAAATCTCCTCCTGCAGGCTGTCATCAATACCAATACCGAAGAGATTGCGATCCAGCGCCTGGGCCAGGTGGACATAGAGCTGTGCCGCCAGCCCTCGTTCATCGCTGAAACGCAGCCCGGCAAGCGCGCGAAAGCGGGCAATCATATGGCCAATGGCATGTTGCAGGCGTTTATCCTGCTGTTGATTATCGTTCAGCGGATCCGGCGTGCGCAGCATCATAAACAGCAGGGAGAGAAAAGCATGTTCGTTGCCGGGCGGTAATGCGGTGACACGGCGGCGCCAGTGACGCACGATTTCATGCGCCGCTGCGTATTCTGCGCGCATTTGTGTCCATGCCTGCTGAACCGGGTTAAACTCCGGCGTAAAACCGTAGTGACTTTGCAGCAGGCAGTACTGGAGATAAAGACGCAGAAATTGAATGTCCCGGCATTCAAATGAACGCTCCAGGCGCCGGGCGCAGAGGTTAATCAGCGCGCGCAAATTGGTATCGTCATACAGCGTGCGGGCAACGCCCTGTTGCTTGAGGGCGGCTTTGAGCGCAGGCGCATAATGCTGAGTAATAAAATGGGGACACAAGCGCAGCCCACGCCGGAGCCATTGCAACAGGCATAAACGTTGGTCGAGTGCTGTGCCTTCAATCCGGTAGCTGCCGTCCTGTCGGGACGTAATATTCAGCCGATGAAAACGTTGGATCTCATGGTCGGTATCGACAATATCCTGCCGGATGACCTCTTCGTCCACGCCATTCATGGCACGTATGATTTCCGTGGTGACAGTGTGCCCTGGGAGTGCGAGCATCAAAAGCACCTGGCAGCGGCGCTGCGGACTGGAGAGCACAGATGGCGGTGTCATTTCTATTGTCATCTGTCAGGCTCCAGTAAGGTTTTTTGATAAGAATAGCTAAAGGTATGTCTGGTGAAAGCGAAGCCGCAGCCCTTTCCTTCAGGATTGCCGGAGAGCATCACAGAATTTTTCTCGTGAGGAATACATGCAAGCAGTTAAACAATGCGCTTTTGGGCTCTTTCTCGCATTTTTATCATTCAGTGCGCTGGCACATCCACACAGTTTTATCCGGATAAAAATGCAGCTCGTGGTGGATAACGGGCAGTGGACCGGGATGAATATGCGCTGGACGATGGATGAAATTACTTCCGCAGACCTGCTCTACGACGCAGGCGATGCCAAACCGGGTGAGGAAATCTGGAAAAAGCTGGCGGCGGAGGTGATGGCCAATGTGCTGGGGCAGCATTACTTCACCGAGGTCTGGCACAACGGGCAAAAAGTAAAATTTCAGAATCGACCGTTAAGCTATGGCCTTGCCAGGGAAGGGCATAAGGCGGTGCTTACATTTGTCCTGCCGCTGGCGGAACCGCAGCCGTTAAGCGGGCAGACGTATACTTTTTCTACCTATGATCCGACCTATTTTGTCGACATGAGCTATGCCAGTGAGAGTGATGCTACGTTACCGGATGCAGTGAAAAAGACATGCAAACTTACAGTTAAAACACCGAAGCCGGGGGAAGATGTGCTGAACTATGCACAATCACTGGATAAAGCGGATGCTCCGGAGGAAGACATGCAGTTGGGTAAACAATTCGCGCAGACGGTGACAGTTCAATGCCTGTGATAGTCATAACACGCCGACCGTTGCGGCGCTGGCGGCAGTGGTGGCCCCTTGCTCTCTTTATACTGCTCGTCCTGGGCGTCGCACTATGGCTCGGGCACGTCTGGCCGCAGGTGCTGCGTGAAAGTGTTAGCTGGCAGCGCGGGTTTAATCGGCAAATGAGCGCCCTGATTCAGGCCGTGGCAGAAAACCCGACGGCAGCGGGAGGCTCTCTGCTGCTGGTGAGTTTTATGTATGGTGTACTGCATGCGCTGGGGCCGGGGCATGGCAAAGTGGTCATCACCACCTGGCTTGCAACGCATCCTTCGCGTCTGAAATCCAGTATTGGGCTGACACTGGCTTCTTCCTTGCTGCAAGGACTGGTGGCGGTGACGCTGGTTTTTGTGGTCTTGAGCGTGCTGGCGCTACCGGCTCGCCAGTTACATTTAAGTAGCTTCTGGCTGGAAAAATGTAGCTACGCGCTGGTGGGAGTGCTGGGCATATTACTCTGCTGGCGTGCGGTCAATAAACTTCGTCGCCTGTTACACCAACCCACTTTTACCGCGTTTACGCCGCATCATGAGCATCATGAACACTGCGGCTGCGGGCATCAGCACCTGCCAACGGCGGAGCAGCTACAGCAGGGCGACGACTGGCGCGCGCGTTTGATGATTATTCTCTCGATGGGTATGCGGCCCTGTTCCGGCGCCATTATGGTTCTTCTGTTCAGTAAGGTGATTGGCGTTTTCGGCTGGGGAGTTGCTTCGGCGATGGCGATGGCGGCCGGGACATCATTGACTATCTCGACGCTGGCGCTACTGGTGCACAGTTTTCGTCAACTGGCGGTGAAATTGAGTGCGAATAAGGCGCCTGCATTATGGAAACAGGTTGGCTGGACCACGCTCGCCCTGGCGGGTGGGGCCATTCTTGTCACCGCATCGGTTGTAATGTGGCTTAGTGCGGAAATGATGGGAAGAGGGCTCCGCCCCTTTTGATTCGCCACAAGATGATACCGCTTGCAGCCAGGCTGCAAGCGGTTAACAGGTATTAACGCTTGAGTGCTTCGCTCAGCTCTTCGCGCATGTTCGCCAGCATCGCTTTCACGACGCGTGGGTTACCTGCAACGATGTTGCCGGTTGTCATGTAGTTATGACCACCGGTGAAATCGCACACCAGGCCGCCTGCTTCACGAACCAGCAGTTCGCCTGCCGCAAAATCCCACGGTTTGAGGGCGATTTCGAAGAAACCGTCAACGCGGCCCGCAGCCACATAGGCCAGGTCCAGCGCGGCAGAACCGGTACGACGGAAATCCGCGCACTCAGTAAACAGTTTGCCCACGATGCTGATGTAGGTTGCGGCGTGTTGCTTGGCTTTGAACGGGAAGCCGGTCGCCAGAATAGTGCCGTCCAGATCGCGCGCAGTGCTGCCACGCAGACGGTAGCCGTTCAGCTGTGCGCCCTGACCACGGGTTGCCGTGAAGAGTTCATTACGCATTGGATCGTAAACGACCGCGACTTCGGTGCGGCCTTTAATGCGCACGGCGATAGAGACGGAGAAGTGTGGCAGACGTTTGATGAAGTTGGTGGTGCCATCCAGTGGATCGATAACCCATTGAACATCCTGATCTGTGCCTTCATGCTCACCGCTTTCTTCGGTGATAATGGTGTGTTGCGGGTAAGATTTGCGGATAGTGTCGATAATCACTGCTTCTGCAGCTTTATCTACGTTGGTCACGAAATCGTTACTGCCTTTCTGGCTCGCTTCTACAGCGTCCGGGGTTTCATAGTTTTTGGCAATTACATTACCCGCCTTGCGCGCAGCACGCACGGCGATGGTCAGCATCGGATGCATCGGTTTCTCTCACTGGATGTTAAAGAACGGAAAACGGCGCGTATGATAGCAGCGAATTCGGATTATGTCTTCGCTTTATGATAATATGAGCGAATATTCTTTAGCCGTTGAAAAAATATGCTGCAAAATATTCGAATTGTACTGGTTGAAACCTCTCACACCGGCAACATGGGCTCTGTCGCCCGCGCAATGAAAACGATGGGCTTGACCAACCTGTGGCTGGTAAACCCGCTGGTAAAACCTGACTCGCAGGCAATCGCACTTGCCGCAGGTGCCAGCGATGTGATTGGCAATGCGCAAATTGTCGATACCCTTGATGAAGCGCTGGCAGGCTGTAGCCTCGTCGTTGGTACCAGCGCCCGCTCACGTACGCTGCCGTGGCCGATGCTCGACCCGCGTGAGTGTGGCTTAAAAAGCGTTGCCGAGGCACAGCATGCACCGGTCGCGCTGGTATTTGGTCGCGAACGCGTCGGCCTGACTAATGATGAATTACAGAAATGTCATTATCACGTCGCCATTGCGGCCAACCCGGAGTACAGCTCGCTGAACCTGGCGATGGCGGTTCAGGTGATCGCTTACGAAGTCCGCATGGCGTGGCTGGCAAGCCAGGATAATGGCAACACGGAAGAACATGAAGAGACGCCGTATCCGCTGGTTGACGATCTGGAGCGTTTCTATGGCCATCTGGAAAAGACGCTGCTCTCCACCGGGTTTATCCGTGAAAGTCACCCGGGCCAGGTGATGAATAAGCTTCGCCGTCTCTTTACGCGTGCGCGTCCGGAAAGCCAGGAACTGAATATCCTGCGTGGAATTCTGGCCTCAATTGAGCAGAAAACGCAGGAAAAACAGTAGAGTTACTGCATTTTCCCTTGCGGGTATCTCAACTGTGGAAGGGGGCGCACATTGCCCCTTAGCAAAACGGCACATAAAGCCAAATACCTGACTAAAACAGTCAAGTAAATAGTTGACCAATTTAGTCAGGAATGTCAGACTTGCCCCTGCTATGCGACATTATTTTAAATTTTAATAAAAACCCCGGGCAGGGGCGAGTCTGAGGCTAAGTTAAGACATGAGACTGACATCTAAAGGGCGTTATGCCGTGACCGCAATGCTGGACGTTGCGCTCAACTCCGAAACGGGCCCGGTACCGTTGGCTGATATTTCCGAACGTCAGGGAATCTCCCTCTCTTATCTGGAACAACTGTTCTCTCGCTTGCGCAAAAATGGCCTCGTTGCCAGCGTGCGTGGCCCGGGCGGCGGTTATCTGCTGGGTAAAGATGCGAGCAGTATCGCTGTTGGTGAAGTGATCAGCGCCGTTGACGAATCGGTTGATGCAACCCGTTGCCAGGGTAAAAGCGGCTGCCAGGGCGGCGACAAATGCCTGACCCATGCGCTGTGGCGTGACCTGAGCGATCGTCTGACCGGTTTCCTGAACAACATCACCCTGGGTGAGTTGGTCAATAACCAGGAAATCCTTGATGTGTCCGATCGTCAGCATACGCACGAATCCCATCGCACGACCCGCGGACAGGACGCTATCGACGTCAAGCTGCGCGCTTAATACAAAAATACGCAAGATCAATCGGGTTGCCTCAAGGTGACCCGAAACCGAAAGATGAAGCGTTAAAAGAATTCAGAATCAGGCCGGGGTGCTCGTCACCCCGTGTAAACGGTCGTACATCCAGCCGGTAGCCTGATTCATTGCATTGAGTGATGTACGGAGTTTATAGAGCAATGAAATTACCGATCTATCTCGATTACTCCGCAACTACGCCGGTGGATCCGCGTGTTGCTGAGAAAATGATGCAGTGTCTGACTCTGGACGGGACTTTTGGTAACCCAGCTTCCCGCTCTCACCGTTTTGGCTGGCAGGCTGAAGAGGCGGTTGATATCGCCCGTAATCAGATTGCTGAGCTGGTTGGTGCCGATCCGCGTGAAATTGTTTTCACCTCTGGCGCGACCGAATCCGATAACCTGGCGATCAAAGGTGCGGCCAACTTCTATCAGAAAAAAGGCAAGCACATCATCACCAGCAAAACCGAACACAAAGCCGTGCTGGACACCTGCCGTCAGCTCGAGCGTGAAGGTTTCGAAGTGACCTATCTGGCGCCTCAGCGCAACGGTATCATCGACCTCAAAGAGCTCGAAGCAGCCATGCGTGACGACACCATCCTCGTCTCAATTATGCACGTGAACAACGAAATCGGTGTGGTACAGGATATCGCGACTATCGGCGAAATGTGCCGTGCTCGTGGCATTATCTACCACGTTGATGCGACCCAGAGCGTGGGCAAGCTGCCTATCGATCTGAGCCAGTTGAAAGTGGATCTGATGTCCTTCTCCGGCCACAAAATCTATGGCCCGAAAGGGATTGGCGCGCTGTATGTGCGTCGTAAACCACGTATCCGCATCGAAGCACAGATGCACGGCGGCGGTCATGAGCGCGGCATGCGTTCCGGTACCCTGCCTGTTCACCAGATCGTGGGCATGGGCGAAGCTTACCGCATTGCTAAAGAAGAGATGGAAACCGAGATGGCGCGTCTGCGCGGTCTGCGTAACCGTCTGTGGGACGGCGTAAAAGATATGGAAGAGGTCTACCTGAACGGCGATCTTGACCAGGGCGCGCCGAACATCCTCAACGTCAGCTTTAACTACGTTGAAGGCGAGTCGCTGATCATGGCGCTCAAAGACCTGGCGGTCTCCTCTGGTTCTGCCTGTACCTCTGCGAGCCTGGAGCCATCTTACGTATTGCGTGCGCTGGGTATGACTGACGAGCTGGCACACAGCTCTATTCGTTTCTCTTTAGGTCGTTTCACTACCGAAGAAGAGATTGACTACGCCATCAAGCTGGTTCGCAACTCCATTGGCCGTCTGCGCGAACTTTCTCCTCTGTGGGAAATGTTTAAACAGGGCGTGGATTTGAACACCATTGAATGGTCACATCACTAATCGGTAGCGGAATCAGGAGAACAGAACATGGCTTACAGCGAAAAAGTAATCGATCATTATGAGAATCCGCGCAACGTGGGTTCTTTCGACAACAGCGACGAGAGCGTAGGCAGCGGCATGGTGGGTGCACCGGCCTGTGGCGACGTGATGAAGTTGCAGATCAAAGTCAACAATGAGGGTATCATTGAAGACGCGCGCTTCAAAACCTACGGTTGCGGTTCGGCAATCGCTTCCAGCTCGCTGGTTACCGAGTGGGTGAAGGGCAAATCCCTGGACGAAGCGCAGGCAATTAAAAACACTGATATTGCCGAAGAGCTGGAATTACCGCCGGTAAAAATCCACTGCTCTATTCTGGCGGAAGATGCGATTAAGGCCGCGATTGCGGACTACAAAAGTAAACGTGAAGCAAAATAATTGAGGGCATTGTATGTCGATTACCCTGAGCGACAGTGCTGCAACGCGAGTGAATAACTTTTTGGCCAACCGCGGTAAAGGGTTTGGCCTGCGTCTGGGGGTCAGAACCTCTGGTTGTTCTGGCATGGCCTACGTACTGGAATTTGTTGACGAACCCTCGGCGGAAGACACCGTGTTCGAAGATAAAGGTGTGAAGGTCGTTATCGACGGCAAGAGCCTGCAATTCCTTGATGGCACGCAACTGGATTTCGTTAAAGAAGGCCTGAACGAAGGGTTTAAATTCACCAACCCGAACGTCAAAGACGAGTGCGGTTGCGGCGAAAGCTTTAACGTGTAATTGCATTTCACCGATAAGCCCCACCATAGAAAAGACTCGCATCCTTCGCGCTGAGTTAGCGTGAAGGACGAAGAGTATGACTGTGCGTGGGGTTTGTTTTAGCAGGCTATTCCGAGATTGTTATGGATTACTTCACTCTCTTTGGGTTATCCGCCCACTATCAGATTGACATTCAGGCGCTGGCGTCCCGCTATCAGGATCTGCAGCGGCAATACCATCCGGATAAATTCGCCAGCGGAACCCAGGCAGAACAACTGGCTGCGCTGCAGCAATCTGCAACTATCAATCAGGCATGGCAGACGCTGCGTAATCCGCTGAACCGCGCGGAGTATCTCCTTTCCCTTCACGGATTCGATCTCGCCAGCGAACAGCACACGGTGCGCGATACCGCTTTTCTGATGGAACAACTGGAACTGCGCGAAGAGCTCGATGAGATTGAACAGGCACAGGATCAGGCGCGTCTGGAAAGCTTTAGCAAACGCGTGAAAGGTATGTTTGATTCCCGCTATCAGCAACTGATTGAACAACTGAATACTGAAACGTGGGATGTCGCGGCGGATACCGTGCGTAAACTGCGTTTTCTCGATAAACTGCGCAGCTCAACAGAACAACTCGAAGAAAAACTGCTCGGTTTTTAATTTTTCTGGAAGCACAAGATGGCCTTATTACAAATTAGTGAGCCTGGTTTGAGTGCCGCGCCGCATCAGCGTCGTCTGGCGGCAGGCATCGATTTAGGCACCACCAATTCACTGGTTGCTACTGTACGCAGCGGCCAGGCTGAGACCCTTGCTGATACTGCCGGGCGTCATCTGTTACCTTCGGTTGTGCACTACTCTGCTACCGAACATACCGTGGGTTATGACGCGAGAGCCAACGCCGCACAGGATCCGGTTAATACCATCAGTTCCGTAAAACGTATGATGGGCCGTGCGCTGAGCGATATTCAGGCACGTTACCCGCATCTGCCCTATCAATTGCAGGCAAGCGAAAACGGCCTGCCAATGATCGCCACCAGCGCGGGGCTGATTAACCCGATCCGCGTCTCTGCCGATATCCTGAAATCCCTTGCGCTGCGCGCGCAGGAGTCTCTTTCCGGCGAGTTGGACGGAGTGGTTATCACCGTTCCGGCTTATTTTGATGATGCACAGCGTCAGGGCACAAAAGATGCCGCGCGCCTGGCCGGCCTGCATGTTCTGCGTTTGCTTAACGAACCGACCGCAGCGGCGATTGCCTATGGCCTGGACTCCGGGAAAGAGGGTGTGATTGCCGTTTACGATCTGGGCGGCGGTACCTTTGATATTTCTATTCTGCGCTTAAGCCGTGGGGTGTTTGAAGTGCTGGCCACGGGCGGTGATTCCGCGCTGGGCGGCGATGACTTTGATCATCTGCTGGCAGATTTTATCCGCGAACAGGCGAACCTGCCTGAGCATGGCGACAACCGTCTGCAGCGTGAACTGCTGGATGCCGCCATTGCTGCAAAAATTGCACTGAGCGATGCGTCCTCCGTCACCGTTGAGGTGGCTGGCTGGCAGGGCACAGTGACCCGCGAACAGTTCGAGGCGCTAATTTCAACGCTGATCAAACGTACCTTGCTTTCGTGCCGTCGCGCGCTGAAAGATGCGGGCGTTGAGCCGAACGAAGTACTGGAAGTGGTCATGGTGGGCGGCTCCACGCGCGTTCCACTGGTACGTGAGCAAGTGGGCGAATTTTTTGGCCGTAAGCCGCTGACCTCCATCGATCCGGATAAAGTCGTCGCTATTGGCGCGGCAATCCAGGCCGATATTCTGGTGGGCAACAAGCCCGACAGCGACATGCTGCTGCTGGATGTGATTCCGCTTTCGCTTGGTCTGGAAACCATGGGCGGGCTGGTGGAGAAAGTTATCCCGCGTAATACCACCATTCCGGTGACGCGTGCGCAGGAGTTCACCACCTTCAAAGATGGTCAAACGGCCATGTCCATCCACGTGATGCAGGGCGAACGTGAACTGGTGCAGGATTGCCGTTCTCTGGCCCGTTTCGCACTCCGTGGTATTCCGGCGATGCCGGCAGGTGGTGCGCATATCCGTGTTACCTTTCAGGTGGATGCGGACGGTTTGCTCAGCGTAACGGCAATGGAGAAATCCACCGGCGTTGAAGCGGCTATTCAGGTGAAGCCGTCCTACGGCCTGACCGACAACGAAATCGCCACCATGATTAAAGATTCCATGAGTTTCGCTGAGCAGGACGTGAAAGCACGTATGCTGGCCGAACAGAAAGTGGAAGCTGCCCGCGTACTGGAAAGCCTGAACGGTGCGCTGGCGACAGATGCCGCGCTGTTAAGCGCCGCAGAGCGGACGGTTATCGACGAGGCTATCGCGCAGTTAAGCGCGGTTGCTCATGGCGATGATACTGACGCCATAGAACAAGCCATTAAAAATCTAGACAAACAAACCCAGGAATTCGCCGCGCGCCGCATGGATCAGTCCGTGCGCACCGCGTTAAAAGGCCATTCCGTCGACGAGGTTTAACATGCCAAAGATCGTTTTTCTGCCTCATCAGGACCTCTGTCCCGATGGCGCAGTTCTGGAAGCCAATAGCGGCGAGACCATTCTTGATGTAGCCCTGCGTGGCGGTATTGAGATTGAACACGCCTGTGAGAAATCCTGCGCCTGCACCACCTGCCACTGTGTCGTGCGTGAAGGGTTTGATTCGTTGCCGGAAAGCAGCGAAGACGAAGACGACATGCTGGATAAAGCCTGGGGTCTGGAGCCGGAAAGTCGCCTGGGTTGCCAGGCGCGTGTCACCGATGAAGATTTGGTCGTGGAGATCCCGCGTTACACTATCAACCACGCCCGGGAGCATTAATATGGCACTGAAATGGACCGACAGTCGCGAGATCGGCGAGGCGCTGTATGACGCTAACCCGGATCTTGATCCAAAAACTGTCCGCTTCACCGATATGCACCAGTGGATTTGCGATCTGGAAGATTTTGATGACGATCCGAACGCATCGAACGAAAAGATTCTCGAAGCAATTCTGCTAGTCTGGTTAGATGAAGCATCTTGATATCGACGGGCTGCCTTCTGGCGGCCCGTTTTCATATCCCAAGCGCTAAAGGACAAAACAATGACAACAGAAGCGATGAAAATCACGCTGACGACCCAGAGCGCGGACGCTCGTTGGGGCGAAAAAGCGCTCTACAGCATTAATAACGACGGCATCACCCTGCACCTGACCGGTAAAGATGACACTGGCTTAATCCAGCGCGCCGCGCGCAAAATCGATGGCATGGGCATAAAGCATGTCGCGCTGAGCGGCGAAGGCTGGGACGCGGATCGGAGCTGGGCATTCTGGGCCGGTTACAAAGGGCCAAAAGGAACGCGTAAAATTGAGTGGGCGACCTTATCCGGGGCCGATCAAAAAGAGCTGGACAGCCGTCTGAAAACCATCGACTGGGTGCGTGACATCATCAATGCGCCGGCAGAAGATCTGGGTCCGGAACAACTGGCGCAACGCGCTGTGGATCTGCTTGATGATGTAGGTGGCGAGGCAGTCTCCTACCGTATCGTCAAAGGTGAAGATCTGCGAGAAAAAGGTTACATGGGCATTCACACTGTCGGGCGCGGTTCTGAACGTCCGCCGGTACTGCTGTCGCTGGATTTTAACCCGACGGGCGATGCAGAAGCCCCAATCTATGCCTGTCTTGTCGGTAAAGGTATCACTTTCGATTCCGGCGGTTATAGCCTTAAGCAGACCGCGTTTATGGATTCGATGAAATCCGATATGGGCGGCGCGGCGCTGGTGACCGGTGCTCTGGCGTTTGCCATTACGCGCGGTCTGAATAAGCGTGTGAAACTTTACCTGTGCTGCGCAGATAACATGGTCAGCGGCAACGCCTTCAAGCTGGGCGATATCATCCGCTACCGTAACGGCAAAACCGTGGAAGTGATGAACACCGATGCGGAAGGACGTCTGGTGCTGGCAGATGGTCTGATCAACGCCTCCGCACAGAAACCGCAGTTTATCATTGATGCCGCGACCCTGACGGGGGCTGCGAAAACAGCGTTGGGTAATGACTATCATGCGCTGTTTAGCTTTGATGACAAACTTGCGAACCGTTTACTGGCAAGCGCTGCGGCGGAAAACGAGCCGTTCTGGCGTTTACCGCTGGCGGAATTCCACCGTAATCAGTTGCCGTCGAACTTTGCCGAGCTGAATAACACCGCGGGTGCGGCATTCCCGGCCGGGGCCAGTACGGCCGCAGGTTTCCTGTCACACTTTTTGGAAAATTATCAGCAGGGCTGGCTGCATATCGACTGCTCTGCGACCTATCGTAAAGCGGCGGTGGAGCAGTGGGCGGCGGGTGCGACAGGCCTTGGCGTGCGTGCCATTGCGAATCTGTTGACCGCGAAGTAATTTTCCCCTCCACCTGACCCTCTCTCCAAAGAGGAGAGGGGACCGTCCGGTGCAGGCCGTTTCCCCTATCCCGGAGGATGGGGGACAGGGCGGGGGCATCAAACAGCTTAAACGAACAGAAAATTTATGTCTCATTCAGACCACGATCACGACCATCATCACGAGCCAGAAACCCTCGACAGCCTGCTGGAAAAAGCGGCGACCGAGCCGGCTTATCGCCCGGCGTTTTTTCGCAAACTGCTGGAGTCCACCGTTTGGGTGCCAGGCAGCGCTGCCGAAGATGAAGCCATCGTTGAAGACAGCGTGCTGGATCTACAGCACTGGGAAAAAGACGACGGCCAGTCGGTGATTCCCTTTTTTACCTCTCTTGAGGCTCTGCAGCAGGCGGTGGAAACCGAGCAAGCGTTTGTGGTGATGCCTGCGCGAACGCTATTTGAAATGACGTCCGGGGAGACGCTGTTTCTCAATGCAAAGCTACCGACTGGCAAAGAGCTCACGCCGCGTGAAATCAGCCATCTGCTGGGTAAAGATGACAGCCCATTAAGCCAGCAGGAAGTACTGGAAGGTGGTATGTCGCTGCTGCTGTCCGAAGTGGCAGAACCGCCCGCGCAAATGATCGATTCGCTGACCAAATTGTTCTCGACCTTCAACCATGTGAAATGTGCATACCTTTGCTCAATCAAAGAGAAACATGATGCCCGGCCGAATCTGCTGATTGGTATTGAAGCAGAAGGCGATATTGAGAGTGTGATTGAGGCGGCAGGCAGCGTGGCTGTAGATACCTTACCGGGCGATGAGCCGGTGGATATTTGCCAGGTAGTAAAAGGGGAGTCCGGGGTTAGCCATTTTATGATTGCCCACATTACTCCTTTCTATGAGCGC
Organism: Phytobacter palmae; assembly: GCF_039409775.1. Lineage (NCBI taxonomy): Bacteria > Pseudomonadati > Pseudomonadota > Gammaproteobacteria > Enterobacterales > Enterobacteriaceae > Phytobacter > Phytobacter palmae. The sequence continues at coordinate 137,895 of NZ_JBCIVJ010000012.1, read as the reverse complement.
CGCTGGGGCAGTTTCCTGCGTGATCTGAAGAACAACCGCATTATCTGAGACGTCGACGGGTTTAGCCCGTCGCTTCCAGCAGCAGTAAATCCATCAGTAACACCAGATTCGACTCAAACGACGTTACCCCGGCCGCCTCGGCGGCAAAATGCACGGCTTCGTCATACAGCGCAAAATGCAAGTCCGCCAGATTTGCCAGTGTATTCGCTGAGGCGCGAGTAAATGCGATAACCGTCATGCCAACATTGTGCGCAATACGCGCTTTATCCAGAACCTGTTCCGTTTCGCCACTACGTGAGACAGCGATAAAGACCTGGTAACGCGCCGCGTTGCTGAGGAAGATATTGCGGCTGTCGCCGGGGCCGGAAATAAATGCCGTTTTGCCCAGCACCTGCAATTTTTTCGTCAGGTATTCGGCAAACAGATACGAAAACCCGGCGCCATAAAGGAAAAAACTCTCTTTCTCACGCAGCAAGGTGACGAACTGTCGGCGTTTTTCCTCGGTCACCCACTGAAACGTCTGCTGGTAGTTCGCCATAAACTGCTGAAAAAGTGCGGGCAGGGTGTTGCCATTCCCCGTCACCTGCTCCGGGATATGAGGGGTATCAGCCAGAAGTTGTTTGCAGTGCCAGATGAATTCGCTGTAACCGCTAAACCCCAGTTTCTGGCATAGCCGCATGATCGTAGCAGTAGAGACAAATGTTGCCGTCGCCAGATCGCGCACGGTGATGTTGCCCACCAGCAACGGGTGATCCGTGAGGTGGGCGAGCACCCGGTATTCGGCGCGGGTAAGCGACTCCCCACGCGACAAAAGTGGCGCTAAACGGTTATCCATTTACGCAGGTTCAATCGGCAAATCGTCGCGCGCGCCCCATTCACTCCATGAACCATCGTATAACTTCACGTTATTTGCGCCGAGCGTGGTCAAAGCCAGAATGACAACAGCGGCGGTGACACCTGAGCCGCAGCTGGCAATAATCGGCTCCTGCAAATTAACCCCCTGACGTCTGAAGATGGCTTCGAGTTCGTCCGTCGTTTTCAGCTCACCGTTAACGACCAGATCGCCCCACGGCACATTCAACGCGCCGGGAATATGGCCACGTTTCAGGCCTGCACGCGGCTCATCCGCTTCGGCGTTAAAACGGGCTGCCGGGCGGGCATCCACAAGCTGTGCTGTACGCTCGTGGCTGGCCAGCAGCACATCGGTCAGACGCTTAACCACTGACGGGTCAAATTTCACTTCAAAATCAGACTGTGGTAAGTCGGCATCACCCTGCTCAAGCGGCAATTCATCGCGCTGCCAGCCTGCCAGTCCACCTGCCAGAATTGAAACATGTTCGACACCGAAATTACGCAGCATCCACCAGGCGCGCGGGGCGGAGAAGAGATTGCCCTCGTCATAGACCACCAGATGTTTGTCGTGGCTGACACCCAGCTCGCGCATGGCGACGGCAAACGCTTCCGGGCGCGGTAACATGTGCGGCAGCGAAGTGGTATGGTCAGAAAGGGCTTCGATATCAAAAAATACCGCTCCGGGGATGTGTCCGGCGCGGTATTCCGCCGTCATATCGCGGGTGTGTTCCTGTCCTGCAGGGGCCATCCGCGCATCAATGACCTGAACCTCTGGATCATCAGCATGTTCAATCAGCCAGTCGGCTGAGACAAAAAAAGAGGTAGACATGGTTGCCTCCGTGTCATCAACAATAAACTGAATTGTTAACGTTTTTTCCTGCCCCGACAAGCAACCATCGCAAAAGGCGCGAGTAACCTCGTTATTTTTTTAGCGCACGGCCGTTTTCCCAGGCTTTTTGCAGCGCGGGCCAGTATTCGCGATTCGCTGCGATCATCTCATCAAGAATCGCTTTGGCGTGTTGCATGGTGGGCACTGTACGGTTGAGCGTAAAGGCCTGCAGGGCTTTTTCGTAACTGCCTTCAATGGTGGCTTCCACCAGCAGTTGCTCCGAGGCGAGTTGCTGCATCAATAATGTCTGATGAAACAACGGCACCGCTCCCATGCGCACGGGCTCGGGCCCGCTTGCCGTGATGTAAGCCGGTACTTCTACCATCGCATCGTAGGGGAGATTAGCAATCGCCCCTTTATTTTCGACGATCACCAGATGGCGCTGGCGTAAATCAAAGGCCAGCGAGCAGGCGACATCGACGATAAACGCGCCGTGAACCCCGACATGGAACGCATCCGGTAAAATACCGGTACGCTGGTACTCCTGGGCTGCGGCAAACAGTTTTTTCTCCCTGCCGTTCATCACCTCATTGGCGCGGGTATAGTTCGGATCCTGATGCTCCACGATCTCGTTGGGCATCAGGTAGTACTGCAGATAGGGGTTCGGCAGATATTCCGGAAAATGATCCATCAACGGTTTAATATTGCGCCATGTCTTCACCCACGACGGATCCGAATGTTGCGGATCGGTCTGTGCGGCATCTTCGGTCAGCAGACCAAAGCGAGCGATGTGCTCACGCAGTTGAGGCAGTCTGTCTTCGCCATCAACAAGCACCCGGGTAAACCAGCCAAAATGGTTCAGGCCGAAGTAGTCCACTTCCAGTTTGTGGCGATCAACGCCGAGGATAGCTCCCATATTACGCATCGCCGCTACTGGCATATCGCAAATATTGAGTACGCGGGCATCCGGACGCAGGCGACGTACCCCTTCGGCAACAATGGCCGCCGGGTTGGAGTAATTTACAATCCAGGCGCGTTTATCCGCGTAGCGTTCCACCAGATCAATAAGTTCAACCATGGGCAGAATGGTACGCAAACCGTACGCCAGGCCACCAGGCCCACAGGTTTCCTGACCCACCACGCCATGGCGTAGCGGGATCTTTTCATCCTGTTCACGCATTTTGTACTGGCCGACACGCATCTGAGCGAAGACAAAATGGGCGCCGCTAAAGGCCGTTTGCGGATCGCTGGTGACGGTAAATTTGATGTTCTGGCTGTGGTCACGAATCACCTTTTCCACTACCGGCGCGATGGTGCTCTGGCGGGCTTCGTCAATGTCGTAGAGGCGAATTTCTGCCAGAGGGAAATCCTCCAGACGCACCATCAGGCTTTTAACAATACCTGGCGTATAAGTGCTGCCGCCACCGGCGATAGAGAGAATAAATGGGGGTTTCAACATCTTTAGTCTCCTTTAGAGAAACGCCTCAACGGCTTCTCGCATTTTTTTGACATGCAGCCCGTAGACCACCTGAACGTTATTGCCTTGTTTGATGACCGCTTTCGCGCCTGTCGCTTTCAGACGAGGTTCATCAATGGTGGCGACATCTTTCACCGTGACGCGCAGACGGGTATAGCAGTTGTCTACCACCTCGATGTTGCCGCGTCCGCCAAGCCCTTCAATGATCGCCTCGCCAAGTCCATCGTTGTTACCTTTGGCCTGGTAATCCTGTTTGCTGTAAAGACGTGTCTCTTCGTCTTCGGCTTCCCGGCCAGGCGTCTTCATATCGAAACGCAAAATCAGGAAACGGAAGATAATGAAATAGAGCGCGAACATGATGAGGCCGACCACGATGTACATTGGCCAGTTCGATTTCTCAGTACCGAGCGGCAGGTTGTAGAGAATGAAATCAATGATGCCGTTTGCGCCGATCGCATGGACGTCAAAGAGGGAGAAAAGCATCATGCCGATACCGGTCAGCACCGCATGTACCACGAACAGCAGTGGTGCGACGAACAGGAAAGAAAACTCGATAGGCTCGGTCACCCCAACCAGAAGCGAGGTCAGCGCTGCGGGGATAAGAATCGCTTTCGCCGCTGCTTTGCGTTCTGGCTTCGCGGTTAAATACATAGCCAGTGCCGCCGCGGGTAGGCCGTACATTTTACTGATGCCGCGCGCATCCCATACCACCGTACTACTGAGTTGTTTCACATCGGGACAGGCCATCTCGGCAAAGTAGATATTGCGTGCGCCCTGGTACATTGAGCCGCATACCTCCTGAGTACCGCCCAGCTCGGTATATAAAAATGGCGTGTAGACCAGATGATGCAGGCCGGTGGGCACAAGGATGCGTTCCAGGAAGCCATAAATTGCCACGCCGAATGGCCCGGCGCCTTTAATGCCCATCGCCAGTGTGCTGATGCCATGCTGGGCGAAAGGCCACAGCTCGCTCATGATAACGCCCAGTACCATAGAGACAGGCAGCATGATGATCGCCACAAAACAGTGCCCGGAATAGATAGCCATTGCCCCGGAAAACTGTACGCCGGAATATTTGTTGTACACATATCCCGATAGCGCGCCGGTGAGGATCCCGGCGAAGACCCCCATCTCCAGCACCTGCACACCCAGCACCATGCTCTGGCCTGCCGCTTTCATCTGATCTGCCGCTGCCAGTCCGCCCTGCATTTGCAAGGTGACATTCATGGCATTGATAAAAACGATAAAGGTGACCAGGCCTATCAGGGCGGCATAGCCCTTATCTCGTGCAGCGAGGCCTACGGGGATGCCGACAGCGAACACCAGCGCCAGATTTGCCAGCACCGAGACGGCGGATTTTGCAATCAGTTGCCCGGTGTGTTGAACCAGCGGGTGACCGAGGAACGGCAAGTACTCTGCCAGGTTACCGTTGCCAAGAATATTTCCGAAGGCGATAAACAAGCCGACAATCGGCAAAATCAGCACCGGACCAAAGAGGGACTTACCGAAATTTTGTAGGGCGTTAACGGCTCTGCTCATAACGTTCTCTCTTATATGAACCGCAAAAATAGGTGAAGATGCAGTAACGTTAGCAGGTACACATAAAAATAAGCCATCTATCTTGTTGTTTTAAAAACAAATGACCTGAAAGGTAACATGTGACGTTACGACCTGTGATCGCGGTAACATGCCCGATCGAACCGGCTAAACATAGCGAAGCGCATTCCAGATTCCGGGAGGGTGTTTGTAATCGGCAAAGTCACGCATAATACTTACGCTTAACGAATTAACAGGCTTTGTGGGCCAGGGATAAAGGATGAAACTGAAACGTTCGGCGGCGATAGCGATCGCCTTCTTAAGTGCGTTCATATTGGCAGGCTGTGATAACAACGATAAACCTCAGCAAGCGCAGGCCGCTCCGGCCGCAGCGCCAGCCGCGAGTCAAACCCCAACCGCGACAAAACCGGATGGTGAAAAACTCAAACAACTGGCGGCGAGCAGTGAAGGTAAGCCGTTAACGCTGGTTGATGCCTCCGAGGTCCAGCTTGAGGGCGCGGCTGCCCTGGTGTTGACCTTCTCCGTTCCGCTCGACCCGGATCAAAACTTTGCCCAGACTGTCCATGTGGTGGATAAAAAGAATGGCAAAGTAGATGGAGCATGGGAACTCTCCACAAACCTGAAAGAGCTTCGCCTGCGTCACCTTGAACCCAACCGCGAACTGCTGGTATCTGTTGACCGTGGGCTGGTGGCGCTCAATAAAGCCACTTTTGGCATTGATTACGAAAAGGCGATTACCACCCGTGATATTCAGCCTACTGTTGGTTTCGCCAGCCGGGGTTCTTTATTACCAGGAAAAGTGGTGGAAGGGCTGCCGGTAATGGCGCTTAACGTCAATAACGTGGATGTGAATTTCTACCGCGTGAAGCCGGAATCGCTGGCAGCCTTTGTCAGCCAGTGGGAATACCGTAATGCGCTGACGAACTGGGAGTCAGACAATTTGCTGAAAATGGCCGATCTGGTTTACACCGGTCGGTTTGACCTCAACCCGGCACGTAACACCCGAGAAAAACTCCTGCTTCCGCTGGGAGAAATCAAACCCCTGCAGCAGGCCGGAGTCTATATCGCCGTTATGAACCAGGCGGGGCACTATAGCTATAGCAATGCCGCCACCCTCTTTACGCTGAGTAATATTGGTCTGTCCGCCCACCGTTACCATAATCGGCTGGACGTTTTCACTCAGGGCCTCGAAAACGGTGCGGCGCAATCGGGCGTCGACGTTGTGCTACTGAACGAGAAAGGCCAGACGCTGGCGCAGGCGACCAGTGATGCGCAGGGGCATGCCACGCTGACCACGGACAAAGAGGCGGCGCTGATTCTGGCGCGTAAAGACGGCGAGACAACATTGCTCGACTTGCAACTTCCCGCCCTCGATCTGGCTGAATTTGCGATTGCCGGGGATCCGGGTTACAGCAAGCAATTCTTCATGTTTGGGCCGCGCGATCTCTATCGTCCGGGCGAAACGGTTATCTTAAATGCTCTGCTGCGTGACAGCGATGGTAAACCGCTTGCTGATCAACCCGTGAAACTTGAAGTGGTTAAACCGGATGGTCAGGTGATGCGTACCGTGGTGAGCCAGCCGACAAACGGTCTGTACCATTTCACCTACGCTCTTGATGCCAGCGCGCAAACCGGCACATGGTCTATTCGCGCCAATACCGGCGATAACCAGCTACGTAACTGGTCTTTCCATGTGGAAGACTTTATGCCAGAGCGCATGGCGCTGAATCTGACTCCACAACCGACACCGCTTAAAGCCGATGAGGATGTGGATTTCAACGTCGTTGGCTATTACCTGTACGGTGCGCCCGCTAATGGCAACACTCTGCAGGGCCAGCTCTGGCTGCGACCTTTACGTGAAGCGGTGAAAGCGCTGCCAGGTTTTCAGTTTGGCGATATTGCCGATGAAACTCTGACGCGTACTCTGGATGAAGTGCATCTGACGCTGGATGAAAAAGGTCATGGTCAGGTTACCGCCCCCAGCCAGTGGCAGGAAACGCACTCCCCGTTACAGGTCATTTTGCAGGCAAGCCTGCTTGAATCGGGCGGTCGTCCGGTCACGCGTCGTGCTGAACAGGCGGTCTGGCCTGCACCCGTACTGCCGGGTATTCGCCCGCAGTTTGCCTCAAAAGCGGTTTACGATTACCGCACCGATACCACTGTCAACCAGCCCATTGTTGATGAAAATGGCAATGCCGGTTTTGACATTGTGTATGCCGATGCGCAGGGGGTGAAAAAAGCGGTTTCTGGCCTGCAGGTCCGACTGATTCGTGAACGTCGCGACTACTACTGGAACTGGTCGGAAAGTGAAGGCTGGCAGTCGCAATTCGATCAAAAAGATCTGGTGGAGAACGAGCAGACGCTGGATCTCGCTGCTGACGAAACCGGGAAAATTACCGTGCCGGTCGAGTGGGGTTCGTATCGCCTGGAAGTCAAAGCGCCTGATGAAAGCGTCAGTAGCGTACGTTTCTGGGCAGGTTACAGCTGGCAGGATAACAGCGACGGAACCGGGGCCGCTCGCCCTGACCGCGTCACTATGAAGCTGGATAAACCCGCTTATCAGCCGGGCGATACCATCAAGTTGCACATTACGGCTCCTGCTGCGGGTAAAGGCTACGCCATGATCGAGTCCAGCGAAGGGCCGTTGTGGTGGCAGGAAATTGATGTGCCTGCAACGGGGCTCGATCTCGCCATTCCGGTGGATCAGAAATGGCGTCGCCACGACCTCTACCTGAGTACGCTGGTGGTGCGCCCGGGGGATAAGTCAAAATCGGCAACGCCGAAACGTGCCGTGGGCTTGCTCCATCTGCCGATGGGTGACGAAAATCGCCGCCTCTCCGTAGCACTGGAAACTCCGCAAAAAATGCGCCCCAACCAGCCGCTGACGGTCAAGGTGAAAGCCAGCCTGAAAAACGGCACTGTGCCAAAACAGGTTAACGTGTTGGTCTCCGCAGTGGATAGCGGGGTACTGAATATCACAGATTATGTCACGCCAGATCCGTGGGAAGCCTTCTTCGGGCAAAAACGTTATGGCGCCGATATCTATGACATTTATGGTCAGGTGATTGAAGGGCAGGGGCGTCTTGCTGCGTTACGTTTCGGTGGTGATGGCGACGAACTCAACCGCGGCGGCAAGCCACCGGTTAATCATGTCACGATCATCGCCCAGCAGGCGCAGCCGGTAACGCTCGATGACAATGGTGAAGGAACGGTCACGCTACCTGTCGGCGACTTTAACGGTGAACTGCGCGTGATGGCGCAGGCCTGGACGGCGGAAGACTTCGGTAACAGTGAAAGCAAAGTGATTGTGGCAGCGCCGGTTATTACGGAGCTCAATACGCCACGCTTCCTGGCCGGTGGCGATACCAGTCGCCTGACGCTCGATATTACTAACCTCACCGATAAGCCACAAACGCTGAATATTGCGCTGACGGCAAAAGGTCTACTGGCACTGGAGAGTGAGCAGCCGAAGCCGGTGAACGTGGCGGCAGGGGCGCGGATGACGGTATTTATTCCGGTACGCGCGCTGGATGGTTATGGCGATGGCGAAGTGACGGCTTCTGTTTCAGGCCTGACGTTGCCGGGAGAAACCTTCGCGACGCAGAATAAATCGTGGAAAATCGGTGTGCGTCCGGCTTACCCGGCACAGACCATCAGCGGCGATGTCATGCTCTATCCCCATGAGAGCTGGAATGCACCGGCTGAACATACGAAACGTATTTCGCCTGTGGCCCTGCAGGGACAGTTGTTGCTGAGCGGACGTCCTTCGCTCAACATCTCCCGCTACATTCAGGAACTGAAAGCCTACCCGTACGGATGCCTTGAGCAGACGGCAAGCGGCCTGTTCCCGTCGTTGTATACCAATGCCGCCCAGCTTAAGGCGATGGGTATCAAGGGTGACAGCGATGAACAGCGCCGTGCGGCAGTGGAGATCGGTATCTCGCGTTTACTGCAAATGCAGCGTGACGACGGTGGCTTCTCGTTATGGGATAAAAACGGGCCGGAAGAGTACTGGTTGTCCGCTTATGTGACTGACTTCCTGGTGCGCGCCTCTGAGCAGGGTTATAGCGTGCCGGTAGAGGCACTGAATAATGCCAATAGCCGCCTGCTGCGTTACTTGCAGGACCCATCGGTGATGGCAGTGCGTTACAGCGACGATGTACAAGCGACCAAATTTGCGGCGCAAAGCTATGCGGCACTGGTGCTTGCACGTCAGCAAAAAGCGCCTCTCGGTGCGCTGCGTGAACTGTGGCAGCGTCATGATCAGGCGAAAGCCGGTTTGCCACTGCTGCAACTGGGGATCGCACTCAAGCTCATGGGCGATGCACCGCGTAGTGAACAGGCACTGGCGCTGGCGTTAACCACACCGCGCGCGAAAGCGCAGCGCTGGATGGCGGACTACGGTAGCGATCTGCGTGATAACGCGCTGATGCTGTCGCTGCTGGAAGAAAACTCGCTATTGCCGGATGCGCAGAATAAGCTGCTGACCACCTTATCTGAACAGGCATACGGCCAACGCTGGCTTTCCACGCAGGAAAGCAATGCGCTCTATCTGGCAGGACGTCATTTGCAGGACCTGCCCGGCATCTGGCAGGCACAGACCTCGTTGACCAGTGAAGAGATTAAGGGCGATAAACCGCAAACACGTGAACTCAATGCGGACCAGATGACGGCATTGACGGTGACTAACACCGGGGAAAGCCCGATGTGGTTGCGTCTCGACAGTACAGGGTATCCGGAGTACACCCCGGCACCGGCCAGTAATGTACTGAATATCGAACGGCAGATCCTCGGTACTGACGGGCAGACAAAATCGCTGGCCTCGCTGAAAAGCGGCGAGCTGGTGTTGGTCTGGCTTGAAGTGCGCGCCAGCCACAACGTGCCAGATGCGCTGGTGGTTGACCTTCTGCCAGCCGGACTGGAACTGGAAAACCAGAATCTGGCCAGCAGTAGTGCGAGCCTGCAGGATAGCGGCAGCGAAGTGCAGGAACTTCTTAACCGTATGCAGCAGGCCGATATTGCCCATATGGAATTCCGCGATGATCGCTTTGTCGCAGCTGTCTCCGTTAGCGAAGGGCAGCCAGTAACGCTGGTTTACCTTGCGCGTGCGGTAACGCCGGGAACCTATCAACTGCCGATGCCGCAGGTGGAATCTATGTATGTGCCGCAGTGGCGGGCCACAGGGGCCGCAAGCGGTCCGTTGATCGTTCGCCCATAGCATGAGAAAAGGGCGCACCTGGCGCTCCCGCGGGCTTTGGCTTGCGGGAGCGTTTCTTCTTATTCCGTTGGTTCTTTTTATTGCCGACAAACTCTGGCCGTTGCCTCTGAAAGAGGTCAATCCGGCGCGCGTCGTCGTGGCGGAAGATGGTACGCCGCTCTGGCGCTTCGCCGATGCCGAAGGGATCTGGCGCTACCCGGTGGCGATAGAGGATGTCTCCCCACGTTATTTACAGGCGCTTATCGAGTACGAGGATCGCTGGTTCTGGAAACACCCCGGCGTCAACCCACTTTCGGTCGCCCGTGCCGCATGGCAGGACATGCTGGCTGGCAGAGTTATCTCTGGCGGCAGTACGCTTACCATGCAGGTCGCGCGTCTGCTCGATCCCCATCCGCGTACCTTTGGGGGTAAAATCCGCCAGCTGTGGCGGGCGTTACAACTGGAGTGGCATCTCTCCAAGCGCGATATTCTGACACTCTATCTCAACCGGGCCCCATTTGGCGGTACGTTGCAGGGCGTTGGGGCAGCAAGCTGGGTGTATCTTGGCAAATCTCCCGCGCAGCTCAGCTATGCAGAGGCGGCACTGCTGGCCGTCTTACCGCAGGCGCCCAGTCGGCTGCGTCCTGATCGCTGGTCGGAACGTGCGCAGGCTGCGCGGGATAAAGTACTGGATCGCATGGTCTCGCAGGGCGTATGGAGTCAAAAGCAGGTTGAGGAGTCGCGTGAAGAACCGGTCTGGCTGGCACCCCGCCAGATGCCGCAACTCGCGCCCCTCTTCTCCCGCTATATGTTAAGCAAAGACCCGGGTCTTAAAATTACCACCACACTTGATGCCAGTCTCCAGCGTCAGCTTGAAGACCTGGCCGCTGGCGTGAAATCTCGTCTGCCCCAGCGTAGCTCGCTGGCGATCATCGTCGTCGATCATACGGACATGAAAGTCCGTGGCTGGGTGGGTTCGGTGGACATTAATGACGACAGCCGTTTTGGCCATGTCGATATGGTCAGCGCTACCCGCTCGCCGGGGTCGGTGTTAAAACCCTTCATTTATGGCCTGGCGATGGATGACGGTCTGATTCATCCCGCCTCGTTGTTGCAGGATGTGCCACGACGTACGGGTGACTATCGTCCCGGTAATTTTGACAGCGGTTTTCACGGCCCGGTCAGCATGAGTGAGGCGCTGGTTCGTTCTCTCAATCTTCCGGCAGTTCAGGTTCTGGAAGCATACGGGCCGAAAAAATTTGCCGCCACGCTGCGCAATGCCGGGTTGCCGCTGAAATTGCCGGAAGGCGCGGAGCCGAACCTGTCGCTTATTCTGGGGGGCGCAGGCGCCCGTCTGGCGGATATTACCGCGGCCTATAGCGCCTTTGCGCGTCACGGCAAGGCCGGGCAGCTGCGTTTTCAGCCAGACGACCCGCTGATGGAAAGAACGTTGATGTCGCCAGGTGCGGCGTGGATTATTCGCCGCATACTTGCCGGGGAAGCGCAACCCCTGCCGGACAGCGCACTCCCGCAAGTGGTGCCACTGGCCTGGAAAACCGGCACCAGCTACGGTTACCGTGATGCATGGGCCATTGGGCTCAATAGCCGCTATGTGATTGGCGTCTGGACGGGCAGGCCTGACGGTACACCGGTTGCTGGTCAATTTGGTTTCGCCAGCGCAGTACCCTTGCTCAATCAGGTTAATAATATGCTGCAACCCCGCTCCGCGCTGGAGCTGGCGCGTCTGCCACGGGATCCTCGTCCGGAATCGGTCAGCCGCGACGTTATCTGCTGGCCTGGTGGACAGAGTTTGCCGGAGGGGGACAGCAATTGCCGCCGCCGTCTGGCGACCTGGCTATTGGATAACAGCCAGCCTCCCACGATGCTGATGGCGGAACAGGAAGGGGCGCGCGGCATCCGTTTTCCTGTATGGGTAAACGCGCAGGGACAACGGGTCGCGGCCGATTGCCCCGATGCGCAGCAACGCACGGTCATAGTCTGGCCTTTGCCGCTGGAACCCTGGTTACCCGATGGCGAGCGACGGACGGCAAGATTACCTTCGCGCTCCAAAACATGCCCTGCGCGTGATGATAACGCGCCGCCGCCGCTGTTACTCTCGGGGATCCGGGATGGCGCAGTAATCAAACGGTTGCCGGGGCGCTCGCAGGCGACACTGCCGCTACAGGCTATCGGTGGGGAAGGGCGACGCTGGTGGTTTTTAAACGGAGATCCGCTTGACGGTCATGAGCAAATCTTAAACCTTAGTCTTGATAAAAGCGGTCAGTATCAGTTACTGGTGATGGATGATGCCGGCCAGGTTGCGGCAGTTGAATTCGCGGTGCAATGACGCAACGAGTATACGCGTCTCCCTTAAGCTGCCTTTGTGCTGACTGCACTCGTCCAGCCGGGTTACTGACTTATGTAAACGGCCGGAGGGGCATGCTCTTACCGCCTTAAGGGAACGTGAATAATTTGGTGTAGAGACGTTTTGGTGAATGGTGTTGCTGAAACTCGTCTTATTTTAAAAAAATGTTACCTTTATCCATAGGCAATGCCCGCGTTGCTCTTTATAATCCGCGCCAGGTCATACGTATGTATGTACGACAACAGAACAACTTACAGGGGTTAACATGGCTATTGAACGTACTTTTTCCATCATCAAGCCGAACGCGGTGGCAAAAAACGTTATTGGTAGTATTTTCGCGCGTTTTGAATCTGCTGGTTTCAAGATTGTCGGCACGAAAATGCTGCATCTGTCCGTAGAGCAGGCTCGTGGTTTCTACGCTGAGCACGAAGGCAAACCGTTCTTCGATGGTCTGGTTGAGTTCATGACCTCCGGCCCGATCGTGGTCTCCGTACTGGAAAGTGAAAATGCGGTCCAGCGTCACCGTGATCTGCTGGGCGCCACCAACCCGGCTAACGCGCTGGCAGGTACTCTGCGCGCTGATTATGCTGACAGCTTCACCGAGAACGGCACCCATGGTTCCGATTCTCTGGAGTCTGCCGCGCGTGAAATCGCCTATTTCTTCGGCGAAGGCGAAGTTTGTCCGCGCACTCGCTAATTTCCGCAGCTTTGCGCACCCTGTTGCGTGAAGTTCACCGGAAATTGTAAGCATAGTTACACTTTATTTTGTCAATGCCGCGCACAGTCGTGGCATCTGCACAGCAGAATTTGTACAATGCAGCGCCCCGTGAATTGCAAAACGCATTCCCGGGGCGCTTCTTTTTTAACCCTCCAGGGGCCATAACGTGTAATAACGAGGCCGGAATACAACTATGTCTGAACACATTGTCACGCCTGAGAACGTCGCACTGACGGTTCCCAACAAAGATGCAAAAATTAACCTGCTGGATTTGAATCGTCAGCAGATGCGCGAGTTTTTCAAAAACTTAGGCGAAAAACCCTTCCGCGCCGATCAGGTGATGAAGTGGATGTACCACTATTGCAGCGACGATTTTGATGAGATGACCGACATCAATAAAGTGCTGCGTAACAAGCTTAAAGAAGTCGCGGTCATCCGCGCTCCGGAAGTTGTGGAAGAGCAACGCTCCTCTGATGGCACGATTAAATGGGCGATTGCCGTAGGCGATCAGCGCGTTGAAACGGTGTACATTCCGGAAGATGATCGCGCCACGCTGTGCGTTTCTTCACAGGTTGGCTGTGCGCTGGAGTGTAAATTCTGCTCCACGGCGCAACAGGGCTTCAACCGTAACCTGAAAGTGTCAGAAATTATTGGTCAGGTCTGGCGGGCGGCAAAAATTATTGGCGCGGTAAAAACGACCGGCGTACGTCCTATCACTAACGTGGTGATGATGGGTATGGGCGAACCCTTACTGAACCTGACTAACGTTGTGCCGGCAATGGAAATCATGCTGGATGACTTTGGTTTTGGCCTGTCCAAACGTCGCGTTACCCTGTCGACTTCCGGCGTGGTTCCTGCGCTGGACAAGTTGGGTGACATGATTGATGTTGCGCTGGCTATTTCCCTGCATGCACCGAACGATACCATTCGCGACGAAATTGTGCCGATCAACAAAAAGTACAATATCGCTACTTTCCTCGAATCGGTTCGCGGCTACATTTCGAAGTCCAATGCTAATCAGGGTCGCGTAACCATTGAATACGTAATGCTCGACCATGTGAATGATGGCACAGAGCATGCGCATGAGCTGGCAGAGTTGCTGAAAGATACGCCGTGCAAGATCAACCTGATTCCATGGAACCCGTTCCCGGGCGCGCCTTATGGCCGTAGTTCGAACAGCCGTATCGATCGTTTCTGTAAGGTGCTGATGAGCTATGGTTTCACCACCATCGTGCGTAAAACACGCGGTGATGACATTGACGCGGCATGTGGTCAACTGGCAGGCGACGTCATTGACCGTACGAAACGCACAATGCGTAAACGTATGCAGGGTGAGCCGATTTCGATTAAATCGGTTTAGTCTTCTGGCGTCGCGACAGGCTTCTGTGTCGCGACGCATAAATATGCTGATTTAATCGCCTGAGTATACCTGTGTAAACAATAATTACTGTGCGTTTCTCTCGACTTTAAGGCAGTATGTAGCGATGGAACAACGGCTTAGCAAAAGTACGAAAAGCTGTTCTGTTATGACCGGCCTGACAGTCTTATACTGTCGGTCTAAATTTAACTGACCCTGACATTTCGCGGCGCGCCCAGGCAATGCTTACTACGCGCCTGAATCTTAAATTTTCACGTACCAGCAGTTGTAGCGAATGAATACTGAAGCCACTCACGACCAAAACGAAGCACAAACCACGGGCGTTCGTCTGCGCAATGCCCGTGAACAACTCGGACTTAGCCAGCAGGCGGTAGCTGAGCGCCTCTGTCTCAAAGTTTCCACGGTGCGCGATATTGAAGACGATAAGGCTCCTGCCGAATTGGCTTCAACATTCCTGCGTGGTTACATCCGCTCGTATGCGCGTTTGGTGCATATCCCGGAAGAAGAACTGCTGCCGATGATTGAGAAACAGGCACCGATTCGGGCGGCGAAAGTCGCGCCGATGCAGACCTTTTCTCTGGGTAAACGTCGTAAAAAACGTGACGGCTGGTTAATGAGCTTTACCTGGCTGGTGCTGTTTGTGGTTGTTGGTCTGACAGGCGCATGGTGGTGGCAAAATCACAAAGCCCAGCAGCAAGAAATCACCACAATGGCCGATCAGTCGTCTGCAGAGCTGAACGCCAGTGGGAGCAGCGAAGGGCAGAGCGTTCCGCTGAATAACGATGCTGTCAGCACTCCGACAGAAACGCCGAATACGGCTGCGACCACGCCAGTTGAACCAACAGCCCCTGCAGCAGCGGCCCCTGGAAACGCAACGCAGGCGCCAGCGGCCACCGCGCATTCAAATGCAGTAGTATCTCCTTCTCAGGCACCCGTTACTCAGCCTCCTGCCACGCAGCCATCGGCTAGCGCGAATAACGCGCCACTGCCGACTGACCAGGCGGGTATCACCTCCCCGGACGCCGCACATGCGCTGGTCATGAACTTCAATGCCGACTGTTGGTTAGAAGTGAGCGATGCAAGCGGTAAAAAATTATTCAGTGGGATCCAGCGTAAAGACGCGACGCTGAATTTAACCGGCCAGGCGCCTTACAAGCTCAAGATCGGTGCACCTGCTGCGGTACAGATTCAATATCAGGGCAAACCTGTCGATCTGAGCCGCTTTATCAGAACTAACCAGGTTGCACGCCTGACCCTCAATGCCGAACAATCAGCAGTACAGTAACAGACGGGCAACGCGGGAGATTTTTCATGCATAACCAGGCTCCGATTCAACGTCGGAAATCGAAACGGATTTACGTTGGTAATGTGCCGATTGGCGATGGCGCCCCCATCGCTGTGCAGTCAATGACAAACACCCGCACCACAGACGTGGACGCGACGGTCGCGCAGATCAAAGCCCTTGAGCGTGTTGGCGCTGACATTGTTCGCGTTTCCGTACCTACCATGGACGCGGCAGAAGCATTCAAACTGATTAAGCAACAGGTGAGCGTACCGCTGGTGGCGGACATTCACTTTGACTACCGTATCGCGCTGAAAGTTGCGGAATACGGCGTCGACTGTTTGCGTATCAACCCAGGCAATATCGGTAATGAAGAACGCATCCGCATGGTTGTTGACTGTGCGCGCGACAAAAATATCCCTATTCGCATTGGCGTCAACGCAGGTTCGCTGGAAAAGGATCTGCAGGAGAAATATGGTGAGCCCACCCCGCAGGCACTGCTGGAGTCCGCCATGCGCCATGTCGATCACCTCGACAGACTCAATTTTGATCAATTCAAAGTCAGCGTAAAAGCCTCCGATGTGTTCCTTGCGGTGGAATCTTACCGCCTGCTGGCGAAGCAGATTGATCAGCCGTTGCACCTCGGTATCACCGAGGCGGGTGGGGCGCGCAGTGGCGCGGTCAAGTCGGCGATCGGTCTGGGGTTGCTGTTGTCTGAGGGGATCGGCGATACGCTTCGTGTCTCACTGGCGGCGGATCCGGTTGAAGAGATCAAAGTTGGCTTCGATATTCTGAAATCACTGCGCATTCGTGCACGTGGCATCAACTTTATCGCCTGTCCTACCTGCTCGCGTCAGGAATTTGACGTGATAGGTACCGTGAATGCTCTTGAGCAGCGTCTGGAAGATATCATCACCCCGATGGATGTTTCGATCATCGGTTGCGTGGTGAACGGCCCTGGCGAAGCTTTGGTTTCTACGCTTGGCGTGACGGGCGGCAACAAGAAAAGCGGCCTTTATGAAGATGGCGTGCGCAGAGACAGACTGGATAATGACGATATGATTACCCAGCTCGAAGCCCGGATCCGTGCGAAAGCATCCATGCTGGATGAAGCTAATCGTATTGATGTACAACAGGTAGAAAAATAACGTGATGGGAAGCGGCTGGCTTCCCGTGTATGATGAACCCGCAAGGCGCAAGCCCTGAGGGTTCATTTTTTGTATTCAAAAAGAGAATAAACGTGGCAAAGAATATTCAAGCCATTCGCGGCATGAACGATTATCTGCCTGGCGAAACCGCCATCTGGCAGCGCATTGAAGGCACACTAAAAAACGTGCTCGGCAGCTACGGTTACAATGAAATCCGTTTGCCGATTGTAGAGCAGACCCCGTTATTCAAACGCGCGATCGGTGAAGTCACCGACGTGGTTGAAAAAGAGATGTACACCTTTGACGATCGCAACGGCGATAGCCTGACGCTGCGTCCAGAAGGTACAGCGGGCTGTGTACGCGCCGGCATCGAGCATGGTCTTCTGTACAATCAGGAACAGCGCCTGTGGTATGTTGGTCCTATGTTCCGCTATGAGCGCCCACAAAAAGGTCGCTACCGCCAGTTCCATCAGTTGGGTGTCGAAGTCTTTGGTCTGCAGGGCCCGGATATCGATGCCGAATTGATTATGCTCACTGCGCGCTGGTGGCGTGCGCTGGGTATCTTCGATCACGTTAGCCTCGAACTGAACTCTATCGGCTCCCTGGAAGCACGTGCCAATTATCGCGATGCGCTGGTGGCGTTTCTTGAGCAGCACAAAGAGCAACTGGACGAAGATTGCAAACGCCGTATGTACAGCAATCCGCTGCGCGTACTGGATTCCAAAAACCCGGACATCCAGGCGCTTCTGAATGCGGCGCCAGCTCTGGGCGATTATCTGGATGAAGAATCACGCGAACACTTCGCGGGTCTGTGCAAACTGCTGGAAGCTGCGGGTATTGCCTACACGGTAAACCAGCGTCTGGTGCGCGGTCTTGATTATTACAACCGCACCGTTTTCGAGTGGGTAACCACCAGCCTGGGTTCTCAGGGAACGGTCTGTGCGGGTGGCCGTTACGATGGTCTGGTCGAGCAGCTTGGTGGTCGCGCGACCCCGGCGGTTGGCTTCGCGATGGGTCTTGAACGACTTGTTTTGTTGGTTCAGGCAGTTAATCCGGAATTTAAAGCAGAATCCGTTGTCGATATATACCTGGTAGCGTCAGGCGAAAACGTACAGTCCGCTGCAATGCAACTGGCTGAACAGGTACGCGATGCGTTACCTGAGGTTAAGCTCATGACGAACCACGGCGGCGGTAATTTCAAAAAGCAGTTTGCCCGTGCCGATAAGTGGGGCGCTAAGCTCGCACTGGTGCTGGGTGAGTCTGAAATCGCTGACGGTAACGTTGTAGTGAAGGATTTACGCTCTGGTGAGCAAAATACGGTAACGCAGGACAGCGTTGCGGCGCATTTGCGCACACTACTGGGCTAATCTCCCCGGTGAATTATCGTTAAGGAGAAGGACTGCGTGGAAATTTACGAGAACGACAACGAACAGGTAGACGCGCTCAAACGCTTTTTTGCTGAAAACGGCAAAGCGCTGGCTGTTGGTGTCATTTTAGGTATTGGTGCATTAGTTGGCTGGCGCTACTGGAATAACCACCAAATCGAAACCGCAAGATCGGCTTCACAAGGCTATGAAAACGCAATTACCGCGATTCGTGCTGATAAACCTGAAACGCTGGCTGCGGCTGAAAAATTTGCGGCAGAGAATAAGAATGCCTATGGCGCGCTGGCGTCACTGGAACTGGCACAGCAGTATGTTGAACGCAATGAGCTTGAAAAAGCTTCCGCGCAGTTGCAGCAGGGGCTTGCCGCTACCAGCGATGAAAACCTAAAGGGCATGATCAACATCCGTCTCGCCCGTATTCAGGTGCAGCTTAAGCAGCAGGATGCCGCGCTGAAAACGCTTGATAGCGTGAAAGGCGACGGTTGGGCGGCCATTGTTGCCGACCTGCGTGGCGAAGCGCTGCTCAGCAAAGGCGACAAACAAGGTGCACGCACCGCCTGGGAGAATGGCGTTAAAAACAACGCCTCCCCGGCGCTGAGTGAAATGATGCAGATGAAAATCAACAATTTGTCCATCTAAGAGGGACCCGATGCAATTGCGTAAATTACTTCTGCCTGGGCTGCTGTCCGTCACCTTACTGAGCGGTTGTTCCCTGTTTAACGGCGAAGAAGATGTTGTCAAAATGTCCCCTCTGCCGACGGTTACAAACCAGTTTAATCCGTCTACCGCGTGGAGTACGTCTGTGGGTAGCGGTATTGGCGATTTTCATTCGAATTTACATCCGGCGCTGGACAGTGGCGTGGTCTATGCTGCTGACCGTCGCGGTACGGTTAAAGCGGTTAGCGCGAGCGACGGTAAAGAAGTCTGGTCCGTTAACCTGGCAGAAAAATCTGGCTGGTTCTCCAGCAGCCCGGCGCTGTTGTCCGGTGGTGTGACTGTCGCTGGCGGTCATGTCTACGTAGGCAGTGAAAAAGCGAAGGTTTATGCGCTGAATACGAACGACGGTTCCCAGGCATGGAAAACCAACGTTGCCGGAGAGGCATTATCCCGCCCTGTTGTCAGCGACGGCCTCGTGCTGATTCATACCAGTAACGGTCAGTTGCAGGCGCTCAATGAGAGCGACGGCGCGGTGAAATGGACGGTTAACCTCGATATGCCGTCTTTGTCCCTGCGTGGCGAATCTGCACCGGCTACTGCCTACGGCGCAGCCATTGTGGGTGGCGACAACGGTCGTGTAAGCGCCGTGCTGATGCAGCAGGGCCAGATGATTTGGCAGCAGCGAATTTCTCAGGCAACCGGTCCGACTGAAATCGACCGTTTGAGTGATGTAGACACAACGCCGGTGATTGTAAACGGCGTGGTTTACGCGCTGGCTTACAACGGTAACCTGACGGCGCTGGATCTGCGTAGCGGTCAGATCATGTGGAAACGTGAACTGGGTTCAGTGAGCAATTTCATCGTCGACGGTAACCGCATCTATATGATTGACCAGAATGACCGTGTTCTGGCGTTGACCACTGACGGTGGTGTGACGCTGTGGACGCAAAGCGATCTTCTGCACCGTAACCTTACCGCTCCGGCGTTGTATAATGGTTACATCGTGACCGGTGACAGCGAAGGTTATATGCACTGGATTAACGTCGAAGATGGACGTTTTGTCGCGCAGCAGAAAGTGGACGGTTCCGGTTTCCTGACCGATCCAGTCGCTGCGGATGGCAAACTGCTGATCCAGGCTAAAGACGGTACGCTGTACGCCATCACGCGTTAATCGCGCGAAGGTGGTCGTTCGTGAGAAGACGGCTCCTGTTGCAGGGGCCGTTTTACTGTTTTTAAAACGTCGCCAGCGTTGCGACGTTTTGATTTTTGAATTTTAAGTAATGAGGCTTTAAACATGATACCTGTGGTCGCGCTGGTCGGGCGCCCTAACGTTGGAAAATCCACGCTTTTTAACCGTTTAACACGCACCCGTGATGCGCTGGTAGCGGATTTTCCGGGGCTGACCCGTGACCGTAAGTACGGTCGTGCAGAAGTCGAAGGTCGCGAATTTATCTGTATCGACACGGGCGGTATTGATGGTACGGAAGATGGCGTAGAAACCCGTATGGCGGAACAGTCGCTGCTGGCGATTGAAGAGGCCGATGTGGTGCTGTTTATGGTGGATGCGCGTGCCGGGCTGATGCCGGCTGATGAAGCCATTGCCAAACACCTGCGTTCGCGTGAAAAACCGACATTCCTCGTCGCCAACAAAACAGACGGTCTGGATCCGGATCAGGCGGTTGTTGATTTCTACTCCCTTGGCCTGGGTGAGATTCACCCAATAGCCGCCTCTCATGGCCGTGGTGTTGTCAGCCTGCTGGAACACGTTCTGCTGCCGTGGATGGACGAAATCGACCCGCCAGAAGAACTGGATGAGAACGCTGCATACTGGGCGCAGTTCGATGACGGTAAGGGCGAAGACGGCGAAGAAGAAGAGCCGGAAGAGGACTTCAACCCGCAGGATCTGCCTATCAAGCTGGCGATTGTCGGGCGTCCTAACGTCGGTAAGTCCACACTGACTAACCGCATCCTCGGGGAAGAGCGTGTTGTTGTTTATGACATGCCAGGTACAACGCGTGACAGTATTTATATCCCGATGGAACGTGATGGGCGCGAATACGTTCTGATCGACACAGCGGGCGTGCGTAAACGCGGCAAAATCACCGATGCGGTGGAAAAATTCTCGGTAATCAAAACGCTGCAGGCGATTGAAGACGCCAACGTGGTGCTGCTGGTTATTGACGCCCGTGAAGGCATTTCCGACCAGGACCTCTCACTGCTTGGTTTCATCCTTAACAGTGGTCGCTCACTTGTTATCGTGGTGAACAAATGGGATGGTCTCAGCCAGGAAGTGAAAGAGCAGGTCAAAGAGACACTGGATTTCCGTCTGGGCTTTATCGATTTTGCCCGCGTGCACTTCATCTCCGCACTGCATGGCAGCGGCGTAGGTAACCTGTTTGAATCCGTGCGTGAAGCCTACGACAGTTCGACCCGTCGCCAGAGCACCGCGATGCTGACCCGTATCATGAATATGGCGTGCGAAGATCACCAGCCGCCGTTGGTTCGCGGTCGTCGTGTGAAACTGAAATATGCGCATGCCGGTGGTTACAACCCGCCAATCGTGGTGATTCATGGTAACCAGGTAAAAGACCTGCCGGACTCCTACAAGCGTTATCTGATGAACTACTTCCGCAAATCGCTGGATGTGATGGGCACACCTATCCGTATTCAGTTCAAGGAAGGGGAAAACCCCTATGCGGACAAACGCAATACGCTGACGCCAAACCAGATGCGTAAACGTAAGCGCCTGATTAAACACATTAAGAAAAGCAAGTAAGTTTAAAGTCACCGGTGGCGTCATCACCACCGGTGACTTTATGGGAGGATATTTATGGATCTTAAATGCCCAACCTGCCACAACCCGCTGGAACTGACTGGCACGCATGGTCACTGCCATGGATGCAATAAGGATTATGCCCTTAGAGCCTTATGCCCGGAGTGCCAGCAGCCGCTGGAAGTGCTCAAAGCCTGCGGAGCGGTGGATTATTTTTGCCAGCAGGGCCACGGACTGATCTCCAAAAAGCGGGTTGTCTTCGTTCTGCAGGACGCCTAATCACAGACGCCGCTTTCGCCTTTTTTCCACAGATCCACCAGTGAGGGCGGCGCCTCCTGTTCCGGCACCAGCAAGATGATATCGGTATAGTGCGCCTGATTATGGTGAGTCCAGATTATCTGAATACGAAAATACCGTTGGTCACCGCGCCCTGGTGAGTCCGTCTGCCCTGGCGGAAAGCCGCGCTGTAGCGCTTGCTGTAAAACAGCAATCACCCGCTCACGCTGCTGTGGTGTGAGGGTGGAAAGGGCAATTCTGCGCAGCCCGCTCAGTTGTGGTATAAACGCCACCCCACCTTCACGGGCAAGCTCAATGACCGCGTCCTCAGTGAGCTCCGGAATATTCATTACAGTACCCCTGTTTCAATCCAGGCCTGTTTAATGGCTTCTGCCGTCTCTTTTCCGGAACGTTTTTCACCATGCGCGATGGTCAGCCGGGCGAAAGCCGCAAAGTCAGCATTTTGCGCGAGTGAGCGATCACAAACCGTGTCATACCATGCATAACCGGCTTTTTCCCATGCATAACCACCAAGCGCGGTGGCGGCCAGATAAAACGCACGATTAGGAATGCCAGAGTTAAGATGTACGCCGCCGTTATCCTCGCGGGTTTTAATAAAATCCTTCATATGCGCAGGCTGGGGATCTTTGCCCAGTAGCGGGTCATCATAAGCGGTGCCCGGCTCTGCCATTGAGCGCAACCCCTTGCCATTGATACCTGCGGCTAATAGACCTTCGCCGATAATCCAGTCCGCCTCTTCTGCGGTCTGTTTGTGCAGATACTGTTTCACCAGCGAGCCAAACACATCGGACAAGGATTCATTTAGCGCCCCGGACTGTTCAAAATAAATCAGCCCGGCTTCTGTTTCCGTTACCCCGTGGCTAAGTTCATGGGCCACAATATCCGGTGCGATAGTGAAACGGTTAAAGATCTCGCCGTCACCATCGCCAAATACCATCTGTTGACCATTCCAGAAAGCATTCTGGTATTCGCGGCCATAGTGAACGGTACCGATTAGCGTCAGACCTTTATTATCCAGTGAATCACGTTGATAAATTTTCCAGAAAAAATCATGCGTCACTCCCAGATATTGCCATGCTTCATCCACGGCGACATCGCCATTTGATGACTGCCCTTCAAAGCGCACCAGAGTTCCGGGCAGCTCCTGAGTCTGTTTCGCATCATAAATGTCCCGCTGCAACATGCCAGCTTTCGCAACATGCGGCGCAGCAGGTTTGCCCGGCGTATGTGCCATGAGCGTCTGGACATGGGTCAGAGTCTGGCGGGCGCACTTTTGTTGTACTTCGGAGCCGTTATCAATAATGCGGCGCAGGATGTAGGGCGGGATAACATTGTGAAGTCGTGTCGCTGTCATACTGCTCTCCTGATTGTTGGCAAGGCTGACTACAAGTTTATGTGACATTCGGCTTTTTTACCCCCTTAGCGGCAAAACTGTCGGTTTCGACCATCATTAATTGCTCTGTCAGAAATGAGGGTCTGGTGTGGATAAAACGATTTCAACGCTTGCGATAACCGGGTTTTGGCTTATTGCCGTGACGTATGGCATGGCGCGTTTCGCCTGGGGTCTGATGCTGCCGTCGGTAGGACAGGATATTGAACTGAGCTCACGGGCGGCGGGTGTTATCGCCGCCTGTAGCTATATTGCTTACTGTTTTTCTTCGATCGGGGCTGCATGGGTCATCGGGCGTTATGGCGCTCGTATCACCGCGATCGTGTCGGCATTCTGCGCTGCATTCGGCTTATTGCTCCTTGCGTGCGCTGCGGGGGTGGTACACATTGCGCTGGGGCTGTTTATCGCCGGGTTAAGTTCAGGACTGGCGTCGCCATCACTGGCTGCGGCCGTAAGCCTGGCGGTGGCAGAACGCCGACAGTCCACCACTAACACCTTTATAAATGCCGGTACTGGCGGCGGCATTATTCTTTCCGTACCGATACTGCTTTTCATCCCCTTCGGGTGGCGCGGAGCCTGCGTTGCGTTCGCGGTATTTGCGCTGCTTTGCCTGCTACCAGTGACGCGCTATTTACCCGCATCCCGTTCGCAGGGGGCGAAAAATGAACAATCCTGGCGGCAGCTCTTACAGGCACGGGCAATGCGGCGGCTGGCGCTGATTGCGTTTATCTGCGGAATCGCGAGCGCTGCCTGGTGGAACTTCGGACCCGATATCCTGCAAAATCATCTGCATGTTGCAAAAGAGACGACCAGTATGCTGTGGCTGGTAAGCGGTGGAGCGGGGATTGCTGGTGTCTTTACCGGCGCGCTGGCCGCCCGGACAGGCTGGAACCTGGTTTACTGGCTGTCGCTGCTTTTTATGGCTGCGCCGCTGGCGCTACTGGCGGTAAGTCATGGTTATAGCGGGTGGCTGATTCCGGCGGCTGCCCTCTGTGGCGTAGGTTATATCACGCTTTCTGGCGTACTGCTGGTCTGCGGCGCAGCCGCCACAGCGAATGCCCCCGCCGCAGGGGTGGGCATCGTCTTCTTTATGCTGGCGGTAGGGCAGGTTGCGGGGGCAATAATTTTTGGACAACTCTATGCATTACTGGGGGCGGCATGGTCGCTTTTGATTTTTGCCGGGCTAGCTCTTTTCACCATGTTTCTGACCCCGACGAAGCTGTGAATTAGCCTGCGCTGCGTGGTTTAGACGCGCGCGTTTTTTTCGCGGGCATGACCCTTTTCACTTCACTTTCTACCCAGCCATCTGTGAGACGGGTAGTAAGTGTATCGCCCGTTTTCACCTGCTTCGCCTGTTTCAGCACATTGCCATCGGCAGCAGTGGTGACGCTATAACCGCGGGCCAGCGTGGAGAGCGGGCTGACCGCCTCCAGGTGAGTCACCGCCTTGCCAAAACGCTCTCGCATCACGCCCAACTGCGCACGGAGGTTTTCCGCCAGTCGGTATTCAAGTTGCTGAATTCGGGTCTGCGCGCGCCAGATTCGCGGTTGCGGGTTTTGCTGATTCAGACGCTGGACGACGCGGCGTTGACGCTGCGTCGCCTGTTTAAGCTGGTTGTCCAGGGCGACACGCATCCTCTGGCGAAGTTTTTCCAGTACGGTTTGCTGACGGGCGAGGCGCAGTTGTGGATGCTGCTGTTGCAGCCTGTGGTTAAGTTGCGTAAATCGCCGGGTGCGGTTAGCAATGAAAAAGTCCATGGCCATCTCAAGACGTTGCTGAGAAGACTGGATCTGGCGCAGTAGCTCCGTCTGGTTGCGACTGACGATTTCCGCTGCGGCAGAAGGCGTAGGGGCACGTAAATCCGCGACAAAATCCGCAATAGTCACGTCGGTTTCGTGGCCGACGGCGCTGACCACCGGAATGCGGCTGGCAAAAATAGCGCGCGCAACGCGTTCGTCGTTAAAACTCCATAAATCTTCCAGCGAACCACCGCCGCGCCCGACGATCAGCACATCACACTCCTGGCGCGCGTTCGCCAGTTCTATGGCGCGCACAATTTGCCCCGGCGCATCGTCACCTTGTACGGCGGTGGGGTAAATGACCACCGGCAAAGAGGGATCACGTCGTTTCAGAACGTGGAGGATGTCATGCAGCGCAGCGCCGGTTTTTGAGGTGATGACGCCAATACAGTGGGCCGGTTGCGGAAGCGATTTCTTGAACTGCTGATCGAAAAGCCCTTCCGCTGAGAGCGCCGCTTTCAGTTGTTCATATTTCTGTTGCAGCAACCCTTCACCGGCGGGCTGCATGCTTTCAACGATTATCTGGTAATCGCCGCGCGGGTCATAGAGCGTGACGGAGGCGCGAACCAGCACCTGTTGACCATGCTGCGGACGGAAGGTCACGCGACGGTTGCTGTTACGGAACATCGCACCGCGAACCTGCGCCGTGTCGTCTTTAAGCGTGAAATACCAGTGACCAGAGGCAGGCTGCGAGAAATTGGAGATTTCACCTGTGATCCAGACCTGGCCCATTTCACGTTCCAGCAGGCTACGTACTGTCTGATTCAGGCGACTAACGGTAAAAATTGCGGGGCTTTGAAGAGATGACATGTGAGCTGGATCAAATTCCAAATCAGCAGGTTATTCAGTCGATAGTAACCTGCTCAGAGATGAGTGCAAGTATTTTTCGCAAAAAAATGTGGAAGCAATCGGTTACGCTCTGTATAATGCCACGGCAATATTTAACCACCCAGGTCAGAGATATTGCCCATGCTACGTATCGCTAAAGAAGCCCTGACGTTTGACGACGTCCTCCTCGTTCCCGCTCATTCAACCGTTCTGCCGAATACTGCCGATTTGAGTACTCAGCTCACTAAGACCATTCGTCTGAATATTCCGATGCTCTCCGCAGCAATGGACACCGTTACGGAAGCGCGCCTGGCAATTGCCCTGGCACAGGAAGGCGGCATTGGCTTTATTCATAAAAACATGTCCATCGAACGCCAGGCTGAAGAAGTTCGCCGTGTTAAAAAACATGAGTCCGGCGTGGTTAAAGATCCGCAAACCGTTCTGCCAACCACTACCCTGCGCGAAGTGAAAGAACTGACTGAGCGTAACGGTTTCGCCGGTTACCCGGTGGTTGCCGAAGATAATTCACTGGTGGGCATCATTACTGGTCGTGACGTTCGCTTTGTCACCGACCTGAACCAGCCTGTTAGCGTATACATGACGCCGAAAGAGCGTCTGGTCACTGTTCGCGAAGGTGAAGCGCGTGAAGTTGTGTTTGCGAAAATGCATGAAAAACGCGTTGAGAAAGCGCTGGTTGTCGACGATAAATTCCGTCTTCGCGGCATGATCACCGTGAAAGACTTCCAGAAAGCGGAACGTAAACCTAACGCCTGTAAAGATGAGCAGGGCCGTCTGCGCGTAGGTGCTGCGGTTGGCGCAGGTGCAGGCAACGAAGAGCGAGTGGATGCGCTGGTTGCGGCAGGCGTTGACGTTCTGCTGATTGACTCCTCTCACGGCCATTCCGAAGGTGTTTTGCAGCGTATTCGTGAAACCCGTGCAAAATATCCGGATCTGCAAATCATTGGCGGCAATGTCGCGACGGGCGCAGGCGCACGTGCGCTGGCGGAAGCCGGTTGCAGCGCTGTAAAAGTCGGTATCGGCCCTGGCTCCATCTGTACCACGCGTATTGTTACCGGCGTGGGTGTTCCGCAGATTACGGCTGTCTCTGACGCGGTTGAAGCGCTGGAAGGAACCGGCATTCCGGTTATCGCTGACGGCGGTATCCGCTTCTCTGGTGATATTGCCAAGGCGATTGCTGCTGGCGCGGCAGCGGTGATGGTCGGCTCTATGCTGGCAGGTACCGAAGAATCACCGGGCGAAATCGAACTCTACCAGGGTCGTTCCTACAAATCTTACCGTGGTATGGGGTCTCTGGGCGCGATGTCCAAAGGTTCCTCTGACCGTTATTTCCAGACCGATAACGCCGCAGACAAACTGGTGCCAGAAGGTATCGAAGGTCGCGTGGCATATAAAGGTCGCCTGAAAGAGATCATTCACCAGCAAATGGGCGGTCTGCGTTCCTGTATGGGTCTGACTGGCTGTGGTACCATCGACCTGCTGCGCACCAAAGCGGAATTCGTGCGTATCAGCGGTGCGGGCATTCAGGAAAGCCATGTCCACGATGTGACCATCACCAAGGAATCCCCGAACTACCGTATGGGCTCCTGATTTTTCTTCGCCCGACCTCGTGTCGGGCAATTTATTTAATCTGTTTCACTTGCCTCGGAATTAGCGTCAATGACGGAAAACATTCATAAACATCGCATTCTCATCCTGGACTTTGGTTCGCAGTACACTCAGCTGGTGGCGCGTCGCGTACGTGAACTGGGCGTTTACTGTGAACTGTGGGCGTGGGATGTCACGGAAGCACAGATTCGCGAATTCAATCCAAGCGGCATCATCCTGTCCGGCGGCCCGGAAAGCACCACTGAAGATAACAGCCCGCGCGCGCCGCAGTATGTATTTGAAGCTGGCGTGCCCGTATTTGGCGTCTGCTATGGCATGCAGACCATGGCGATGCAACTGGGCGGCCACGTAGAAGGCTCCAGCGAGCGTGAGTTTGGCTATGCGCAGGTTGAAGTGGTTAACGACAGCGCCCTTGTGCGCGGTATCGAAGACTCCCTGACCGCAGACGGCAAACCGCTGCTGGACGTGTGGATGAGCCACGGCGACAAAGTCACCGCTATCCCGTCTGACTTCGTGACCGTTGCCAGCACCGAAAGCTGCCCGTTTGCCATCATGGCTAACGAAGAAAAACGCTTCTACGGCGTGCAGTTCCACCCGGAAGTAACCCATACCCGTCAGGGGATGCGCATGCTGGAGCGCTTCGTGCGCGACATCTGCCAGTGTGAAGCGCTGTGGACTCCGGCAAAAATCATCGACGACGCCGTTGAGCGTATCCGCCAGCAGGTTGGTGATGACAAAGTGATCCTCGGCCTCTCCGGCGGCGTGGACTCCTCTGTGACCGCAATGCTGCTGCACCGCGCCATCGGTAAAAACCTGACCTGCGTCTTCGTGGACAACGGCCTGCTGCGTCTGAACGAAGCTCAGCAGGTTATGGACATGTTCGGCGACCACTTCGGTCTGAACATCGTTCACGTGGAAGGCGAGCAGCGCTTCCTGGACGCGCTGAAAGGGGAGAACGATCCGGAAGCGAAACGTAAGATCATCGGTCGCGTGTTTGTGGAAGTGTTCGACGAAGAAGCGCTGAAGCTGGAAGACGTGAAGTGGCTGGCGCAGGGCACCATCTACCCGGACGTGATCGAATCTGCCGCATCCGCTACAGGTAAAGCACACGTGATTAAGTCTCACCACAACGTGGGCGGCCTGCCGAAAGAGATGAAGATGGGCCTCGTTGAACCGCTGCGTGAGCTGTTTAAAGACGAAGTGCGTAAGATCGGTCTGGAACTGGGCCTGCCGTACGATATGCTTTACCGCCATCCGTTCCCGGGGCCAGGCCTTGGCGTTCGCGTTCTGGGCGAAGTGAAGAAAGAGTACTGCGACCTGCTGCGTCGCGCAGATGCCATTTTCATCGAAGAGCTGCGTAAAGCTGACCTGTACAACAAAGTCAGCCAGGCATTTACCGTCTTCCTGCCAGTACGCTCCGTCGGTGTAATGGGCGATGGACGTAAGTATGACTGGGTTGTCTCCCTGCGTGCCGTTGAAACCATCGACTTTATGACCGCGCACTGGGCGCACCTGCCGTATGACTTCTTAGGCCGCGTGTCTAACCGCATCATCAACGAAGTGAACGGTATTTCCCGCGTGGTATATGACATCAGCGGTAAGCCGCCAGCCACGATCGAGTGGGAATAATGCCCCTGTAAGAAAGTCAGGCATTAACAAACACTAAATGATATCTAAGCCCGCGTAATAGCGGGCTTTTTTGTTTTTAGCTTAGCCACTTTTGGCAATGTCTGGTAACGTCAAGCTTGATGGGTCAGAATTTTAAATTTTATATCTGTATGTTTTATAAATATTAATCCCTAATGATTTAGAGTTTTTTAGCGGTGGTGGTTTACTGAATTTGGCCAGCTTCACAGAGATGGGCCGAGTGAATAAGTGAATGTTATTCAAAGATCCCTTAAATTTGATCGAATGCCTCTATTGAGTTTACGCATGATCAAATCAAAGCCCCGGAAAATAGCTATAAGCTCGTCCAGCGAGTAAAATGCGGGGCGTGGATAGGGCGGTGTTCGGCTTTCACAGCCAGAGACTTGCAATAAGTCTTTGCAGAGAATGGCGAAAGATCCCTCTTGAGTAATTCCATCAGCGTCAATTCGAAAATGTGTCTCGACGATCTGACGCCCTTGAATAATAAAATTCAAACCGACACCATCAGGTAATGCCAGTAGCTTATAAACCGAGCCAGGGCCGGACAATTTTTCCAGCGGAATGAGTCCGGACGTTGCCGCCATAATGTTTTTAGCAGAAGTTTCGATCCGGGGAGCTTCGGAACGAAACGGATAAGCATCGCAAAGGGCGTAATATGACTCGTGTGTGCCGACTTCAATGGCAGTCTTGAAAAACTGGGACACGTTAACTCCTTCGGTCATTAATGTTACGGTGCATTGTCTGTCTGGAGGTAAAGGCACTCAAACTTTAATCTTCGGCGCGATGGTAAATCGCCGCTCAGGCCAGGAGGCTATCCGTTTCAACGACAAGGAAATTCTCTCTGTTATTCCTCTCCATCTTATTTTTATCGCTTTGATGCGCAAAGAAAATGTCGGATATAAAATAATCGAGTGGGAATGAGCGCTTAAGCATCTGCTTATAAGCGGTGAAATCAAAGACACCATGCCGGTATTTTTTTACAGGCGTACGTTACGTTATCGGGTGAAAAGGGAAGATGCGCTGCATCATTTAACGCGCCTGTTGACTGGACATTTTAAAGCGTGCCGTTATATACCAAAATAAATATTTGAAGACCGGGGGCGTGCTGTATGCAGTCTGTATGTTTAATGGGCGATGGATATGAACCTCATGTGGAGCAATTGGGCGAGCAGCTGAGCTATTCATTGCCTGTCGACTCCGGATTTCTCAGCTTTAGTTTCACCTTCGTTATCCACCGGGCCGATCTCGATGTCCTGCTTTCTGACGACTACCGACGTGCGGTACTGGAGGTCATTGCACATACGCTGCTCCAGCGTTCAACCCTCCCCGGCAATGCTCGTTTTACCCAAAGCGATTTCGATACTCTTGTTGCAGATACGCTCCATTCATCGCGCGATTGTCTCGAAGCTTTCATCGAACAGGTGAGCCACGAAAATCACATTGTGATTAAAAAATATGTGCACGATATTTTGCACAGGCGCTTAAACCTGCAACCGTCAGACTCCTGACCCCACTATTCCAGGCATTAGACGAGGCAGGCATTTTATGCCAACCTTTTGGCTTTGTGTGTCCTGGAGCGGGAACTTTGCTGACAATCTGGCAAAAGTGTTTGCTAAGCATGGTGATGATGACCGTGCCGATGAATTGCTCTGGCAGATTATCGAAGCCGATCCAAATTCCGGTAACGGGTTGCTCTGGTCTATGAGTATGAAGCAGGCGCGTGAAAGGGAAGAGGGATATGTCGTGAGGCTGGGGGACCGTTGTGGCGCTGCCCGAAGCCTGGTTATGCACGACGACTCTGGCTGTGGAAGATACGACGGCCCTTACACTGCCGATCTGGTATAACGGGCTGAGTATGCCGACAGGCTTTTTGAGTTCAGCGCCGGGCAGCAACATGTACCTGCGCAAACCAGTCTGGCCTATACTGAGTGGCTTACTCGCATTGCTGAAAAGTTGCCGTGTCGAAGATAAGAATAAGGTAAGGAGGAGGGAGAGATGACAACGCGGGATATTGAACAACGCTTCTGGCGCTCTCCGCTTGTACCGTGGATTGAATGGCGTTCTACCGCACATAGTTCGCAGGCCTACAAACTGCACCAGCACCCTCAGTTCTCCATTGGCGCGATTATCGATGGTGAGACCGTCACATGTTGCAGTGGCCGTGAATATCACCTTTATCAGGGTGAGATGGTGCTCATCGCTCCCCGTGAAGCGCACAGCTGCAACCCGGCCGGTAATCGTTCGCGTAGCTATCATATGTTGTACCTTGATGAGGCGTGGTGTCTGCAACAATTGGGGTTTGCGCCGGGAGAACATCTTCACTGTACACAGACGGTATTACGCAGTCCCTCGTTCTTCACAGCTTTTATGCACATTATCTCCCTGATGGAAGATAGCCGGACTGAGGCATTACAGGAGGCGGTACGTGCACTGCTTGTCAGCCTGCCCGGCCTGCAGACTGCGGAGAAACCTGCTGAATTTTGCAACCATATGCAAACGACGTTACTGGCCGATATTCAACAACCCCCCTCTCTGGATTGCCTGGCGCAGCGGTACACGCTGCGTAAAGAGACGCTGATTCGCCAGTTCAAACTGGCAACAGGACTTACGCCCGCTGCCTGGGTCAATAATGCCCGCGTGGAATTTGCCAAAGCACAGCTGCGGGCGGGCAATGAAATTGCGGATGTAGGCTATGAAAGTGGTTTTGCCGATCAAAGTCATTTTCATCGTACGTTCGTCAGTTTTACCTCTTCCACTCCCCGGCAGTATGCGCAGGGGCGATCAATATCAGACAATAAGTAAGTCCGCTAACGCCATAAAGTGAGCTCGTCTTTTACTGATGAGGTCGCTATGTCTCTGTTACCCGAATTTATTCCCGCTGCGTTTCCACTGCTCGCGCTTTCACACTTTGTGGCCCTGGTCAGCCCAGGCCCGGATTTCTTTTTGCTTGCCGGTTATGCCATCCGTTATCGCCTGCGGGGAAGCGCCTGGATTGGGCCGGGGATCGCCCTGGGAAACGCGGTCTATATTGTGGTGGCGATGTGTGGCTGGCGGTTGTTACAGGATTATGGGTTGCTGTTTCGCCTGATTGAAGTTGCCGGTGCGCTGTATTTAATCTGGATTGGCGGGCATCTGTTGCGTAGCCGTAAGCAGGTTCTGGCGCTCAACGCTACCCGGATGGCGTGCCCGTCATGGCGAAAGCAATTTCTGCTTGGGCTGGGTTCTGCATTGCTTAACCCCAAAAATGCGCTTTTTTACCTGGCATTAATGACCTCAATCCTTGGCGCAAACGTCACGTTTCCACAGCAGATCTTTTCCGGCGCATGGATGAGTCTGGCGGTGCTTGTATGGAATCTGGCCATCGCAGCATTGATTGGTTTGTCTGCTGTGCAGATGCGTATCACATCATATGTGCATATTATTGAGCGCGTAGCCGGAGCCATTCTCGCCGGATTTGGCGTGGTGATGATCCTGACGATGGTGCGTCATGCTGTGATGTGACAAATCCCACGTAAAGACGTGTGCGAATAAAAACAGTACGTTAGCGTTGTGCAGAGGAATCGATAGTCTGGCTTACTTGCTGTGACTGGAGCTTATCCTGATGATGATACCAGGCACCAATTGAGGAATAGATAAAACGACCAAAGAAAAAGATAAAGCTGATAAGAAGTACGATACGGGTCATGCGACTGTCAAATCGATGTCGTTTTCGCATAGGGGTTGCCTGACTCACAAAAGGTTCCTTAAGGTTTACCCTGAATAAAGGGCGACTGTCACATTAAGGCACAGAGTGCGGATAAGGTCAATTCTTCGCCAGATAAAATTTCATAAGCAGAAAATATTAATCAATTTTATACAAAATAAATTAAGTATTTAAGCTATGAATGCTAATCTGCATCTCTTTTTAAAAAGCGTAAAAATTAATTAATTCGGCGAGTTTTATTTGATGTGCATCAATCACTAGTTGACCTACAGAACTAAAATTCACGCTCATTTGCTATTTACACGCGTACAGTCAGGTTGGATGCCTGCCTGAAATACCCATCGGGATTCTGGGTTTTTTTGTCGAGCATCTATGACTCCGTTGAAAAAATATCATCAGCATAAAGATAAATGGTGGGCATTACCGCTTGTACTGCCATGTTTTTTGCTGCCACTGTTTAACCTGGCAAATACCTATACGCATGTCGCAGGGGAAACGGTTGTACTTTTCTCTCTGCCAATGGCGCTGATGTTCAGCCTGATGGTGGTCTTTGGCTGGGCAGCCCTACCCGGTATGGTTCTTGCGCTGGTACTGAATATCGGCATGCATGATATCTCTGAACTTGTCGCGCAAATCTTTCATTTAGTTATTCCCGTGGTAATCAGTTGGGGCGGTTATCGTGTTTTCGTTACGCGTCGGCAAAATATTGCCTACGGAAATGCCGCCTTTATTGCCCAACGCATGTTCTGGCAGGTCTTTTGCCCGGCAACGATTTATTTGATTATTCTCGAGTTCGTTATCTGGCTGGCGTTGTATGAAACGGATTTTAGTAAGACTGATATATTGTCGTTAAATATTCATTTACTGATTGATTATCAGGCATTACTGGTCGGTACGATGACCGGCATTCCGCTCTGCTATTTGGTTGTTCGTATCATTCGCCATCCACGTTATCTGCGTAGCTGGTTATCGCAACTGCGGCATGAATTCGATCCGAAAGTGACTCGCTTTGAGATGGTTATATGGCTGAGTATCCTGACTGGACTGGTCACACTCCTGCTCATGCCACTGAATGAAAATAGCTCCATTTTCAGCACCAACTATACACTCTCTCTGGTGTTACCTGTCATGCTGTGGGGAGCGTTGAGCTATGGATACCGGTTTGTCTCGGTGATCTGGACGCTGCTATTGATTGTCTCGGTACACTATTTTTATCACTATCTTCCCGTCTACCCGGCTTATGAAATTCAGTTGGCTATCGCTTCGTCGAGCTACCTGGTTTACTCGTTTATCATTCTTTGTGTATCGGTACTGGCAACCCGGCAACGGCATGTTCACGCCCGTGCTCGTCGTCTTGCCTATCTTGATCCCGTTGTTCAGATACCCAATCTGCGCGCCCTTAATCGCGCGCTGGCGGGTTCGCCCTGGTCTGTGCTCTGCTATTTATCTGTGCCAGAACTGGAAGTCCTGGGGCGTAACTATGGCGTGATGCTGCGCATTCAGTACAAGCAAAAATTGTCAGACTGGCTTAAAAACAGGCTTGATGATGATGAACGTGTCTACCATCTTTCTGGTCATGATTTGGCTATTCGCCTTAACGCACAGTCGCACCAGAGCCGTATAGACGCGCTGGATGCCCATATTAAGGCGTTTCGTTTCTTCTGGGATGATATGCCGCTGCAGCCACAGGTAGGTATGAGCTATTGCTATGTACGCTCACCGGTGCAGCATCTCTACTTGCTGCTTGGTGAATTGAGTACCATTGCGGACTTGTCCCTGGCGACAAACCATCCGCAAAGTCTGCAGCATCGTGGGGCGGCTAATCTCCAGCGTAGCCTCAAGGATAAAGTGGAAATGATGAACCGCCTGCAGCTGGCGCTTGAGGAGAATCGCTTTAGTTTGCTGGCGCAGCCCATCGCCGGGATGCGCGGCGACAATTATCATGAAATTCTGCTACGAATGAATGAAGAGAATGGCCAGTACATTACGCCGAATGATTTTCTGCCTGTAGCCCATGAGTTCGGCCTGTCGTCACGTATCGACCTTTGGGTTGTGGAGCATGTTCTGAGTTTTATGTCTGCTCATCGCGCAATGCTACCTGCGCAACGTTTCGCTATTAATCTCTCGCCTGCCTCCGTGTGCCGGGGGAAGTTTTCTCTGGAAGTGGGCCGCCTGTTAAATAAATATGGCGTTGAGGCATGGCAGTTGATCTTCGAAGTTACCGAAAGTAACTCGTTAACGAATATCGAGCAGGCAAATCAAACCCTCGGCCAGCTGCAAAAAATGGGCTGTAGCGTAGCGATAGACGATTTTGGCACCGGCTATGCCAGCTATTCGCGGCTGAAAAATGTGAATGCCGACATCCTGAAAATTGACGGTAGTTTTATCCGCAATATCGTTTCAAATAGTCTGGATTACCAGATTGTCGCCTCTATTTGTCATCTGGCGCGCATGAAAAAGATGCGGGTTGTGGCGGAGTTTGTCGAGAATGAAGAGATACGCAGCGCAGTGGTTGCGCTGGGTATCGATTATTTACAGGGATATTTGATTGGCAAACCAGAGCCGCTGGAAAATCTGCCAGAGCAGATCCAGGCGGCCTGATTTTATGCCGCCACGCCTGGCGATTGTTCTTCTTCGACTTTGAGTCGCCAGCCGGTGACGGCCTCCCAGTATTCCTGTTCCCGTTCCAGATCGAACAGAACCAGTGCATTCTGGCTGAACCAGTCATGCGGGAAGCTCAGTGTCCAGTGGCTATCATCGGTCTTAAGGCGTAGCGTCGGCGGCGTCGTTGTCGCCTGACGCTGGTTGTTAAGCAACACCCCAAGGCGCAAAAGCTGAATTAACGGCAGGTAGTGTTTTTTCTTGAATAACGCGAAGCGCGGTAAATCATCCAGCTTGATCGCCTTACGATGATAGCGCACCAGTGTTGCCATCATCAGCTGCTGCTCCTGGTTATAACCGGGCAGATCGCTGTTTTGCAGGATATAAGCCGAGTGGCGATGCATACCGCTGTGGTTAATATTTAAACCGACTTCATGCAGCATGGCTGCCCATTTCAGTAGCGCCGCCAGTTGCGGGTTGACGAGCTTCGGATTTTGCGCCTGCCACTGATCGTACATATGCATGGTGGTTTCCAGTACGCGACGCGCCTGTTCACGATCGATGTTGTACTGATTGGCAAGGCTCTGCGCCGTGCGGCTGCGGATATCCTGATGGCGAAAACGGCCTTCCATTTCATACAGCACGCCTTCGCGCAGCGCGCCGTCTGAGAGGCGTAACTCATTAATCGCCAGCGCGTCAAATACCCCGCAGAGAATGGCCAGACCAGGGGCAAAGACCGCTTTACGCTCTTCAGAAAGACCGGGGACATTCAGTTCGCTAAAGTTTTTGAACTTCACGACTTCGGCAACCAGTTTTTTGAGGCGCTCAGGGGTGATAGAACCATCCTTCTCCCCTAATGCCAGCAGAACTTCGTGAGCCGCTTTAATGGAGCCAGAAGCGCCAAGCGCGACATCCCAGCCCTGAATTCGGAACTGCCAGGCCAGTGTCTCCAGTTTCTGCGTTGCCGCAACGCGGGCGCGCTGGAAATTTTCCGCATTGATGGTTCCGCCAGGGAAGTAAAGCTGCGCGAAGCTGACGCAGCCCATACGACGGCTTTCCACCAGTTTGGGCTCAAAATCTTCGCCAATGACCAGTTCAGTTGAACCGCCGCCGATATCAATAACCAGCTTGCGGCCTTTTTCCGGCTGCGTGTGTTCGACACCCATAAAAATCAGGCGCGCTTCTTCGTTACCAGAGATGATTTCAATAGGGTAGGGAATAACCTTTTCCGCCCGTTTGAGAAATTCCGGTGCGTTGAGCGCCTGACGTAACGTGTGGGTCCCTACAATACATACGCTCGAAGGATCAAAACCCTGCAGGCGTTCTGCGAACAGCGACAGACACGCGAGACCGCGCTCCATAGCCTCTTCACTCAGCATATTATTGCTGTCTAGGCCATCCGCCAGATGGACGCGTTGTTTCAGACGGCCAATGATCTGCATTGCGCCATCAACAACGCGGGCAATCACCATATGAAAACTGTTCGAACCCAGGTCGACCGCAGCAAATTCCTGCGGTCGTGCTGTCTTTTCGTTTATCGGCATAGATTAGTCAGACTGTTCAAGTGATGTCAGATATTCATGAATCGCGAGCTGTGCGCGTACTTTACGGCGGTTGCCGCGCGGCACGTATCGATTACTCAGCTCTTTATCAACGTAGCGTGCTTTGACGGTATCACTGAACAGAAGATCAATGATATCCAGTACCTGCTGTTTAAGGCGCGGATCGAGCAACGGCGCCGCTACTTCAATACGGTAATCGATGTTTCGCGTCATCCAGTCAGCAGACGACAGATACACTTTTTTATCGCCGCCATTCTCAAAAATATAGATGCGATCGTGTTCAAGGAAGCGGTCAACAATGCTAATTACACGAATATTATCGCTGATACCTTCCAGTTGAGGGATAAGCGAGCACATACCGCGCACCAGTAAATTGACCGGCACGCCAGAACTGGAGGCCGTATACAGCCGATCAACCAGACCTTTATCTACCAGGTTGTTGATTTTAAGAGTAATTCCTGACGGATTGCCTTTCTGGGCATTAGCAATTTCGGTATCGATCATTTTGTACAGTAAGTCGCGCGAGTTTTGCGGAGATACTAACAAATAATCGAAATTCACCGGACGGTACGGGTTCTCAATAAAGTTAAACACCCGGCGCACTTCATTGGTGATACGCGCATCGGCGGTCAGCAACGAATAGTCAGTATAGATACGTGCGGTCTTTTCATTAAAGTTGCCGGTACCGATGTGAGCGTAACGCACCACTTCGTCGTTTTCCATACGCGACACCAGGAATAGCTTGGCGTGAATTTTCAGACCTGGCGCCGAGAAGATAACCTGCACGCCGGCTTCAGTCAGACGCTTCGCCCAGTGAATATTGGCTTCTTCATCGAAACGAGCCTGTAACTCTACCACCACAGTCACTTTCTTGCCGTTATGGGCGGCGTGGATCATAGAGTCGATAATGCGCGAGTCTTTCGCCACACGGTAAATGTTGATTTTTATCGCCAGTACGCTGGGGTCAAACGACGCCTGGCGCAGCAGCTCAAGCACATGCTCAAAGGTATGATACGGGTAATAGAGCAGCACATCGCGCTCGCGAATGGCATCAAAGCCGTTGCGGAACTTATCAAACCAGACATGGCGCAGGCGCGGCAACGGTTTGTTCACCAGGTTCGCTTTCCCGACGTTCGGGAAGCTGATGAAGTCTTTAAAGTTATGGTAGCGGCCGCCCGGAATAATGGAGTCATAGCGGGAAATGGTCAGCTTCTCACGCAGCATCTCAACCATGGCATCGGGCATATCACGCTGATACACAAAGCGTACCGGCTCTGCTGTCAGACGTTGTTTCAGGCTTGAAGACATGAGCTCCATCAGGCTCGATTCCATCTCGTGCACCAGATCATATTCGGCGTCACGGGTCATTTTCATCGAGTAGGCGTTCAGCGCGTCATAATCAAAGAAGCCTTTGAAGATATCATCCAGGCAATAACGCAGAATGTTATCCAGCAAAATCATTGGCTTGCGGCGGCGCGGCGCTTCCGGCGGCAGGTTCACGAAACGCGGCACTTTATCGGACGGAATCTCCAGCAGGGCGTAGCGAATATCATCGCCACGGATAATTTCCACAGCCAGATAGGTATAGTCGTCTTTTAAGAAGCGAATCAGATTGGTTTCGCGATTAATCAGTGTCGGCGTGATGTGCTGGCGCAGGTACTGTCTGAAGTAGTGGCGCAGCCAGTTTTGCTGATTGGCGGAAAGCTGGCGTTCGTTAATCAAAAAGATTTGATTACGCGCCATTTCCAGCAGTAACTCGTTATACAGACCGTCAAATTCCTGATCGGCTTTCAGTACGCGAGACTGGATTTTACCCAGCAGGTGGCGTGAATGGGTGTTGGTTCCTTGTCCTTGTTCTTCGCTAATAATGATACGGCGTTTAAGTTCAGCGAAGCGAACTTTATAAAATTCATCAAGGTTGTTGGAGTAAATTCCTAAAAAGCGCATACGTTCGATGAGCGGGTTACTCTTATCCGCCGCTTCCTGCAGAACGCGCTCGTTAAAGCACAACCAACTTAGTTCTTTTTCCAGATATAGTTTTTCCTGACCCATTACAACTTACACTCCGGTTAACTCTCGGGACACGGCAATTCCTTCTCGTTATGGCAGTGTCCTCGTGTGCAGGTAAACGTGTTGGCGTTCGTTTGAGTGACACCCATATTATGGCGAGCTTTGCCATTAGATGTCCAACTGTGACAGATAAGTATGACAGTAATCCGGTTTTACCCGCAGAAAGGTGTTGCGCGCAACGCTATGTTACGCGCAGGCAAAGAAAAGACAGGATTACTCGGCTGCGTAGCCCTGTTCTGGCAGGCAAACGCCATCAAGCCAGGCTTTATTTTCTTGCATAGACAGACGGCCATCGACGAACCAGCTCACGACCAGTGGGTAAATCGCATGCTCCTGAGTCTGGACGCGGGCGGTTACGTCTTCTTCGGTATCGCCCTCAAACACCGGCACCTGCGCCTGTAAAATCACCGGGCCGCCGTCCAGTTCGTCAGTAACAAAATGCACGGTGGTGCCGTGAACTTCATCACCGTTCTCCAGTACCTGGCGGTGGGTATGTAAACCGGGATATTTAGGCAGCAGGGAAGGGTGGATATTGATAAGGCGACCGGCATAATGCGCCACGAAAGCCGGGCTGAGGATACGCATGTAGCCAGCCAGCACAACGAGATCCGGAGCGTAAGCATCAATCTCCTGCATCAGTTCGCGGTCGAATGCTTCGCGACTGGCAAACTGAGAGGCAAGAAGCGCATGGGCGGGAATATTCGCTTCCCGCGCGCGCTCAAGGCCGAATGCGTCGGCCTTGTTACTGAATACTGCCCGGATGGTGCCATTTATTTTCTTCTGCTTACAGGCATCTATTATCGCCTGCAAATTGCTTCCGTTGCCGGAAATGAGCACCACAATGTTTTTCATTCGATGACCACGCGTTCACTGGAATCGGATGCTTTGATAATACCGATTTTCCACGCGTTTTCACCTTTGTCATTGAGGAATGCGATGGCCTTATCTGCTTCATCAGCAGGCAGAGCGATAACCATACCGACACCACAGTTAAAGGTGCGATACATCTCATGACGGCTGACGTTGCCTGCCGTTTGCAGCCAGTTGAAGACCGCCGGCCATTGCCAGGAGGACTCGTCGATCACGGCCTGGGTGTTGTCCGGGAGTACGCGCGGGATATTTTCCCAGAAGCCGCCGCCGGTTAGATGCGCGATGGCATGCACGTCGACATTTTCAATCAGTTCAAGGATCGATTTCACATAGATACGGGTCGGGGTCAGCAGGTGATCGGCCAGGGATTTGCCTTCAAGCTGCGTGGTTTCCGGGTCACAACCGCTCACTTCGATGACTTTACGTACCAGAGAGTAGCCGTTGGAGTGCGGACCGCTGGACGCCAGTGCAATCAGGACATCACCGTCGGCTACTCTGGAACCATCAATAATCTCTGATTTTTCAACGACGCCGACACAGAAGCCCGCCACGTCATAATCTTCGCCGTGGTACATGCCTGGCATTTCAGCGGTTTCGCCGCCCACCAGCGCACAGCCTGATTGCAGACAGCCTTCCGCGATACCATTGATTACGCTTGCGGCGGTGTCGACATCCAGTTTACCTGTAGCGTAATAGTCGAGGAAAAACAGCGGTTCTGCGCCCTGAACGACCAGGTCATTCACGCACATGGCCACCAGGTCGATACCGATGCTGTCGTGACGTTTCAGATCCATCGCCAGACGCAGTTTGGTACCTACGCCGTCAGTGCCGGAAACCAGTACTGGCTCACGATATTTTTGCGGCAATGCGCACAGCGCGCCGAAGCCACCCAGACCGCCCATGACTTCCGGACGACGGGTTTTCTTCACCACACCTTTGATTCGGTCAACCAGAGCATTGCCTGCGTCAATATCAACACCGGCATCTTTGTAGCTAAGAGAGGTTTTATCGGTCACTGCTTGAGTCCCCACGCGTTTGCTTGCGGTTCACCCGTCATATTTCAGGCTGTTACCCGAACTAATCCGGTTTTGGAAATAAAATTCGGCGCAA
This sequence comes from Phytobacter palmae, assembly GCF_039409775.1. Lineage (NCBI taxonomy): Bacteria > Pseudomonadati > Pseudomonadota > Gammaproteobacteria > Enterobacterales > Enterobacteriaceae > Phytobacter > Phytobacter palmae. The sequence goes on along the minus strand of NZ_JBCIVJ010000012.1, from coordinate 96,774 downwards.
TTCTAACAGTGAAGGCAAACGTTTGCGAGTCCATTATTTCAGGCCGCCGAGGATTCTTACGGTATACTCTTTTCCAGTCTGTTTGATCCGGATCAACGCCGCACCTGTAGCATGGCGGAAAAAAAGCGGTATAATCCGGCGATTTTTTTTGTGGCTGCCACCGTTTTGGGGAAGGAGAAGAGTATGAAGGTCGTGGAAGTAAAACACCCACTCGTCAAACACAAGCTGGGCCTGATGCGTGAAAATGACATCAGCACCAAACGCTTTCGTGAACTCGCCTCAGAAGTCGGTAGTCTGCTGACCTATGAAGCGACTGCTGATCTGGAAACTGAACGTGTGACTATCGAAGGCTGGAACGGCCCGGTAGAAGTCGAACAAATCAAAGGCAAAAAAATCACCGTAGTCCCTATCCTGCGTGCCGGTCTGGGCATGATGGAAGGGGTGCTGGAACACGTTCCGAGCGCACGCATCAGCGTAGTGGGTATCTATCGTAATGAAGAGACCCTGGAGCCGGTGCCCTACTTCCAGAAACTGGTTTCTAACATCGACGAGCGTATGGCGCTGGTCGTTGACCCAATGCTGGCAACGGGTGGTTCTATGATTGCCACCATCGACCTGCTGAAAAATGCAGGCTGCCACAGCATCAAAGTGCTGGTGCTGGTTGCTGCCCCGGAAGGCCTCGCTGCGCTGGAGAAAGCGCACCCGGACGTTGAACTGTATACCGCGTCCATTGACAAGGGCCTCAATGAGCACGGATACATTATTCCGGGCCTCGGCGATGCCGGCGACAAAATCTTTGGTACGAAATAAATGCTTTAAAAATCAAAAGCCGACTTTGAAAGTCGGCTTTTTTTTGGCGTAAACCAGAACAGAATCCGCCTGATTGCATTACGCAGTCCACAAAACTGCGGGATGCGTGATGAGCGGAACATATACCCTGAACAATTCGAGTTGCAGATGGTGGCAAGCGAGCGAACCCTGATTATCTTACGCAGGTAAGTGATTCGGGTGGACGAGTACGGTCAACGCATCTGCGGCCAGAAGTGTAACGGGGATAAACAACAACACTCAGAGGAAAACACTATGACGCGCCGTGCTATCGGGGTGAGTGAAAGACCGCCGCTTTTACAGACAATCCCGCTTAGTTTGCAGCACTTGTTCGCTATGTTTGGCGCAACCGTGCTGGTGCCAATCCTGTTTCATATAAACCCGGCCACCGTACTGTTGTTTAACGGTATCGGAACGCTGCTTTATCTCTTCATCTGTAAGGGCAAAATTCCGGCTTACCTGGGATCGAGCTTTGCGTTTATTTCGCCGGTACTGCTGCTTCTGCCGCTGGGCTACGAAGTGGCGCTGGGTGGTTTTATCATGTGCGGCGTGCTGTTCTGCATTGTTTCTTTCATTGTGAAGAAAGCAGGTACCGGCTGGCTGGACGTGATGTTCCCGCCTGCGGCAATGGGCGCAATCGTTGCCGTCATCGGTCTGGAGCTGGCCGGTGTTGCTGCCAATATGGCCGGTCTGCTGCCTGCGGAAGGCCAGTCTGCTGATTCCAGAACCGTACTTATCTCACTGGTAACCCTGGGCGTTACCGTGTTTGGTTCCGTACTGTTCCGCGGTTTTATGGCGATAATCCCGATTCTTATCGGTGTGCTGGCTGGTTATGCGCTCTCATTTGCCATGGGTGTGGTTGATACCACGCCGATTGCCAATGCGCACTGGTTTGCGCTGCCAACCTTCTACACGCCGCGCTTCGAATGGTTTGCTATCTTCACTATTCTGCCTGCGGCGCTGGTGGTGATTGCTGAGCACGTGGGCCATCTGGTCGTTACCGCAAACATCGTGAAACGCGATCTGATCCGTGATCCGGGTCTGCACCGTTCCATGTTTGCCAATGGCTTCTCAACCATTATTTCCGGTTTCTTCGGCTCAACCCCGAACACCACTTACGGTGAGAACATTGGCGTTATGGCGATCACCCGCGTATACAGTACCTGGGTTATCGGTGGCGCGGCCATCATCGCAATTCTGCTCTCCTGCGTGGGTAAGCTGGCGGCGGCAATTCAGATTATCCCGGTACCCGTGATGGGTGGTGTTTCTCTGCTGCTGTACGGGGTAATTGGTGCATCGGGTATTCGCGTGCTGATCGAATCCAAAGTGGATTACAGCAAAGCGCAAAACCTGATCCTGACGTCCGTTATCCTGATCATCGGCGTCAGTGGCGCGAAAGTACACATCGGCGCGGCTGAACTCAAGGGTATGGCGCTGGCGACCATCGTCGGTGTTGCGCTGAGCCTGATCTTCAAACTGATCAGTGTCCTGCGTCCGGAAGAAGTGGTACTGGACGCCGAAGACAGCGAAGCAAATCAGCATTAATCGTTGCTCTGCAAACCGGGCGTCACGCCCGGTTCAAACGCGGTAAAGTTTTATGATAAACTTACCGCGTTTTGTTAAAGCCCTGTTGAGGTACGTCTGAACACACCGGCGCAACTTTCCTTGCCACTCTATCTTCCTGACGATGAAACTTTTGCGAGTTTCTGGCCGGGCGATAACCCTTCTTTGCTGGCGGCGTTGCAAAATGTCCTGCGCCAGGATCATAGCGGATACATCTATTTCTGGTCGCGTGAAGGGGCAGGACGTAGCCATCTGCTTCATGCTGCCTGTGCTGAGCTTTCACAGCGTGGTGATGCGGTCGGCTATGTGCCGCTCGATAAACGTACCTGGTTTGTGCCGGAAGTGATTGAAGGGATGGAACATCTCTCGCTGGTCTGCATTGATAACATAGAGTGTGTCGCAGGCGATGAACCCTGGGAGATGGCAATTTTCAATCTCTATAACCGTATCCTGGAATCAGGCAAAACGCGGCTACTGATCACTGGCGATCGTCCTCCGCGTCAGTTGAATCTGGGTTTGCCCGATCTGGCTTCGCGCCTCGACTGGGGGCAAATCTACAAGCTGCAACCGCTCTCGGACGAAGATAAAGTACAGGCGCTACAGCTACGGGCGCGCCTGCGCGGGTTTGAGTTACCGGAAGATGTAGGACGTTTTTTACTCAAGCGGCTGGATCGCGAAATGCGCACGCTCTTTGATACGCTCGATCAGCTCGACCGCGCGTCAATTACCGCCCAACGTAAGCTGACTATTCCCTTCGTAAAAGACATTCTGAAGCTGTAGGCCCGGCAAGCATCGTACCTCCGGGCCTGTGGCGTTAGTAGACGATCTCAAGGACCTGCTCTGGCGGACGACCGATACGCGCCTTCCCGTTCGCCACAACGATCGGACGCTCCATCAGTTTGGGATTATCAAGCAGCGCCTGTAACAACGCCTCTTCTGAAAGATGGCTATCTCCCAGCCCAAGTGATTTATAGAGATCTTCTTTCTGGCGCATCAGTTCCCGCGCGCTGGTCATCCCCAGCATCTTCAACAGCGCTTTGAGCGTGTCGGCATCTGGTGGTGTCTCCAGATACAGGACAACCTGCGGATCAATGCCATTGGCTTTCAGCAAGCTGAGGGTGTCGCGGCTCTTGGAGCAGCGAGGATTATGGTAAATTTTCACCGCGTCTGTCATCGGTTCTCCTTGTTACATCTTCTGATACGGGCGGAATGTTTTCTGCAACTGACGAAGCTGGTCGATACGCGCATCGTAACGGGCTTGCTGCAGACTGCCCAATTTGACCTGCGAACTGGCGCTTCCGAGTAATGTAATGGCCTGATCGAGCTTGCCCGTCAGCGCCAGCCCTTCGGCGCGCGCCGCCAGCTCTTCATCACGATGGCCTAATGTGGCCTCCGTTTGTGCCAGCAGCTCCCAGCCATTGACATCATCCTTCCAGTTAAAGGTGTAACGGTTGAGTATCGCCTCTGCTGCTGCAGCCTGACCGCCGGTCAGATAGGCGTTTGCCAGGTTGAGCTGCAATACCGGGTTGGTTTTGATCTCTGCTGCATTTTTGAGACGGTTAATCGCTTCGGTGCTTTTGTTCTGCCCTAAATCAATGTCGGTCGCCAGATCGAGATACCAGGCATTTGTCGGATTGGCACTCAGCAGGGGTTGCAGGGTTTTAGCCGCATCGGCGAAGTTCTTCGCCTCCATAGCCTGTAGAGCGCGACCATATTGCGCGGCATGCTGTTCACGCACATTGCCTTTCGCCCAGGCATCTAACAGATCGCTGGTGAGCTGATTACGCCCCGAGTTATACATACCCAACGCTCTGGCTTTGGCCAGGTAAAACTCTTCAGAGGATTGCACGACCACCGGGCGCATCTGATTGGCGCGGTTTCGGGCGTCGGCAAGACGGCTTTCCGGTAACGGGTGCGTCAGCAAAATTTCCGGTGGGCGTGAAGCGTAACGGGACTGATCAAGAAGCTTTTCCAGGAATGTCGGCATTGCCTGCGGATCAAAGCCGGAGCGTTGCAAAACCTGAATCCCGATGCGGTCCGCTTCCTGTTCGTTCTGCTGTGTAAAGGTAATCATACCCTGCTGTGTACCGGCCAGCGTGCCGGTGAGCGCTGCCATCCCGGCCTGCGGGCTTGCCATGGCTAACAAAATGGAACCCAGTGCGCCAGCCCAGGTCAGGGGAGCGCTACGTTTCTGGTCTTCCATAGCCCGTGCCAGATGGCGTTGGGTCACGTGGGAAATTTCGTGCGCCATTACCGACGCCAGCTGGCTTTCGTTATCCGCATAGCGAAACAGCGCCGAATGCAGTACTACGTTGCCGCCGAAGAAGGCAAAGGCGTTGATTTCGTCATTATTGACTAAGTAGAAATGAAACGGGGTCTTTACCGAATTTGCATGTGAGACCAGGCGCATGCCCAGTCCGTTGATGTACTGAACCAGTAAAGGGTCGTTGATCAGCGGCGCGCTGCCGCGCAACTGGCGAACATAATAGTCGCCCATCTGCATTTCCTGGCCAATGGACAGAGTGCTTCCTGCGGAGGTTCCCATATCGGGCAGACTGTCTGCAGAATCCGCAAACGCGGGGATCATCTGGCCGAGCGTCAGCGTGGCGATAAGGGTTGCGACCAGCGTTTTTTTCAACTGCCTGAACATAACCTCAATCCTGTAATTTTTGGGGTAATCATTTGACCTGAGGCGCCGGGGTTCGTTCCGGCGAAATAAAACAGAGAGTTTATCCGCCCTGATGAGGGAATGACACTGTTTTACCCGCTCACCATGTTTCCTGTAAAGGCGACGAAAAGCGAAGTCTTTTTTGTGTCATTTCGATACAATTCCTGAACTCACACCGGTCAATCCGGCTCCTGGAAGGAACATATGCTTGAATTGTTGATGCAGTGGTATCGCCGTCGCTTTAGCGACCCGGAAGCGATCGCGCTGCTGGTCATTTTAGTGGCAGGTTTTGTCATTCTCTTCTTCTTTAGTGGTCTTCTCGCCCCGCTGCTGGTCGCCATCGTGCTGGCTTATCTTCTCGAATGGCCAACCGTTCGTCTGGAAAGAATCGGTTTCTCCCGCCGCTGGGCAGCAACAATGGTACTGCTGCTGTTTGTCGGCATCCTGATGATTATGGCCTTTGTTGTGATGCCGGTTGCCTGGCAGCAGGGGATGAATCTGATTCGCGACATGCCAGGGATGCTCAATAAACTGTCCGATTATGCCGCCACGCTCCCCCGACGTTATCCGATGTTAATGGATGCGGGCATCATTGATGCCATGGCAGAAAACATGCGCGCCCGAATGCTGGGCCTGGGGGATTCGGTAGTGAAATACTCCCTTGCATCCCTTGTCGGATTGCTGACGCTGGCGGTCTATCTCGTTCTGGTACCTCTGATGGTCTTCTTCCTGGTGAAGGATAAAGAACAGATGCTCAATGCGGTGCGCCGCGTGTTGCCGCGTAACCGTGGGCTGGCGGGGCAGGTCTGGAAAGAGATGAACCAGCAGATAACCAACTACATTCGCGGCAAAGTGCTGGAGATGGTTGTCGTCGGTGTGGCGACATGGTTAGGTTTTCTGCTCTTTGGTCTTAACTATTCATTGCTGCTGGCGGTACTGGTGGGGTTCTCGGTGCTGATCCCTTACATCGGCGCATTTGTGGTCACCATCCCGGTGATTGGCGTGGCACTGTTCCAGTTTGGCGCGGGCACCGAGTTCTGGAGCTGTTTTGCCGTCTACCTGATAATCCAGGGGCTGGATGGAAACCTGCTTGTGCCGCTGTTGTTCTCCGAAGCCGTTAACCTGCACCCGTTGGTCATTATCCTGTCAGTGATTATCTTTGGTGGCCTGTGGGGATTCTGGGGCGTATTTTTCGCCATCCCGCTGGCGACGCTGGTGCAGGCAGTCATTCACGCATGGCCGGATACCGTGGTGGTTGATGACCATCACGTCTGATCTGGTATCTTCCCCGCTGGCGCTATGCTTAGCGGGGCTCCCCCCCGTAGCCCGGATAGACGCAGCGCTATCCGGGGCGCGTTTAGTGCGCGTTATTTTGATTACGTAAATAGATAATCCAGTAGGTAATCCCAACCAGCAGTCCGCCGCCAATAATATTACCGATAGTCACCGGAATCAGATTGGCAGTGATAAAATTGCTCACCGTTAATGCCGGAAAATTTTCCGGACTGGAATGAATACTGGTCCAGAATCCTTCGGGTGCAAAATAACGAATAACAACAGAAAGCGGGATTAAAAACATATTCGCAATGCTGTGCTCGAAGCCGCTGGCGACAAACATGCCGATCGGCAACAGCATCGCCATGATTTTATCGGTTAGCGTATGTCCGGAATAACTCATCCATACGGCCAGACACACCATTAAATTACATAATGTCCCCAGGCAGACGGCTTCAACGAATGTATGATGCATTTTATGGTCAGCGGTCTGTAATACATTTAATCCCCAAAGACCGTTGCCACTCATATATTGACCAGCAAACCAAATCAGGGCGACAAAAAAAAGCGCACCGACAAGGTTACCCAAATAGACGATTATCCAGTTGATAATTAACTGTCGCCAGCTTATTAACCCGCTGGCTTTTGCCATTACCGTCAATACTGTCGATGTGAACAAATCAGCGCCACAGACCACAACCAGAATGAGGCCCAGCGAGAAGCAGACGCCGCCCGCCAGTTTTGCCAGTGCGGTTGCCGGGGCAGGCCCGGTCGTAACGGTAATATAGAAAACGAACGCGATGGAAATAAATACACCAGCCGTGACCGCGAGAAAGAATGACAACTCTTTCTTCTTGCTGACTTTATATAAACCTGCCTGTTCGGCGACCTTTGCCATTTCTGCGGGAAGGCGCAGATCAAAAGCATTGCTGGTATCCATGAGAATCTCCTGAGTCTATACATAAATGTGGGAGCTATATCGAGACCCGCATTTATATGCATAGGGCGTACCAGCTATATTGCTGGTATCGCCTGTAAAGCGTTAATTCGCTCACAATTAAACTCAGGAGTAAAATTACAATACTTCCCGCACGCTAATACCCAGACGCTGCATACGTGATAATAGCGTGGTGCGTTTCATTCCTAATTTTGACGCTGCGCCGCGCGGCCCGGCGACAATACCGTTTGTTTCCCGCAATACCTGAATAATGCGCTGACGTTCCTCTTCATCGTTTTCCGGCGGTTCGGTATGCATCATTTCCGCCACGCGGGGGAGGGGAAAAGGAAAAGGATCATGGGCCACGGGCTGTACCATGCTGCTGGGTTGCGCATTTAAATGCAGGCTCAGCGTATTATCGCGTGAGAGCAACACCGCACGTTCCAGGATATTTTCCAGTTCGCGCACATTGCCGGGCCACTCGTAGCGCATCAACTGACGCATTGCATCGGCAGGAATGGTGTCGATTTGACGGTTCAAACGGCGCGCCAGCTTTTGCGTGAAATACCTTACCAGCAGAGGGATATCCTCCGGGCGATCGCGCAGCGGCGGCAACACCAGCGGGAAGACATTCAGGCGATAGAACAGGTCGTTGCGAAACTCCCGGTCGATGACCATCTGTTTCAGGTCGCGGTTAGTCGCGGCAATGACCCGGACGTTAACGGGAATGGTGCGGGTGCCGCCAATGCGCTCGATCTCTCGCTCCTGGAGCACACGCAGTAATTTAGGTTGCAGTTCAATCGGCATATCGCCGATTTCATCAAGGAACAGCGTCCCCCCATCCGCCATTTCAAAGCGTCCACGGTGAGTGTTGATCGCCCCGGTAAACGCCCCTTTATCGTGACCAAACAGTTCGCTTTCCAGCAGGGTTGATGGAATAGCGGCACAGTTGATTTTCACCAGCGGTTTATCTTTACGCAGACTCATCTGGTGAATGGCGCGGGCGATAACCTCTTTCCCTGTACCGGTTTCGCCAAGGATCAGCACTGTACTGTCACTCAGGGCAACAATATTGACCTGCTGGAGCACATCACGCATGGCGTCGCTCTGATAAATAATGTCGCCAAAGCTCTGACTGGAAAGAATTTGCTCGTTAAGTTTGTTGTTCTCGTTTTTAAGATTTTCTTTCAGATGCGTCACTTTGCGATAGGCATCGGCATTATCGACAGCAATGCCAATTCTGTCGGCAATCTGTCGAAGTAATCGACAGTTTTGCGCGTTAAAAATCGACAAATCCCGATGCGCCAGCACCAGCACACCGGTGGACTGATGGCTAAAGGCCAGCGGCAGAATAAAAACCGTCTCCAGACCTTGCGCATCGAGTTGTTGCAACAGGGGATCAGTTAGCCACTTTTGCGGCTCGTCTTTTTTTTGCAACAGGGTTGCATGATTTTCATTGAGCGCTGTATGCAGCAACTGGCTCTCACTGCGTAACAGGTAGTGCTGGCTTTCCGGCGGTTGCACCTTGAAATCCGTCGCGTTCCACATAAGCTGGCGCGAGCGCAGGGCATCACGAAGCACCATTGCGACCGTATCCACGCCAAAGAAGCGGTGAATTTCACGCGATACATCCGCTACCAGTTCATCGATATCCAGATGCGACAGCACTGAGTTGGTGATATCGACCAGCACCCGGTCATGGTCAAGTTCCTGGCGCAACAGCGAAACGGATTGTTCCAGCTTGTCGCGTTCGATATCGCCCTCTAAACCTTGCGCCGCGAGGCGTGCCAGCCAGGCAAACATGGTGCTGTCTTTTTCGCAAAATTTACCGCCATCGGTGCGCACAAAGCGCAACTCGGCCATGGTTTCCCCGGCAAGTAAAATCACCTGTTTTGAGCTGTCGCTGATTGAACCGGCATATTCACTGGTGCAGAACTCAACGCTTCCGTCATCAAAACAGCGGTAGAATCGCGAATTACTCAGGCGAAGTTCGACAAACTGAATGGGGCTGAACGGAGGGGGTAGAGGAATGAACGCCCGCAGGACGGACGCCTTATCTTTCTGTTCCAGCAAATGCTGTAAAATCATGGATACTGCATCCTTCCAGAATCAATTGTGCAGAAAAGCAGACAGAAACAGCCATAAATCAACATAATGTGACTTCCTTATCCGTTTTTTCATATCAAGTGATTGTGCTTCGGTAAGAGAGCGGGCCACCCGGTATACTACTATATCCCCTTATTTTGTAGTGTTACCCGCTTCACGTATAGCTAATTGTCATACGAATTGACGTTTTATTGATATCACTAATGGTTAATCCAGTCGCCGTACCATCAGATAGATCGCCGGCTCACCGGCAATATCCTTCAATTGTTGCAATATGAGCTGGCTCCAGCCGCGCCAGGGATCATCCGCTTCTTCCACCAGTTTAGCAAATGCCGGGGCCAGTTTATTGACGTGACTGGCATCAATGATGATTTCGCCAAACGTCAACAGCCCCTGCATTTTCTTGCGAGCGCCCTCTTCCAGTAGCGCAAGCCAGCGCTCGTAGTCGGCAAGCGGACATTCCAGTACCACGTTGAGGCAGTCGATTACCCCCACATGGTGACCAATGGCCAGTGAGTAGTACATCACCTGGCGACTCTTTTCCTCGATATTGACGCTGTCATCAACAAATTTCTGCCGCAGCGTCCAGAACATCACTTTACTGCCCTTCTCAGACATGCTTTCCCTCCATCTCGGCCCGCAGTTGCTGCACGATGGTGTCCAGGCGCGGGTCGGCAGCCTGCTGCAGCCAGGCATTAATTCGCGCTGCGCTTTCGCGCGGATCGCCTTCGGTCAATAGCGCGAAAAAGTGATCGGCAATTTCACGTCCCTGGCGATAGCCTGCCAGACGACGCGCCAGACGTTCGAGGTTGACGCGCATTGCCAGCGGTACAGCAGGCCAGCGGACGGTCGCCGTTTCATTTTCAGCCTGGTGGTGATCTTCTGCGTGCAGTTTCTGCTCCAGCAGGCCGAGCGCGACGGCGAAACCATGCACCGTTGCCGCCGGGGTCGGCGGGCAGCCTGGGATCCATACGTCAATGGGCACGATGGTATCGCTGCCGCCCCAGACGCTATACAGATCGTGAAAAATACCGCCGCCGACGCCACATGCGCCATAGGAAATCGCGATTTTGTGGTCAGGAGCGGAATGCCACGCACGCAGCGCGGGCATACGCATGGCGCGGGTGACCGCGCCGGTAAACAACAAAATGTCGGCATGGCGCGGCGATGCAACGACTTTAATGCCGAAGCGTTCGGCATCGAACAGCGGGGTAATCGCGGCGAAGATCTCAATTTCACAGCCGTTACACCCCCCGCAGTCCACGCGGTAAACATAGGCAGAACGTTGAATATCGCGAAGCAGCACTTGCTTGAGTTTTTGCGCTTGTTCATCCAGCGTTATGGGCTGACTGACATGCTGCTTTAACGTCAGGGAATGGGCGCTCATGCTTGCTCCTCAATATAATAATGAACGTTGGTGCTACCACGATGCTCCAGTGCTGCCCGACGTTTGCATGCCGGGCAGACATTCGCCTGGGCGCGCAGTGTTTCCACCTGTGCCGGGTTCGATTGGTGAAGCGCCAGCAATTCAGCCGCCAGGGCGACAGATTTTTCCGGCGCAAACGGTGCATGGCACTCACTGCAGTGCTGTAACCGAAAGGTCGCGCGCACATAGAGATCTTCTTTGCGGGTCACCGCCAGCTCAAACTCTTCTGACAGGCGAATGGCGTGCGTTGGGCACACCTCTTCGCAGCGGCCGCAATAGATACAGCGGCCGATAAACAGTTGCCAGACGCGGGCGTTGTCATCCGGATGGGTTTCCATCGTCAGCGCGTTGGCCGGGCAGGCGGTGGTACAAGCGCCGCAGGCGATACACTGCTCGGGATTGAGTTCGGGTTTCCCACGAAATCCAGGGCAGACATCCAGCGGCGCAAACGGATATTTCACCGTGACTTCGCCCGCTCTGATAATGGTTTTCCACAATTTAAGCATCGTATCTTCCTTATCTCAGCGGCGAATTGCGACGTTCAATACTGTAACGCTCGATCTCTTTGTACGGTACGGTTGTGGACTTGCGCTTACGCACATCCACCAGCGTGACGCGGTCCGTACAGGAATAGCAGGGGTCGAGGCTACCGATAATCAATGGCGCATCGGAAACGGTATTGCCGCGCAGCATGTAGCGCAGCACCGGCCAGTTGGCATAGGTCGCCGCACGGCAGCGCCAGCGGAACAGTTTCTGGTTGTCGCCGAGCATGCTCCAGTGCACATCCTCGCCGCGCGGCGCTTCCACGTAGCCCAGTGCGAATTTATGCGGCTTGTAGCTGAATCCTTCGGTCAACAGCGGGGTATCCGGCATATTGTCGAGGGCAAATTCAATCATCGAAAGAGAGTCAAGCGTCTCTTTGATACGCACCATCACGCGTGAGAAAACATCCCCCGCAGGCCAGCTAAACAAGGTTTTCGGCAGATTACCGTAGTCGGCATAAGGATGATCAAAGCGCAGGTCACGATGAAAACCACTGCCGCGGATCAGCGGGCCGACCGGGCTATAATCGCGCGCAATCTGAAGGTCCAGCACCCCGACCCCCTGAGTACGCTGTGCCATATTCGGCGTAGAGAGCAGCATATCTACCAGTTGGATCACTTCCGCGCGCATCTCTTTTACCAGTTGGATGGTTTTAATGCGCTGCTCTTTAAGGATGTCGCGCCGCACGCCGCCTATCAGGTTCAGGCCGTACGTTTTACGCGAACCGGTGAGCAGTTCAGCCATAGTCATCGATTTTTCGCGGATGCGGAAAAATTGCATAAAGCCGGTATCGAAGCCGACAAAGTGGCTGGAAAGGCCAATGTTTAACAGGTGGCTGTGCAGACGTTCCACTTCCAGCAGCACCGAGCGAATGGTGTGCGCGCGTTGCGGTACGACAATGCCCAGCGCGTTTTCCACCGAGGTGGTGTAAGCCACGCTGTGGGCGAAGCCGCAAATCCCGCAGACACGGTCTGACAGGAAGGTCACTTCGTTATAACCCATGCGTGTTTCCGCCAGTTTTTCCATACCGCGGTGAACGTAGAACAGGCGGTAATCGGCATCGACAATACGCTCGCCATCAACGAACAGGCGAAAGTGTCCCGGTTCGTCCGAGGTGATATGCAGCGGGCCGATGGGCACGATACGCGCCGAACTATCGCCATCATTGATAAACGGATAGTTTTCCGAATCACTGGTCGGTTCCGGGCGAAGACGATAATCCATGGTGTCTTTACGCAGAGGATGTAAATCGTCCGGCCAGTCGTCCGGCAGTACCAGACGGCGCTGATCCGGCAAGCCCACCGGAATCAGACCGTACATGTCGCGAATTTCACGCTCGCCCCAGACGGCGGCAGGTACCTTCGGGGTGACGGAGGGGAATTCACGCGTATTGGCATCAACCAGCGCTTTTACCACAATCCAGCATTTCTCCGTCCCTTCCATGGAAAGGGCGTAGTAGACCGCGTAATGACCATTAAGAGTACGTTCATCGTTACCGAATAACACCGGTAACCAGCCGTCATGCTGGTAATAGAGATAATGAACAATATCCGGCAGCAGATTGAGTTTTACCGTAATGGTGGTCTGTTCAAAGGTTTGCCGCTCTTCTTCAAGAATGGCACCGGGAAATTGCGCGTTTAACGCCGCAAGGCAGGCACCGCCACGAGGGGCATCGAGACTGACACTCTCTAAATAACTCACTTTAACTCTCCCTGAACCCGCGCGGGTGTTGCGGTTGCGGCGGTGGTGTCAAACGACGCCCACAGCCAACTGAATTGTGTTGATTGTTCATCATTACCGGACATCACAATGGCCGAGGCATTTGCCAGCATTTTGCTTACCGGTTGCGGAATATGGGTCCCCATCACCAGCATCATTACCAGCAAAATGACCATTGGCAGCGTGGTAAGCCAGCCCAGCTCACCGCTGGTGACTTCCTGAGGCGGCGCGGCAAACAGCGCTCTGGCGACCATACGCACCAGTCCACCAAGTACAATCGTCAGCAACAGCAGCAGAACGATGGTTACCAGCAGATGATCGGCTGCCAGCCCGGCGGTGACGGTCATAAACTCGCTGAGGAAAATATTGAAAGGGGGCATTCCGCCCAGTGCCAGTGCGCCGCCGCCAAGCAGGACAGCGGTAAACGGCATGACTTTCAGCATGCCGCACACCACATCCAGATTGCGGGTGCCGTATTTCAGCAGCACGTTGCCGGAACCGCAGAACAGCAATGTTTTGGCCAGACTGTGGTTCATCGTATGCAGCAGGGCGGCGAGAATACCCAGCGGGCCACCGATACCGAGCGCCACCGCCACCAGCCCCATGTTTTCCACACTGGAGTAGGCAAGCAGACGTTTCATATCCTGCTGGACAAGGATAAAGAACGCCGCCACTGCGACAGAGAGCAGGCCAAAGATCATCAGCAACGTATTGGGGAACGTGCTGCCGATGGCGTGGCAGATGATGATGTAATAGCGAATCAGCACCAGCAGTGCGCAGTTCAGCAGCACCGCTGAGAGCAGGGCGCTTACCGGACTTGGTGCTTCACTGTGGGCATCCGGTAGCCAGGCGTGCATCGGGAACAAGCCGGTTTTAGTACCAAAACCGATCAGCACGAAGACGAATGCCAGCACCATCAACGTTGGATCGAGTTTGCTGCTCTCTTTAAGGACTTCGGTCCAGAAAATCGCGTGATCAGGCTCAGCCATAAAGCTGGCAGCGTTGGCGTACACCAGTACAGTACCAAACAGACCAAATGCGACACCCACGGTACAGATGATGATGTATTTCCATGCGGCTTCCAGCGAGGAACGTTGGCCGTAAATCCCCACCAGAAACGCTGAACTCAGTGTGGTGGCCTCAATGGCTGCCCACATGACAATCAGGTTGTTACTGGTGACTACCAGCAACATGGTGAAGAGAAACAGATGGAAGAAACCGTAGTAGTTGCACAGGGTACCGACGATAATTTCCCCGTGATCGACTTCATGGCGCATATAGCCAATGGAGTACAACCCGGTGATAAAACCGATAATCCCGAGAAGCGACAAGAACAACCCGCTTAAGCTGTCGATATGTAACCAGCGATGGGCGGCAAAAATCTCGCCCGCAGTCACGGCCTCTGCGACCGTCCACAGCGCCACGACCATCAGCACGGCGATACCGACGAAATGGACGGCGGTGACCAGACCGCGCGCGGCATTTCCTCCCATACGGCACAGGAAGCAGAGTGCGGAAATGACCAGCGGCGTGAGCAACAGCAAGGTGAACATCAATGCGTGACTCATGTTGTTATCCTTTCAGCGCCGTAAGGTTATTAACGTCCAGCGTGCCGTGGGTACGCCAGATTTTTCGCGCCAGTATTGTCATTACGATCACCGCGAAAATGGCGTCGGTGGCGATACCGATTTCAACCAGCTCCGGCGCACGCCATGCCAGCAGCGCCAGCACCAGATGCGAGCCGTTCTCCATCAGACAGTAGCCAAACACCTGGCGCAGGATATTGCGCTGGCTAATGATGCACAGCAGCCCCAGCAGGAAGTGACCGAGCGCCACCGCCAGCGCGGGCTTAAGTTGCGCGACCAGCGGCAACTGCACCGGACGCACCACAAACCAGCACAGCAACACAATTGCTGCGGCCATCAGCACCAGTGCGGCAGGGCCAAACAGGCGTTCCCCCTGGCCCTCTGGCGCCATTTTGCGAAACGCATAGCCCATAATCAGCGGCACCATCAGAACCTTAGTGAAGAAGGCGCTGATGGACCATATCCGCAGTTGTTCTGCATCCAGCAGCTGCGCAAGGGTGAAAAATATCGACACCAGCACCAGTGATTGCAGGGCGTACAACCAGCAGGAGACGGTGTAGCGTCTGGCGCAAGTGACCAACAACGAGGTGAACATCATCAGCCCCGCCAGATTGTTAACGATCAATGTTCCCGTCATCTTCGACTCCCTTTATCCAATCCACGCTGCGGCAATGACGCTTGAGCACAGCGACATCACCACCAGAATCACCAGTACCAGTTTCATGGCATAAGGCAGCGGTGCCGCCTGTGCCACCTCTTCGCTGGGTTCCCCCGGCACTACGCGCCCGAACCAGTAGATAAACCAGCCGAAGCTGGCGACCGATTCCACCAGCGCCAGGATCATTACCGCGAGCAGAATAGGGTGCTGATCGGAGAGGGCGAACCCGGCGGCAAACAGGGGAAACTTGCTGAAAAAACCGTTGAACGGCGGGACACCAGTAATGGCGAGTGCCGCAACGCAAAAGCCGATCCCGGCAATGGGCAGCGTGCGCATTACGCCACGAAGACGTGGCAGCATACGCGTCCCGCAGCTGTAGCTGAGTGCCCCGGCCACCAGGAAGAACAGGCTCTTGGCGAAGGCGTGGTTAAAGATGTAAACAATCCCTGCGTTGAAGGCCATTTTCGAACCGAAAATCGACATCGACAGGGCGAGGAAAATCCATGCCAGTTGAGAGATGGTCGACCAGGCGAGCAGACGCTTCATATCTTTTTGCGGCAGGTACATCAGGAAGCCGTACACCAGAGTGATTGTCGCCATCGTAACGCCGACCCAGCCAATGATATGCGGGATCTGCCCACCTTCTGAAATGGCGCGGGCAAAGATGTAAACCCCCACTTTCACCATTGACGCAGCGTGCAGGTATGCACTGACCGGCGTCGGCGCTTCCATCGCATCCGGTAGCCAGGCCTGCAAGGGCAGTTGCGCTGATTTACCCCAGGCGGCGAACAAAATCCCGCCGTAGACGATTAATGCGGCGCTACCGTTTAACTGGCTCATCGCGCTGAGCGCAAAGGTGCCGGTTTGCAGGAACAGCGTTGCCGCTGCCAGATACAACCCCAGCGAACCGACGTGGGTGATAAGCAGCGCTTTCATCGCCGAACGTTGGGATTTCTCAGACTGGTAATAGCTGATGAGCGCCCAGGAGCAGCCACCGGTGATTTCAAAAAACAGCAACTGGCCCAGCAGTGTGGAGGAGAGCACCAGACCGGACATTGCGCCGATGAAAATCAGCAAAAATGCGTAGTAGCGATTGCTGCCGTCATGCGGGTGCTCCTTATTACCACGGGTCAGATATCCCGTGGAATAGAGCGATACCAGCAGGCCGAGGAAGACCACCACAAACAGTATCAGGGTACTGATTTTGTCTACCGTCATGCCGAACAACGCTATCTGTCCGGCGCTAAGCAGTGGGATCTCTACGACCTCGCTGCCGGCGGCATGAAAGCCCGCTGCCAGCGATACCGTGGCGATAGTTGCCAGCAGTGCAAACAGCGTGGCCAGCATGGGGGCGGTCTGTCTGGGGGCCAATGAGACGACCAGCGCGCCGATAAACGGCAGCAGCAGGGTCGTCAGGGCTAGAGTTTCCATAGTAATTCAGCGCTCCTTACAGACCGGTTAACCAAAGAACATATGACAGCGCGGCGAGACTAAAACCGAGCCAGGTAAGGTGGTGTGTCAGTAAAAAGCGCCCGCGAGCGAGCGAGTTTTCGACCACTGACGCAATAACAAACACCACCAGTAATTTGACCAGCGTGAGGACCAGCGAGAGCAGCATGGCCCCGATAGTCAGCGAGCCGGCATTGCCGAACGGGAAGAAGAGCGCCACGAACAGCGAGGCCATCACCACCTGTTTCAGACCGATCCCCCATTTAACCAGCGCCAGCCCGGCCCCGGAGTATTCGGTCAGCGGCCCTTCCTGTAACTCTTGTTCCGCCTCTGCCACATCGAAGGGGATTTTGCCCATCTCGATAAAACAGGCGAATCCGCAGGCGAGCATCGCCAGCAGCGTGGCAACCGGGGAGACCCAACCGGCCGCCAGCGTGGTGCTGATAGCGCCGATATTGGTCGACCCTGCCAGCAGCGCCAGCACCAGCAGCGAGAGAATCAACATCGGTTCCACCAGGATGCCGAGTGTCAATTCGCGGCTGGCGCCAATGCCGGAAAACGGACTGCCGGTATCGAGGCCGGAGAGGGCAAAGAAGAAACGGAATAAGGCGAACAGATAAATCAGGGTGATTAAGTCGCCCGCACCCGCGAAAGGCGAGGTACGCACAAACAGCGGTAGTGTCATTGCCACCACCAGCATGCTGCTCAACAGCACCCAGGGCATGACGCGGAACATCATGCCGGACGAGGCCGGAGCCACCTCCTGGCGCTTAAGCAATTTTTGTAGATCGCGGTAGTCCTGTAAGAGGCCCGGACCCTGGCGAGAGTGCATCCGCGCGCGGATCTGCCGGGAGATCCCGGTAAATAGTGGCGTTAGTGCCAGCAGAAACGCCGCCTGGCAGAGGGCAAACAGACCCAGTGACCAGTCAGGGGTTGGTTGTATCATCTTCTCTCCCTCCTTAGACGGCGATAGTCAGCAGCAGGATCACCAGCGCGGCAATCACATACAGGCAATAGAGACGGAAGTCGCCGCTTTGCAGATACTGCACCGCACGGGCAATACGTTTGGTTATCCCGACCAGAGGCAGGATGATTTTGTCGTCCCAGAACGGCTCTGTGCAGGTCGCAGCAACAGTCACACCGTCCAGGCTGCGCTGTAGCGGCTGGGCAGGATCGAGCTGTTTACGCATGCGATACAGCGGGCCAAAGACCACGCGCAGGGGCTGTGTAAAGCTACCGGCAGACGGCGCCATGCCTTTTTCCCAGGCGTAACCGCATGCCCATGCATCACCGGTGCGCCGGAAATTGCCACGGGTGTGACGATTGATATACCAGAACAGGCCCGGCAGCACGGGCATCGCGATAAGCAGCAGGAAGACCACCGATGGCGTCAATACTGCCTGCTGCGCGTCGCCTGGCATCAGCGTTGCGCCTTGCGCCACGGCCAGCGTTTCCTGAGAGGAAAGCGACTGGGCAATGTGCAACAGGTGTGGTGCAACGAGATTTGCCCCGACACCTGCCAGTACGCAAAACAGCGCCAGCAGACACATGGCAATCACCATCGGCCAGGGCACTTCCCGGGCATGGTCGGCTTTTTCGCTGCGGGCGTTACCGCAAAAACTCACACCGTAGACTTTGACGAAGCACATCGCGGCCAGCGCGCCAGTGATAGCCAGCATAACGATGGCGATGGGGCCTGCCAGCCGGGGAATAATGGCGTCCACGCGGGTGAGGGAGAAAAGCGACTGGTAGGTATACCATTCACTGATAAAGCCATTGAGCGGCGGCATGGCGGAAATCGCCAGACAGCCAATCAGGAATGCACCTGCGGTCCACGGCATCCGTTTGGCCAGTGCGCCCATTTTTTCCATATCCCGCGTGTGCAGGCGGAAAATAATCGCTCCGGCGCCGAGGAACAGCAGCCCTTTAAACAGCGCGTGGTTGAGCAGGTGGAACAAGGCGCCCAGCAGACCCACGGCGGCGATAACCGGATGATGGAGCGCAATGCCAGCCATGCCGACGCCAACGCCCATCAAAATGATGCCGATGTTTTCAACGGTGTGCCAGGCAAGCAGGCGTTTAATGTCATGCTCTGCCAGCGCGTAGAGGACACCCAGCACCGACGACACTGCACCAAAGGCCAGTACCACCACACCCCACCACAGCGGAATACCGCTATGCCCGAGCAGGTCGATACCGACTTTGATAATCCCGAAGATGCCGATTTTGACCATCACACCCGACATTAATGCCGACGCGTGTGACGGCGCTGCCGGGTGTGCGCGCGGCAACCAACTGTGCAATGGCAGCATCCCCGCTTTAGCGCCAAAACCAAAGAACGCCAGCAGGAAGACTGCGGAGGCAACACCCGGTGACAGCGACAGTTCGCGGAAACTGGCGAAATCCAGGCTGTTGCTCTGTCGCCACATCAGGAAGAAGGCAACCATAATCAGCACCGAACCAGCGTGGGCGATAAAGAAATAGAGCAGGCCGGCGTGAATGGATTCGTCGTCCTGCTCGGTGATGACCAAAAACCAGGAGGCCAGCGACATCATTTCAAACAGCACGATGAACCAGAATGCGTTGTCCATCACCACCAGGCCGACCATCGATGCGATGAACAGATTCATAAAGAAGCCCATCGCGCCGACGCCTTTGCCGACATACTCGCGCACGTAGGAGAGCGAATAGAGGCCGCAGACGGTCACCAGCAGGGAAATCACCAGCACCATAAAGGCGGCGAGGCTGTCCATGCGCACGATAAAGTGGGCAAATGCGAAGGGGCCGATGGCCTGCCAGTGCAGCGTTTCCGTACCCGTTAACGCAGTGACGGCGCTCGCCAGACCGAGTAATCCGCCGGCCATTGCCGACAGACCGGCCACCTTAATCGCCAGTTCTTCTTGCCGGGCCAGTAACAATGACGCGACGCCGCCAGCGACATATAACAAGATTGACCACATCAATAATTGCAGGGCATCCATTAGCGTTGCTCCGGCGTGGGTGAAGAAGAGTCGAAGGTCATATCCGTCGTGTTGAGCGCGGCCAGGAGCCTGCGTGCTTTCAACTGTTTGTTGATTGCATCTTCCTGCACCAGATGCAGCGCATGTGTCGGACAGGATCTGACGCAGGCGGGGCCTTCTGGAAGGAAGTGGCAGAGGTCGCATTTGACGGCGATGGTCTGCACGCCCGCGTTCCAGCGCAAAAACGGCTGCATGGTTTGCGGACTGGCAGGAACATCCCGGAGCTGTTCTTCCGGAACGAAGTTTTCGTAGCGTGCAGGAATATTGACCGGGCGGCTTCCTGACGGGGTAATCGCACCGAACGGACAGACCAGACCGCAGAGTTTGCAGCCGATACAGAGCGTTTCGTTGAGATAGACCGCGTCATCCTTAAAGGAAATCGCGTTTACCGGGCAAACCTGTTTGCAGGGGGCATCGTCACAGTGTCGGCACATGACCGGCGCGGTTTTGGTGTCCGTTTTAACCAGCGTTAATCGTGGGTGGTACTGCAACCCTTCAATCTTATGAACATCCGAACACGCAGCAAGGCAGGTATTGCATCCTATACACCACTCGGGATTTGCAATCACAAAGCGGTTCATGTCGGCTCCTTGAGAAGAAAGCAAGAAAATCGTTGAGCCTTCTTAAGCACAAGTCATGCCAGATGTTAAAATCTTTATTTATCAGATGGTTGTTATAATTTCAGGTGGCGAGTCAACAAAAGTGATGGTCAGGGCTGAACGAGAAGTAACCCGTTGTCGGCACTAGTGTCGAAATGAATGATAAAGTGTGATCAACTTCAAATAATTGCCGGGGAAGGCAAAGGCGAGAGGCAGGGAAAAAGGGCGGCCATAGACGGGACGCCCGAAAGAGTGGTGGCGCAATATGAGCCCGCTCAGGGGTTCTCTTTCAGCCAGTTGAGCACGATGTCGTGATGATTGCTGGTTTTGAAATCATCAAAAACATGCTCGACTTTGCCATCCGCGTCGACAAGGAAACTAATGCGGTGAATGCCGTCGTAGGTTTTGCCCATAAAGGACTTCTCACCCCAGACGCCAAACTGTTCGCAAATTTGGTGATCTTCATCGGACAGCAGCGTGAAGTTCAGCAACTCTTTTTCGGCGAAACGGGAAAGTTTTTCCGGTTTGTCAGTGCTGATACCCAGTACTTCAACGCCCGCTTTCTTCAAATCATCCATGTTATCGCGCAGGCCGCATGCCTGTACGGTACAGCCTGGCGTCATAGCTTTCGGGTAGAAATACACCAGAACACGCTGTCCCTGGAAGTCGGCCAAATTTACTTGTTCTCCGTCTTGATCCGGCAAGCTAAATTTCGGTGCGATATCACCGGCTTTCAGTGGATTCATTACTTAACTCCATCCTGTTCATCATGCTGTGAATAGTTGACCACGTTTATACTGCCTTGTGCATTCAATTCTGTACATAGGGCTTTGAATGCCTGGTCAATGTTTGATGCGTCCTGCGACGCAGGACTGTGAGCGGTTATCTGAATAAAAAGCTGCGCGGCCCTGGTGTCGTCACCCGGTTGTGTGCGGGAGACCAGCTCAGCGATGTTCATCTGAAAGGTGTCGAACAAGGCAGTAAAACGCTCAATCAGATGCGGCGAATCAGGCACTTCCACCTGAACCCAGACGGTGGCAGGCATGGCAGGACGGGGGCGAGCGGCGGTACGCTTCATCACGATCAATAAATCCAGCTCCGCGCCTTTAAGCGGCAATGTTGATTCAATCAGCGTAATGGCATTCCAGGAGCCAGAGAGCAGCATAATAAATGTGAACTCTTCCCCCAGCATGGCCAGACGACTGTCTTCAATATTGCAACCGCAACTGCTGACGTGGCGCGTGATGGTATTAACGATACCCGGCCTGTCGGCACCCAGCGCAGTAATAACCAGAAAATGTTGTGATGAGGCAGTCAAACCTGTGCTTCCTGTCAAACCTGAGATAATCATAAGGAAAGCATAAAAAAAACCGGCATACAACCGCCGGAACGCCTCACGTCACTTGCTTTTATTACAGCACCACACGTACCATTGAGATTCTTGTTTGCACAGAGGATGGCCCATGTTCACGGGAAGTATAGTCGCGCTTGTTACGCCAATGGATGATAACGGTAAAGTCTGTCGGCCAAGCCTGAAAAAACTGATTGATTACCATGTCGCCAGTGGAACATCGGCGATTGTTTCTGTAGGAACGACCGGGGAATCCGCCACGCTCAGCCATGAAGAGCATGGGGATGTGGTGATGATGACGCTGGAACTGGCAGACGGGCGTATTCCTGTCATCGCAGGTACTGGCGCAAACGCCACCGCGGAGGCCATCAGCCTGACTCAACGTTTCAATGACAGCGGCATTGTGGGCTGTCTGACAGTAACCCCTTATTACAACCGTCCGACACAGGAAGGCCTGTTCCAGCACTTCAAAGCCATCGCTGGACACACCGATCTGCCCCAGATTCTGTATAATGTGCCATCGCGCACCGGCTGCGATTTGCTGCCGGAAACCGTGGGTCGTCTGGCGGAAATCAAAAATATTATCGGTATTAAAGAAGCAACCGGGAACTTAAGTCGCGTTCATCAGATCAAAGAGCTGGTTTCAGATGACTTTCTGCTGCTCAGCGGCGACGATGCAACCGCGATGGACTTTATGCAACTCGGTGGTCACGGCGTTATTTCCGTTACCTCGAACGTGGCGGCACGTGACATGGCCGACATGTGCAAACTGGCAGCGGAAGGGCAGTTCGCCGAAGCGCGCGTGATCAACAAGCGCCTGATGCCGTTACATAACAAACTATTTGTCGAACCCAATCCTATCCCTGTGAAATGGGCATGTAAGGAGTTGGGGCTTGTGGCAACCGATACGCTGCGCCTGCCGATGACACCGATCACCGATCACGGTCGTGAAGTGGTTCGCTCCGCGCTTAAGCATGCCGGATTGCTGTAAAGTTTAGGGAGATTTGATGGCTTACTCAGTACAGAAGTCGCGCCTGGCGAAGGTGGCGGGAGTTTCATTTGTGATGTTACTCGCTGCCTGCAGTTCGGATTCACGCTACAAACGTCAGGTCAGTGGTGACGAGTCCTATCTGGATGCCGCGCCGCTTGCGGAACTTCATGCGCCTGCTGGCATGATCCTGCCGGTGCAGAATGGCGAATATAACATTCCTGCCACTAACGGCAGTGGTGCTGTGGGTAAAGAGCTGGATATTCGTCCGCCGGCACAGCCGCTGGCGCTGGTAACGGGTGCGCGCACTCAGTTTACTGGCGATACGGCAACCCTGTTGGTTGAAAATGGCCGCAACACAAACCTGTGGCCGCAGGTTGTCAGCATTATTCAGGCGAAAAACTACGCCATCGCGAAGCGTGACGACGCCAGCCAGACCTTAACGACTGACTGGGTTGACTGGAACCGCCTCGATGAAGATCAGCAGTATCGTGGCCGTTATCAAATCTCGGTGAAACCGCAGGGTTATCAGCAGGCGGTGACCGTTAAACTCGTAAACCTGGAGCAGGCGGGTAAGCCGGTTGCAGATAGCGCATCGTTACAGCGTTACAGTACGGAAATGCTGAACGTTATCTCCCAGAGCCTGGATAAAACATCCACTGACGCACAGGCAGCTGCCGAAAACCGCAGCGTGAAGTCGCTTGATGTTCAGTCTGGTGCGGATGATACCGGTCTGCCGATGCTGGTGGTGCGCGGTCCGTTCAACATCGTATGGCAGCGTCTGCCGACAGTGCTGGAAAAAGTGGGCATGAAGGTGACCGACAGCACGCGCTCTACCGGCAGCGTTGCGGTAACCTATAAACCGCTGTCCGATAGCGCATGGCGCGATCTGGGCGCGCGTGACCCGGGCCTGGCGTCTGGCGACTACAAACTGCAGGTAGGTGATCTGGATAACCGCAGTAGCCTCCAGTTTATCGACCCGAAAGGACATACGTTAACCCAGTCGCAAAACGATGCCCTGGTGGCAGCGTTTGAGGCCGCGTTTAACAAGTAAGAATAAGGGCCGGAAATTTCCGGCCTTTTTTTATTTGGCTGACGCAAACGTGTGCGTCGGTGTAAAATAGCTTTTTTTAGTTAAATCATCACACCTGGAGTGACAAAGATGCAAAAGCAAGCTGAGTTGTATCGTGGCAAAGCGAAGACCGTATACAGCACGGAAAACCCGGACCTGTTGGTGCTCGAATTCCGCAATGATACGTCAGCAGGGGACGGCGCGCGTATCGAGCAGTTCGAGCGTAAAGGCATGGTTAACAACAAATTCAACCATTTCATTATGAGCAAACTGGCAGAAGCGGGCATCCCGACTCAGATGGAAGCGTTGTTGTCCGATACCGAATGCCTGGTGAAAAAGCTGGACATGGTACCGGTAGAGTGTGTGGTGCGTAACCGTGCTGCGGGTTCGCTGGTAAAACGTTTAGGGATTGAAGAGGGGATCGAACTGAACCCGCCGTTATTCGATCTGTTCCTGAAAAACGATGCCATGCATGACCCGATGGTAAACGAGTCCTACTGCGAAACGTTTGGCTGGGTGAGCAAAGAGAACCTGGCGCGCATGAAAGAGCTTACTTACAAAGCGAACGATGTGTTGAAAAAACTGTTTGATGACGCAGGCCTGATCCTGGTCGACTTCAAACTGGAGTTCGGTCTGTTCAAAGGCGAAGTGGTTCTGGGCGATGAGTTCTCTCCGGACGGTAGCCGTCTGTGGGATAAAGAAACGCTGGCAAAAATGGACAAAGACCGTTTCCGTCAGAGTCTGGGCGGCGTGATTGAAGCATACGAAGCCGTTGCCCATCGTCTGGGTGTTAAACTCGACTAAGCGATAATACGTTGTAAGCCAGAGGGTGTCCGCATCCTCTGGTTCCCGCCTCTTTTTCTTATGGTAATCCTCCCCGCAACCGCCTACGATCATTATTAATACGTTAGATAATGAGGTGGTTATGCGCTGGCAAGGGCGTCGTGAAAGTAACAATATTGAAGATCGGCGCGATGAATCGGGTGGACCCGTTATTCGGGGGCCAGGATTTCGCCTGCCGGGCGGTAAGGGCGGCATTATTCTGTTGGTGATTGTGATTTTCGCCAGTTACTACGGCGTGGATTTAACGGGCCTAATCACCGGGGAACCGGTTAATACCAGTTCTCAGCAGCGCTCCATCAGCCCGCAAGAAGATGAAGCGGCGAAATTCACCAGTGTTATCTTTGCGACGACCGAAGACACCTGGGGACAGCTTTTTGAAAAAATGGGGCGCCATTATCAGCAACCCAAACTGGTTATGTACCGTAACCGGATTACAACAGGCTGCGGTACCGGGCAATCCGTCATGGGGCCGTTTTATTGCCCTGCCGACAGTAAAGTCTATATTGATCTCTCCTTTTATGACGACATGAAGCACAAACTTGGGGCGAACGGTGATTTCGCTCAGGGATATGTTATTGCTCATGAAGTCGGACATCACGTGCAAAAATTACTCGGTACTGAGGCTAAGGTACGCCAGCTCCAGCAAAACGCGTCGCAAACCGAGGCCAATGCGTTATCGGTACGTCTGGAATTGCAAGCCGATTGCTACGCCGGGGTCTGGGGACACAGCATGGAGCAGCAAGGCGTGTTAGATGCAGGCGATCTGGAAGAGGCGTTGAATGCGGCCACCGCAATGGGTGACGATCGCTTACAGAAACGCAGCCAGGGGCTGGTTATCCCCGATACGTTCACACATGGCACCTCTGAACAGCGTTATAACTGGTTCAAACGCGGAATGGACAGCGGCGAACCGGCTCAGTGCGATACGTTTAGCGGTAAGCTGTGATATTGCAAGCCAGGACATGTGAATGTCATTAGCAGCCTTATGCGCCCGCATGGCAGACGAGGGGATCCGACGTTTGCTGGTTATCGCGGATGAGGATGAGGTGTGTCTGCAGCAGGCTAATGATCTTCGGGTTTTATTACCCGGCGACTGGCTGTGGGTGGGTGAAGCAACCGACTGGCCTCTCCACTGCGCGCCGCGGGCGCTAACCACACTGCTTGGCCGCGAATTCACCCATGCCGTGCTGGATGCCCGTTACGGTTTTGATGTCGCCGCGCTGGCAGCGCTCAGTGGTACGCTGAAACCGGGCAGTTTTCTGGTCTTGCTTACACCGCCGCTGGATGCATGGGCGCAACGGCCTGATAACGACAGTTGTCGCTGGAGTGATACCGCCGAGCCGATTGCCACACCGCGCTTTGTTGAACACTTTTGTCGGGCACTGCGCCAGGACGAAAATGTCATTCTCTGGTCACACTCATATTCATTCTCTTTGCCTGCGTTTTCTGCGCGTCCTGCCTGGCACGCAGCGACAGGCGCACCCGAACGGGAACAGGCGGAGGTTCTGGCTGAACTTGCCGCTATGCCGCCAGGCGTTATGGTAGTGACGGCACCGCGCGGGCGAGGGAAATCAGCACTGGCGGGTATGCATCTTGCGCGTCTGGCGACGCAGGCCATCGTTACCGCGCCGGGGCGTGCTGCAACCGATGTACTGGCATCCTATGCCGGAGAGATTAATTTTATGGCTCCGGATGCCTTACTGGCACACATTATCCATGGTCAGCCTCTGGCCGACTGGTTAATTGTCGATGAGGCGGCGGCCATTCCTGGGCCGCTGCTGACAACGCTCGTTTCAGCTTTCCGTTATGTATTGTTAACCACCACGGTACAGGGTTACGAAGGTACCGGGCAGGGCTTCTTACTGAAATTCTGTGCTGGTTTTCCTCATCTCATTCATCGCGAGTTGCATACACCACTGCGCTGGGCAGAAGGCTGTCCACTGGAAGCGTTTATCAGCACGGTATTGTTGTTTGACGATGCGTCGGCGCTGGCGCAACCGGTGGGCGAGGCGACGACCCTTTCGCTCGAACAATCTGCGTGGTCTACGCAACCCTCGCTTCCGGCGGCGCTCTATCGCCTGCTTACCAGCGCCCATTACCGCACCTCTCCTCTGGATTTGCGTCGTATGATGGATGCGCCGGGGCAACATTTCTGGCTCACGAAAACCCCTGGTGCATTACTGGCAGCGCTCTGGCTGGTGGAAGAGGGGGGATTGTCCGCCGGACTCAGTCGGGCGGTCTGGGCGGGATTTCGTCGTCCTCGCGGTAATCTGGTGGCGCAGTCGCTGGCAGCCCACGGTGGCAGTCCGCTTGCGGCGACGTTGCGCGGCTTACGCGTGAGCCGTATTGCGGTCCATCCGTCACGTCAGCGGGAAGGGCTGGGGCAGGCATTAATTGCGCATGCCCGTCAGCATGTGACGGGTTGTGATTATCTCTCGGTGAGTTTCGGCTACACGGCCGCGCTGTGGGATTTCTGGCAGCGATGCGGCTTCCACCTTGTCAGACTTGGCAGCCATCGGGAGGCCAGCAGTGGCTGCTATACCGCCATGGCCCTGCTACCGCTGACGGCAGCAGGGCAGGCACTGGTAGACAATGAGCAGCGCAGACTGGCGCGGGATTTACCCTGGCTTGATGCCTGGAGAGGGGAAAAGTTACCGCTGGCCGTCAATCCACAGACTACCCTTAATGATGATGACTGGCTGGAGCTGGCCGGGTTTGCGTTTGCCCATCGCCCGCTTTCTTCGGCAACAGGGGCGTTGCAACGATTGCTGGTGCAGGTTGATTTGCCCCTCAACGCATTACGGATGCAGCTTACTGAGAAGCGCAGTGAGGCAGATATCTGTCGTGTACGGGGCCTTTCGGGGCGTAAAGCCTTACTTGTAACGCAGCGCCAGGAGGCCGCTTCGGCGCTGTCTTTACTCGACCCTGAGCAGACAATTTTGCTGAAAGAGCAGGTTCGCCAACTGCAATTTTTTTAACTAACTCATTCAGTTAAATGGCATGGTGATTATTCCTCCCCGGCGTAAACTGCAGGCAACGAATTAAGGAGACCGCCATGAAACATGACCATTTTGTTGTTCAACAACCGGAAAGCGCCGCGAAACAATTATTGCTGTTCTTTCATGGCGTTGGCGATAACCCGGCGAACATGGGGCAGATAGCCCGCTACTTCGCGCCGCTGTTTCCGGAAGCGATGATTGTCAGCGTCGGGGGGACAGAACCCTGTGGACCGACCGGACGTCAGTGGTTCTCTGTGCAGGGTGTTACCGAAGAGAATCGTCAGGCGCGTATTGATGCCATCATGCCGGTATTTATTGAAACGGTTCGCTACTGGCAACAGCAAAGCGGCGTCAGCGCACTGGCCACCGCCCTGATTGGTTTCTCGCAAGGCTCCATCATGGCACTGGAAGGGGTTAAAGCGCAGCCCGATTTGGCATCCCGCGTAATCGCTTTTAATGGTCGCTACGCCAGCCTGCCGCAAACGGCCTCGACGGCATCGACTATCCACCTGATTCACGGTGGTGAAGACCGTGTTATTGATTTGGCGCATGCGGTTGCCGCTCAGGAAGCGCTACTGCGTGCAGGCGGCGATGTGACGCTCGATATTGTTGAGGATTTAGGGCATGCGATAGACGATCGTAGTTTACAGTTCGCCCTCGACCATCTGCGTTATACCGTACCTAAGCACTATTTTGATGAAGCGCTGAGCGGCGGTAAACCGGACGATGATGACATTATTGAATTGATCTAATTAAAACATGCCCGGCGCGCACTGCGGCCGGGCAGATCAGGCGGGGTTACTTTTTCTGGTCTTTTTTTGGCCAGTCGTCCTCATCATCCCACTTATCGTTAAAATCACGATGCGGCGGTAGATCGGGTTTGTTGGCGAGAAATTTTTTGTGATCGACACGTTTGAGATCTTTGATCACATTCAGCAGTACGCCGAGTAAAAAAACCAGCACCAGAATCCACCAGTATTTCGCTAGCCAGTCCATGCGTCCCTCCCCGTCAGGCGATGAGTTGTTCCATAATGCGTTGATACATACGCGCGAGCAGCTGTAAATCGGCAGCGTTCACACATTCATTGATTTTATGAATAGTAGCGTTAACCGGCCCCAGTTCCACGACCTGTGCACCCATACGCGCAATAAAGCGACCATCTGATGTACCGCCAGTGGTTAACAGCTGCGGTTTAATCTCATTATAGTGCTCAACGGCGTTAACCACCGCATCCACCAGCTTGCCGCGACCGGTAAGGAAAGGCTGACCAGAAAGCCACCAGTCAATGGTGTAGCGTAACTGATGCTTCTCCAGCAGTGCGGCAACGCGTTCTTTGATCATCGCATCGGTAAGCTCGGTGCTAAAGCGGAAATTAAACTGCAGGTAAAGATCGCCCGGAATTACGTTGTTGCTGCCGGTGCCTGCCTGAATATTCGCGACCTGCATGCTGGTCGGCGGAAAATATTCATTCCCCTGATCCCATTCGATCGCCACCAGCTCATTGAGCATCGGCGCCGCGCGATGTACCGGGTTATCGGCCAGATGCGGATAGGCGACATGGCCCTGCACCCCGTGAATGGTTAAGTTACAGGTCAGCGACCCGCGACGGCCATTTTTGACCACATCGCCCACCACTTCGGTACTGGATGGTTCGCCCACCAGACAGTAGTCCAGGCGCTCGTTGCGCGCCATTAAGGCTTCAACCACTTTCACCGTGCCGTTTGCAGCGCTGGCCTCTTCATCAGACGTGATGAGAAACGCCAGACGGCCTTTGTGATTTGGGTGAGTCGCAACAAAACGTTCAGCGGCGACAACCATGGCCGCCAGTGAGCCTTTCATGTCGGCCGCGCCGCGACCAAACAGCATGCCATCGCGGATGGTCGGTTCAAACGGTGGATTGATCCAGCGGTCTGCATCACCGGAAGGCACAACGTCAGTGTGTCCGGCGAAGGCCAGCGTTTCACCTTGTCCACGCCATGCCCAGAAATTCAGTGTGTCGCCAAAATTCATCGGCTCAATGGTAAAACCGATGGCGCGAAGACGTTCGATCATTAACGCCTGACACCCTGCGTCATCGGGGCTCAGAGAAGGGCGACGAATAAGCTGTTGCGTCAGCTCAATAACCGGGCACGACATAAACTACACCTCGTTGATAAACGTCTCATAACTGGATTCATTGAAACCCAGCAGCATAGGCTTACCGGGCGCGCAGAGCAATGGGCGTTTGATAATTGCCGGCATTTCTAACATCAGCGCGGCTGCGGAATCCGCGTTTGTAATGGTTGCGCGCAGCGATTCATCCAGTTTGCGCCAGGTGGTCCCCCGGGTATTCAGCAACGCTTCCCACCCCAGTTCTGCAATAAATTGCTGCAATAGATCGGCATCAAGGCCGTCTGCGCGGTAGTCATGGAACCGATAATCGACCTGATGCGCTTCCAGCCAGCGACGGGCTTTTTTGATGGTGTCGCAATTTTTGATGCCAAACAGAGTGAGCATAGTGAATCCTTTTGTCTTATCTTTGGTTAATTGCCCAATAAATTAGAATAATGTTGGGCGAAGAAACATATAATATCATTTCATTCGCAGGGTAATCATACTTCCGGTTATTAAATTTAGCCGCCAGGGTTTGCCATCAGCAATATGTACTAGTTTGAAGAAATACTAAGGGTGATAATTAATATCGTAAAAATGATCTCATCCGAAAGCCTAACCAGGTGGTTAAATAAACAAAAAATTCACCTGATGGCAAAAAATCATCTAATTGGCTACTCCAGAGATACATTCTGACTACAGCGTAATGACGCTGTGGCCCAGCGTACATCAGGGGTGAGGCGAAATGTTTCTGAATGTTGCTATTGCTCACATTAAATAGCCGAATATTGGTGCATAGTTATTTCGTCGATGCAAATACTATGAGAGGCCAATCAAAGTAATTGGCTGAAATATCTTCACAGCGATGTCGGGTTCTCGTAGAATACGCATAATAATAAGAGAGGTAGTTATGATTGAACGTGAACTGGGGAACTGGAAAGACTTTATCGAAGGCATGCTTCGTAAATAATTTCCAGAGGAATCATAAAAGCAGTGATTGCTTAAAACGATAAAAGTGTGAAATTAATCACGCAGTAAAAGGCGACCTCATCAGGTCGCCTTTTTATTTGATCATTATTCCTGACGTTCTTTCAGCGGGAAGCGCCGTCTGACCAGCACAAAGAACAGAGGAACAAAGAAGATAGCCAGCACGGTTGCTGAAATCATCCCGCCCATTACCCCGGTGCCCACTGCATGCTGGCTACCGGAGCCTGCGCCTGTACTGGTTGCCATTGGCAAAACGCCAAAGACGAAGGCCAGAGAGGTCATCAGGATAGGGCGCAGACGCTGACGGCAGGCATGCAGTGTGGCAGAAAGCAGATCCTGACCTTTCTGGTTCATTTCGTTGGCGAACTCGACAATCAGGATGGCGTTCTTCGCCGACAGTCCGATAACCGTCAACAGACCCACCTGAAAGTAGACGTCATTTTCCAGCCCACGCATCCAGGTGGCGAGCAGAGCACCAATGACCCCGAGCGGCACGACCAGCATCACCGAGAAGGGCACTGACCAGCTTTCATACAGCGCGGCCAGACAGAGGAATACCACCAGCAGAGAGATAGCATAAAGCGCCGGTGCCTGTGAGCCTGATAAACGCTCCTGGTAGGACATTGCCGTCCACTCCAGACCGAAGCCTCCGGGAATCTGGCTAACCAGTTTTTCCATGGTATCCATGGCCGTACCGGTACTGATGCCTGGTGCCGCTTCACCCACAATCTCTACTGCCGCATAGCCGTTGTAGCGTTCCAGACGCGGAGAGCCGGTTTCCCAGTGTGACGAAGCAAAGGCAGAGAAGGGCACCATACCGCCGCTGCTGTTGCGTACATACCAGAGGTTAATGTCACCCGGCAGCATGCGGTATTTTGCTGCTGACTGGACGTAGACTTTCTTCACGCGGCCGCGGTCCATAAAGTCATTCACATAACTCGAACCCCAGGCGGTTTGCAGCGTGTCATTGATATCATCAATTGAAACCCCCAACGCCTGCGCTTTACGTTGATCAATATCTACCTGTAATTGCGGGCTGTCATCGAGGCCGTTGTGACGCACGCGAGTCAGCATCTTATTGCTGTCGGTCATTTGAATCAGTTTGTCGCGCGCCGCCATCAGCGCGTCGTGCCCGGCCCCGGCGTGATCCTGCAATTCCATATCGAAACCAGCAGAGCTGCCCAGCCCACTGATTGCCGGAGGGCTACTGGCAATGACACGGGCCTCCTTGATATCGCGAAACGCTTTGGTGGCACGTTCAATGATGGCAAAGGAGCTTCCTGTTTTTGGATCGCGTTCATCCCAGTCTTTCAGGCGTACAAACATACGTGCGACGTTCTGGCCGTTACCACCAGGGCCTGAACCGACGGTGGCGAACACGGAGGCGACATTGTCCTTCTCGTGTCTGAAGAAGTAATCTTCAACCTTTTGCACCACCTTGAGTGTCTGCTGCTGCGTTGCGCCGCTTGGCAATTGGATGGATGCCAGAAACATCCCACGATCTTCAAGCGGTAAAAAAGACGTTGGCAGGCGCAGGAATAAAAACACCATTGCGCCCAGCAAAAAAACGTAGAGCAGGATCCAGCGCAGGCTACGATGCAGAATTTTCGCTACGCCATTTTCGTAACGATCGGCATTGCGGTTAAACATGCGGTTAAAGGCGCCGAAGAAACCTTTTTCCCCATGGTGCTCGCCTTTATGCAAAGGTTTTAGCAGCGTGGCACACAGGGCGGGCGTGAGGATCATCGCCACCAGTACCGATAGCACCATGGCTGAAACGATAGTAATGGAGAACTGACGATAAATCGCCCCGGTGGTACCACCGAAGAACGCCATGGGGACAAATACCGCCGAAAGAACCATTGCGATGCCCACCAGAGCACCCTGGATTTGCCCCATCGATTTTCGTGTCGCTTCCCTGGGCGAAAGGCCTTCCTCGCTCATGATACGTTCAACGTTTTCCACCACCACAATTGCATCATCCACTAACAGGCCGATGGCGAGGACCATCGCAAACATGGTGAGGGTATTGATGCTATAGCCAAAGCCGTAGAGAACGGCGAATGTCCCCATCAACACCACCGGGACGGCAATGGTAGGAATGAGCGTCGCGCGGAAATTCTGCAAAAACAGATACATCACGAGGAAGACCAGCGCGATAGCTTCAAGCAGCGTTTTCACTACGTCGATGATAGATTCTTTAACGAAAGAGGTTGTCTCGTAGGCGACACGGTATTCCAGGCCATGCGGAAAATATTGCGACAGTTCATCCAGCCGTTTCAGCACTAATTCCGAGGTCGCCATCTCATTCGCACCGGAGGCCAGCTTAATCCCAAGTCCGGAGGCGGCGAGACCGTTAAAGCGGCTCAGGAAGTCATACTTCTCCGCGCCCAGTTCAACCTCTGCGACATCGCCAAGGCGGACTTCTGAACCATCCTGATTGACCCGCAACGTGATATTACGAAACTGCTGCGGTGTCTGGAGTAGCGATTGTGAGTTAATCGAGGCGTTCAGCGCCTGACGGTCTACCGATGGTGATCCGCCAAGCTGACCAACAGCGACCTGGGCGTTCTGGGATTTAATCGCGCTGGTCACATCGTCGGTGGTCATCTGGTAGCTGTTAAGCTTCGCTGGATCGAGCCAGATACGCATAGCATACTGCGAACCGTAGGCGTCGATATCGCCAACACCATTCACACGGCTTATGGGATCCTGAATATTACTGGCGACATAGTCAGCGATATCTTGTTTATCCATCGAGCCGTCGGTGGAGACAAACGCCAGCGTCAGGATGTTGGTATCTCCGGTTTTTCGTACCGTCACCCCCTGGTTCTGCACTGCCTGAGGTAGCTTACGCAGGGCAGATTGCAGCTGGTTTTGTACCTGCTGCACGGCCTCATCGGGGTCTGTGCCGGCGGTGAAACTGAGTGTAATCGTGGCCTGCCCGGCGCTACTACTCTGTGATGACATATACATCAGATTATCGAGGCCGGTCATGTTCTGTTCGATAACCTGCGTTACGGTGTTTTCCAGCGTCTGGGCTGAAGCGCCTGGGTAGTTTGCGGTAATACGGACATTAGGCGGGGCCAGGTTAGGGTATTGCTCTACCGGCAGAGAAATAATGGCAAGGGTTCCGGTCAAACAGATCAGGATCGCCAGTACCCACGCAAAAATGGGGCGATCAATAAAAAAATTCGCCATCAGAAACAAGACCTCGTTGTTTTGCTGCGCATTGTTATTTTGACATTGCTGGAATCAATGAGTGTGTGCTCAATGTAGCGGGAAGAGATAAAGCAAACGTGGAGAAAAAAAGGAGAAAATGTAAATTATCATTCTTTTTCAAGGCACAATTATGCAGAGTACCTTTCATCCCCGTTTTGCCTCTTCCATTTCTGGAATTCTTTTCTTTTCCTTACGTTTGCTGACTTTTAAGACTGCGTGGTGCCGGGAACCGAAGCTCGACTAATGTCCCACCGCCGGGCGGGCGCGTAAAGGTCAATGTGCCACCAAGGCGGCTCGCTCGCTCGCGCATTATGTTCAGTCCGTAGTGTCCCTGAGGCTCATCAGTACTGTCGATTCCCTTGCCGTTGTCGCGTATATAAACCGAATACTGACCGTCCGGGTCAGTAACGCAACTAACGGTAATGGTAGTGGCATCTGCATGCTTAATCGCGTTGATAACCGCCTCGCGCACTATCTGCAGGATGTTGACCTGCTGTTGGGCATCCAGCATAAGCGTTGGCAGGCGGCAATCAAGTTCGAGCTTCGCAGTGGTCTGGCTCTGCAGGAGTTCCATTGCTTCATTCAGTACGGCGGGCAGATCGCTTTTGGATACCGTCAGGCGGAAGGCCGCCAATAATTCCCGCAGTTGACGCCAGGCATCGTTCAGGGCACGTGAAAAATCGGCGATGATGGTCTGGGCGGGCGCGTTTTCCGTGGGCACCGCTCGTTTGAGCAATGCCAGTTGAATACGCAGGTAAGAAAGCACCTGTGCAAGGGAATCATGAAGTTCCATGGCGATGGTGGCACGTTCTTCCATCAACATCAGTTGCTGCTGCTGTTTTTGCGCCTGATTAAAATAGAACCCGCGCCCCATAATAGTAGCTACGCTTTGCAGTAATGGCATAGAGGCCTGAACATTGACGCTTTGCCAGCGTAATTCGCCAAAAATGTTGTCCTGCATGCCGACCGGTAACGCGTTAAGCGGAAGGTCTTCCTGCGCCTCGCCGTGATGAATAGACCAGTGATCGCCCATCGTTAATTCCAGATAGCTTGCCGCTTCGTGCTCGTAGACTATTTGCAGAATGTGACGAAAACACATCACGTCGATCTGGCTGGTATTTAGCGCCTGCGAACATTGATACAAGACTTCGAGGCGTTGATGGGCTTCCTGCAGGTCATGCGTCTTTTCTGCGACCTGTGCTTCTAGTGTGCGGTAGAGTTTGTGCAATTCACCAGACATTCGGTCAAAAGTGGATGCAAGGAGCCCCAGTTCGTTATCCAGATGGGTATTAAGTAATGGATAAGTAAAATGCCCTTGCTGAATCTCCTGGCTTGCCACCATCAGTTGCGTAAGCGGTTTTACTACCTGCTGGCGAATACGGCGTAGCGTAAAAAAGACCAGCAAGAAGATCCCCATTGCACCCATGAGCGAAATACCCAGCACCAGCAACATTTTTCGTTCCGAATAGTGTTGCAACGCCAGAACAAACTGGTCGATGTTATCGACATATTGCTGAATATTATGCTGATACCATGCGGTGTCTCCTGCGCTTAATCGCTCATCCATCTCCTGCCAGCTTTCCTGCAATTGCGCATAGCGTTGCCCAACAATATCAGGCACATACCAGTGGTTTAACTTGCGTAATACCGGTGAGTTCAGTGATTGCCGATAGATTTGGCGATGGGCATTTAATTCTGCGGCGCCACGTTCCAGGTCATATCCCAGGCGATAGCTTTGCATACGCAGAGAACCGGCAATATTGACGGCTTCTGCGTCGCGAAGGCTGCTGGCAAGCGTCAATAACGCCGCTCCCGTTGAGAGTAGCGAAAGCAGGACGATATAAAAAAAGGCTCTGGCAAGGCTGGATGAAACAGGTCGTTTTACAGTCACAACAGCAGTTCCCGCTATCCAAGTGTGTCGGACGAAGTGGCATCGCCGGGCGGCTCATCAAATGAGAAAAATTTTTATTTATGCCACGATAAATTGATCTGCAACATGCCCGTGACAATTAAGTAACGCTTCTGGGCAAATGTACATTGCCTGCGCCGAATAGCCCAGGTAAATACATTGGTCATATTAAAAATAAGGTTTATTAAACCAGAAAAGAAGGTTGCCATGAATCGTTTTATTATGGCTAACAGCCAGCAATGTATAGGGTGTCGAGCCTGTGAAGTGGCGTGTGTAATGGCGCATAATCAGGAACAGCACGTTTTAAGTCACGAACATTTTCATCCCCGAATTACGGTCGTAAAGAATAAACGCCAGCGCAGCGCGGTAACATGTCATCATTGTGAAGCCGCCCCCTGTGCCCGCAGTTGTCCGAACGGCGCAATTAGTCGTGTAAATGATTCGGTGCAAGTTAACCAGGATAAATGCATCGGTTGTAAATCCTGTGCGGTGGCGTGCCCCTTCGGCACCATGCAAATCCTCGTCACCCCGGTCGGGAATGGCATGGTAAAGGCCACAGCACACAAATGTGACCTCTGTGTTGATCGCGCCGAAGGGCCCGCCTGCGCACAAAATTGCCCGGCACAGGCCATTCAGGTGATAAGTCGTCATGATCTGGCGGACCTCGCGAAAACGCGCCGTTTACGCGCGGCCAGCCAGGAAGCACAGCCGTGGCACAGTATGGCGGCCCTGGTCCCGGCATTTAACGATCGCAAGGTCAAACAGATGCTCAAAACGCCGCCGCGTGGTGAACCCGATAAGCTGGCGCTGGCGGCTCGCAAAACCGGTTTTGCTGAAATCTATCTGCCATTCCGTACCGATCAGGCGCAGCGGGAAGCGGAGCGCTGTCTGAAATGCGGTGAGCACAGCGTTTGTGAATGGACCTGCCCGCTGCACAATCATATTCCCCAGTGGATTGAACATGTAAAAGCCGGAGATATCACGGCGGCTGTTGAGTTATCCCATCAGACCAACTGCCTGCCCGAAGTCACCGGGCGCGTCTGCCCGCAGGATCGTCTGTGCGAGGGGGCCTGTACCGTTCGTGACGATTACGGTTCGGTCACTATCGGCAATATTGAACGCTATATTTCCGACCAGGCGCTGGCAAAAGGCTGGCGGCCTGATCTTAAGCATGTGGCTGCGGTAGATAAACGCATTGCGATCATTGGCGCGGGGCCTGCCGGGCTTGCCTGTGCGGATGTGCTGGCGCGTAACGGCGTGAACGCCACTGTGTTTGATCGCCACCCGGAAATCGGTGGTCTGCTGACTTTCGGTATCCCGGCTTTCAAACTCGATAAATCACTGCTTGCACGCCGTCGGGAAATTTTCAGTGCGATGGGCATTCGCTTTGAACTCAACTGTGAAATTGGTCGGGATATTACCCTGGCGACCTTACTTGATGAGTATGACGCCGTATTTGTCGGCGTCGGTACGTACCGGTCGATGAAAGCGAATTTACCGAATGAAGATGCGCCTGGTGTCTATGACGCGCTGCCGTTCCTCATCGCCAACACTAAGCACCTGATGGGACTACCAGATTCGCCTGAGGAGCCATTTATCAATACCGCCGGGTTGAATGTGGTGGTGCTGGGTGGCGGCGATACGGCGATGGATTGCGTACGTACATCGCTGCGTCATGGAGCCAGCAAAGTGACCTGCGCCTACCGTCGCGATGAAGCCAATATGCCGGGTTCGAAAAAAGAGGTAAAAAACGCCAGGGAAGAGGGGGCTGAGTTCGAGTTTAACGTCCAGCCGGTCAACCTTGAGCTGGATGAATCGGGCAAGGTCACGGGGGTTCGTCTGCTGCGAACGCAGTTGGGTGAAGCGGATGCTAAGGGACGTCGCCGTCCGGTGCCGATCGAAGGCAGTGAATTTGTAATGCCAGCAGATGCCGTCATTATGGCGTTTGGTTTCAATCCGCACTCCATGCCGTGGCTGGAAACGCACGGCGTACAGGTCGATGACTGGGGGCGTATCGCGGCTAATGTCAACAGCGCCTACCGTTACCAGACCACCAATCCGAAAATCTTCGCCGGTGGCGATGCGGTTCGCGGTGCTGATTTAGTGGTGACGGCAATGGCAGAAGGCCGCCATGCTGCACAGGGGATGATGGACTGGCTGGGTGTTAAAGCGCCGCAAGGTCACTGATTACCCGTCGCGACAAAACAGACTTCGCAGCGTAATATGAGAGTGACCGTATTACGCTGTGGAGTCGGTATGTCGTTCAACATTAAAGTCATTAAAGATAAAGTCCTTTCAGATAACTATTTTATTCTTCGCAATATTACCTACGATTTGACCCGCAAAAATGGTGACGTGATCCGCCATAAACGCGAAGTTTATGACAGGGGAAATGGCGCCACGATCCTGCTGTATAACCCGGATAAAAAGAGCGTGGTCCTCATTCGCCAGTTCCGTGTCGCAACCTGGGTTAACGGTAACGAAGATGGCCGTTTGATTGAAACCTGCGCCGGCCTGCTGGACGACGATGAACCGGAAGTCTGTATTCGCAAAGAGGCCGTTGAAGAGACGGGATATGCGGTGAGTGAGGTTCGCAAAGTATTTGAACTCTATATGTCTCCTGGTGGCGTCACCGAAATCGTACATTTCTTTATCGCTCGCTATGATGACAGCATCCGGGCCAATAGCGGCGGCGGCGTGGAAGATGAAGACATTGAGGTACTTGAACTCCCCTTTGCACTGGCTCTTGAAATGATGAAAAGCGGCGAGATACGAGATGGCAAGGCGGTGATTTTACTGCAATATTTGCACTCTTCTGGCCTAATGGATTGATTTTATTAGGGTTAAAAAATAAATTTTAGATAAATCTATCCGACAAATCCGATTGAGCGACAGACGCGGGAACATGAAGATACGCAGGTTGTGTGTTGCGATTCTCTTCCGGGGCTGTTTTGTTCATGCGTTACCGCGTTTTGCTTGCTTTCATTCTGGGTGTGTGCCCGATAACGTTTCTGTGGGCTGCACCCGCACAGCAGGCTTTTTCCGACTGGCAAGTAACCTGTAATAATCAAAATTTCTGCGTTGCCAGAAACACAGTCGAGCATCATGGTCTTGTGATGACTCTGGGGCGCAGCGCCGGGGCGCAAACCAGCGCCGCTCTGCGCATTGATCTGGGCGGCAAAGAACTTCCCTCCTTAAAAGAAGCGCCAATTGCGCCGCGTCTGCGCCTGGATGGTAAGCCGCTTGCGCTTGCCGCCCAACGCTGGCAAATCACTCCGTGGCATTTAAAGACCGATAACGCAGAGACGATTACGGACTTTTTGCAAACCATCCAGGAAGCCCAGGCGATCACTCTGCAAGACGGGAAGGGGACAATTTCCCTGGTTGGGTTAAAAGCGGCATTGCTGTTTATCGACGCCCAGCAAAAACGCGTCGGTAGCGAAACGGCGTGGATTAAAAAAGGGGACGATCCCCCGCTGAGCGTACCACCGGCCCCGGCCCTTAAAGAAGTTGCACTGACTGCCTCCAGCCCCTCACCCTTGACGCAGCAAGAACTCAATGACTTACTCGATTATGGCAACTGGCGAATGAATAATAGCCAGTGCTCGCTTGATCCTATGCGCCGGGAAGTTCGGGTCACTGCGTTAACGGATGATAAAGCCTTGTTGATTATTGATTGTGAAGCAGGCGCCTATAACACGGTGGATTTAGCCTGGATGGTATCGCGGGAAAAACCGTTCTCTTCACGTCCGCTACGTCTGCACCTGCCGTTTACCCCTTCGCGCGGGACAAATGAACTGGAATTGATGAACGCCAGATTTGATGAGAAAACCCGCGAATTGACTACGCTTGCCAAAGGACGCGGGTTAGTTGATTGCGGTGTAATGACGCGCTGGCGTTTTGATGGCCAGCGCTTTCGCCTGACGCGTTACGCCGAAGAGCCGGAATGTGATAACTGGCATGGGCCAGATGCCTGGCCCACCCTGTGGATCACGCGTTAAGTACGCGTTTGGCTTTTTCGACCACATTCTCAACGGTGAAACCGAAGTACGGGAAGAGCTTATCGGCAGGTGCGGATTCACCGTAGCCTGTCATGCCGACAATTGCGCCTTTCAGCCCGACATATTTGTACCAGTAGTCGGCAATACCGGCTTCGACGGCGACGCGTGCGCTTACCTCAGAAGGCAGAACCGACTCGCGGTATTGCTCATCCTGAGCATCAAAAATATCGGTTGAAGGCAGTGATACCACGCGGACTTTATGCCCCTCCTGAGTCAGTTTTTCCGCTGCTTTTACCGTGATTTCAACCTCAGAACCGGTGGCAATCAGAATGATATCCGGCGTACCCTCGGCGTCTTTCAGGATATAACCGCCTCTGGCAATAGCCTTCACTTGTTCTGGCGTCCTGTCCATTTGCGTCAGGTTTTGTCGGGAAAGAATTAATGCCGTCGGGCCAGTATGACGTTCTACCGCCAGTTTCCAGCCAACCGCGGCTTCCACCTGGTCACAAGGTCGCCAGGTGCTGAAATTCGGTGTCAGGCGCAGGCTGGCCAGTTGTTCCACCGCCTGGTGAGTGGGACCATCTTCCCCCAGACCAATAGAGTCATGGGTATAGACCATGATTTGTCGGGCTTTCATCAGCGCCGCCATACGTGCCGCGTTGCGCGCATACTCCACAAACATCAGGAAGGTGGCGGTGTAGGGCACAAAGCCGCCATGATGGGCAATACCGTTGGCGATCGCGGTCATGCCGAATTCACGCACGCCATAGTGGATGTAATTCCCGGCGGGATCTTCTTTTAATGACTGCGAGCCCGACCAGATGGTCAGATTACTGGGGGCAAGGTCGGCGGAACCACCGAGCAGTTCCGGCAGCACCGGACCAATCGTATTCAGGGCATTTTGTGACGCTTTACGGGTGGCGATTTTTGCCGGTTCCGCCTGTAGCTTCTCAATATATGCCTGCGTGGTTTGTTCCCAGTTTTCTGGCAAGCCGCCGCTCAGGCGACGTGTAAATTCCGCAGCCAAATCCGGATAGGCCTTTTCATAGGCCGCAAATTTCTCTTTCCACGCCTGCTGCGCTTTTTCGCCGCTTTCACGCGCGTCCCAGGCTTTATAGATCTCTTTTGGGATCTCAAATGCCGGGTATTTCCAGCCCAGTTTCTGACGGGTTAACGCCACTTCCTCTTCACCAAGAGCAGCCCCATGGGATTCCTCTTTCCCCGCTTTATTAGGGGAACCGAAACCGATGACCGTGCGGCAGATAATCAGTGACGGTTTATCCTTAACGCTTTGTGCTTCCAGAATGGCCTTTTTCACGGCCTCAGGATCGTGACCGTCGATTTCATGTACCACATGCCAGTGATAGGCCTCGAAACGTTTAGCCGTATCATCGGTAAACCAGCCTTCGGTTTCGCCATCGATTGAGATACCGTTGTGATCGTAAAAACCGATCAGTTTGCCCAGCCCCAGCGTGCCCGCCAGTGAGCTGACTTCATGGGAAATCCCCTCCATAAGACAACCATCGCCCATAAAGACGTAGGTGTAGTGGTCGACAATCTCATGATCAGGACGGTTGAACTGTGCGGCGAGAGTACGTTCGGCAATCGCCAGCCCGACAGCATTCGCCAGCCCCTGTCCCAGCGGACCGGTGGTGGTTTCGACACCTGGCGTATAGCCAATCTCCGGGTGACCCGGGGTTTTCGAATGCAACTGACGGAAGTTTTTTAACTCATCCAGCGACAGGTCATAACCGCTTAAGTGCAACAGGCTGTAGAGCAGCATGGAGGCGTGGCCGTTAGACAGAATAAAGCGGTCGCGATCGTACCAGGTCGGGTCTGTCGGATTATGTTTTAAGAAATCGTTCCAGAGTACTTCGGCAATATCCGCCATTCCCATCGGTGCGCCAGGGTGGCCGGAATTCGCTTTTTGTACTGCATCCATACTCAGGGCGCGAATTGCATTGGCGAGCTCTTTACGAGACATAACTCTC
The DNA here is from genome assembly GCF_039409775.1 of Phytobacter palmae. Lineage (NCBI taxonomy): Bacteria > Pseudomonadati > Pseudomonadota > Gammaproteobacteria > Enterobacterales > Enterobacteriaceae > Phytobacter > Phytobacter palmae. The sequence continues at coordinate 54,942 of NZ_JBCIVJ010000012.1, read as the reverse complement.
TCCTTGCTAAGGGTTAAAATTTGGCGGCGATCAGATCTTCGAGTTTGCGCTGGTCAACGGCGAACTGGCGGATGCCGTCCGACAGTTTCTCCACCGCCATTGCGTCCTGATTATGTTCCCAGCGGAACTGCGCTTCGGTCAGGGGTTCCGGGCGCGGGAAAGTTTGCGACGGCGGAACCAGTTTACGTTCAACAGTACCTTCCTCAGCATGCAGGGCTTTGAGCACATCAGGCGAGATGGTCAGCCTGTCGCAGCCTGCCAGCGCCAGCACCTGTTCCGTACGACGGAAGCTTGCGCCCATTACGATGGTCTCGTAGCGATGTTGTTTGAAATAATCGTAGATATTTCGCACGGACTTCACGCCGGGGTCCTCATCCACCACGTAAGGGTCCATGGGTTTACGTTGCTGATACCAGTCGTAAATACGTCCCACAAAGGGGGAGATTAAAAACACCCCGGCTTCGGCACAGGCACGGGCCTGGGCGAAGGAGAACAGCAGCGTCAGGTTGCACTTGATCCCCTCTTTTTCGAGGGTTTCCGCCGCGCGGATGCCTTCCCAGGTCGAAGCCAGTTTGATAAGAATACGTGATTTATCAATACCTAACTCTTCATAGAGCTGAACCAGCTTGCGGGCTTTGGCGATACTTTTTTCTTTATCGTAGGAGAGACGGGCGTCGACTTCGGTTGAGACGCGTCCGGGAATGCTTTTCAGAATTTCTTGACCAAAATTAACCGCCAGCTTGTCACAGGCTTCTGCTACCTGCTGTTCCTGGGTTTTTCCATGGCTTTTGCCATAGACAATAGCGTCTTCAATCAAGTGCTTAAAGTGGTCCAGCGCGGCTGCTTTCAGCAGTAGCGAGGGGTTCGTGGTGGCATCTTCGGGTTGATAATGTCGAATTGACTCAATATCGCCGCTGTCGGCTACCACGGTAGTGAATTGTTTGATGCCGTCTAAATAATTCATGAAAAATACTCCTTAAAAAGCAAGGTGTTATATGAATGACTTCGAGACTGTTGTTGTCGGAATCGTGTTGTGCATAACCAAAAAGCATAGCAGACCAGGAGTGTCTTGCTTTCAACGGGTTGTAACATTGGTGTTATGAATTGATAGTAATTTTTGTTATGGCATGGTCAGAGTTTGGTTGTGTTCAAAGTTTGCAGGTGCGGCTGAGGGCATACTAGGCGGCGCATCAGGACGGTTATCACGCTTCAATTATCTGAAAGATACGCGTAAAGGAACAGCAAATGGACGACCAACTCAAACAAAGTGCCCTCGATTTCCACGAGTTCCCCCATCCGGGGAAAATTCAGGTGTCGCCAACGAAGCCCCTGGCCACACAGCGCGATCTGGCGCTGGCCTACTCGCCGGGTGTTGCGGCGCCGTGTCTTGAAATCGAGAAAGATCCGCTGGCAGCCTACAAATATACGGCGCGTGGCAACCTGGTTGCCGTTGTCTCAAACGGCACCGCCGTACTTGGGCTGGGGAACATTGGCGCCCTCGCCGGGAAACCGGTGATGGAAGGAAAGGGCGTTCTGTTTAAGAAATTCGCTGGCATTGATGTCTTTGATATCGAAGTCGACGAGCAGGATCCGGACAAGCTGATCGATGTGGTGGCGGCGCTGGAGCCGACCTTCGGTGGCATCAACCTGGAAGATATCAAAGCGCCAGAGTGCTTCTATATTGAAGCGAAACTGCGCGAACGCATGAACATTCCCGTTTTTCACGATGACCAGCACGGGACGGCGATCATCAGTACCGCAGCTATTCTAAACGGCCTGCGTGTGGTGGAGAAAAACCTCTCTGACGTACGCATGGTGGTTTCCGGGGCAGGGGCGGCGGCAATCGCCTGTATGAACCTGCTGGTGGCGCTGGGCATGCAGAAGCACAATATTGTGGTATGTGACTCCAAAGGGGTTATCTACAAAGGCCGTGAAGCCAACATGGCGGAAACCAAAGCGGCGTATGCCGTTGAAGATGACGGTAAACGCACGCTGGCAGATGTGGTTGATGGCGCGGATATTTTCCTCGGCTGCTCCGGGCCGAAAGTGCTGACGTCGGAGATGGTTAAAAAAATGGCGCGTCAGCCGTTGATTCTGGCGCTGGCGAACCCGGAACCGGAAATTCTGCCACCGCTGGCGAAAGAGGTTCGCCCGGATGCGATCATCTGTACCGGTCGTTCCGATTACCCTAACCAGGTCAACAACGTACTCTGCTTCCCGTTTATTTTCCGTGGTGCGCTGGATGTGGGTGCAACGGCGATTAACGAAGAGATGAAGCTGGCGGCAGTGCATGCGATTGCCGAGCTGGCGCATGCCGAGCAGAGTGAGGTGGTGGCCTCCGCCTATGGCGATCAGGATCTGAGTTTTGGCCCGGATTATCTGATCCCGAAACCGTTTGATCCGCGTTTGATTGTTAAGATCGCCCCCGCCGTGGCAAAAGCGGCAATGGATTCCGGCGTCGCAACCCGCCCGATCGCCGATTTTGACGCCTATGTCGATAAACTCACCGAGTTTGTTTACAAAACAAACCTGTTTATGAAGCCTATCTTTTCGCAGGCGCGTAAAGAGCCAAAACGCGTTGTGCTGACAGAAGGGGAAGAGCCGCGTGTGCTGCACGCGACGCAGGAACTGATTACTCTTGGACTGGCGAAACCGATTCTGGTGGGGCGTCCGGGGGTTATCGAAATGCGTATCCAGAAACTGGGGCTGCAAATTCGACCCAACGTTGACTTTGAAATCGTCAACAATGAATCGGACCCTCGCTTCAAAGAGTACTGGACCGAGTATTTCAGCATCATGAAACGGCGCGGTATTACTCAGGAACAGGCGCAGCGTGCGGTGATCAGCGATACCACGGTGATTGGCGCGATCATGGTTCATCGCGGTGAGGCGGACGCGATGATCTGCGGCACTATTGGTGATTATCACGAACACTTTAGCGTCGTGCAGGAGATCTTCGGCTACCGCGAAGGCGTACATGCGGCCGGGGCGATGAACGCGCTATTGCTGCCCAGCGGGAATACCTTTATCGCTGATACCTATGTGAACGAGGACCCGAGCGCTGAACAACTGGCGGAAATTACCTTGCTGGCGGCAGAAACCGTGCGCCGCTTTGGTATTGAGCCTAAAGTGGCGCTGTTGTCCCATTCGCAGTTCGGTTCGTCGAAATCGCTTGCCGCGCTGAAAATGCGCGAAACCCTCGACCTGGTACGTGAACGTGCGCCAGAACTGATGATTGACGGTGAGATGCATGGGGACGCCGCACTGGTGGAGAGTATCCGTCATGAACGTATGCCGGACAGTCCGCTGAAAGGTTCAGCAAATATCCTCATTATGCCAAACGTCGAGGCGGCGCGTATTAGTTACAACTTACTACGGGTATCCAGCTCCGAAGGTGTGACGGTGGGGCCGGTGCTGATGGGGGTATCGAAACCAGTCCATGTACTGACGCCTATCGCCTCCGTAAGGCGAATCGTCAATATGGTGGCGCTGGCGGTGGTAGAAGCACAAACGCAGCCGCTGTAAACAGGCGCCAGGGACCCCGGATGCGGCGTAAACGCCTTATCCGGGCTACGGGTTAATCCAGTCCCGAACCTGTATAAAGTCATTTAAGGCGGCCTCCGGGCTGCCTTCTTCTGGCTGGTAGTTGTATTCCCATCGCACCAGCGGCGGCATAGACATTAAAATCGACTCTGTACGCCCGCCGGTTTGCAGGCCAAACAGCGTGCCACGATCCCACACCAGATTAAACTCCACGTAACGTCCGCGACGATAGAGCTGGAACGCGCGCTCGCGCTCGCCAAAGGGCAGCGCTTTACGGCGCTCGACAACCGGCAGATAAGCATCGGTGTACCCTTTGCCAACGGCCTGCATAAAGGCGAAGCAGGTGTCGAAATCCGGCGTATTCAAATCATCGAAAAACAGCCCGCCAATCCCGCGCTGCTCGTTACGGTGTTTAAGAAAGAAATAGTCATCGCACCATTTTTTATAGCGCGGATAGACATCGTCCCCGAAAGGCTGGCATAAGTCATACGCCGTCTGGTGCCAGTGAATGGCATCTTCTTCGAAGCCGTAGAATGGCGTCATATCAAAGCCGCCACCAAACCACCAGACCGGGTCGGCATCTGGTTTTTCGGCAATAAAAAAGCGCACATTGGCATGACTGGTCGGCACATAGGGGTTGCGTGGATGGACTACCAGCGAAACACCCATGGCTTCGAAACTGCGCCCGGCCAGCTCCGGGCGATGTGCTGTTGCCGAAGCGGGCATTGCGCTGCCAGTGACATGAGAAAAGTTTACCCCCGCCTGCTCGAAAATAGCGCCATCACGCAACACCCGGCTGCGTCCACCGCCGCCAGCATCGCGCTGCCAGTCATCTTCAACGAAAGCGGAACCATCCAGCGCAGTAAGCTGTTGGCAAATGTCATCCTGCAATGTCAGCAGAAAGGATTTTACGTCGCGGGTATCCGGTATGGTCATCAGCGTTTCTTCGAATGGGCTTTATGGTTATCGAACCAGTTAAAGTAACTGATAATACCGTCCGCAATCGCGTTGGCTATCTTTTGGCGAAACGCGGTCGTGCCGAGAAGCTTCTCTTCCTGAGGGTTGGTGATAAACGACGTTTCCACCAGTACCGAAGGGATGGATGGCGATTTCAGCACCACAAATGCCGCTTGTTCCGTATTCCGGCTGTGCAGGCGATGCACGGGTTTAATCTGGCGCAGAATGTGCGACCCAAGCGTCAGGCTGTTTTTGATGGTATCGGTCTGAACGAGATCAAACAGCACCTGTTGTAGCAAATGATCTTTATCTTTTGCTTTCTTGCCTGCGAGATCATCGGCGGCGTTCTCGCGATCGGAAAGATATTTCGCCATCGCGCTACTGGCGCCACGGTTGGACAAGGCAAAGACCGATGCGCCTGCCGCGCTGGGGTTGGTAAAACCATCCGCATGAATAGACATAAACAGATCGGCGCCGTGCTGGTGGGCAATTTCTACGCGGTCATAAAGCGGGATAAAGGTATCCCCGGTGCGCGTTAAGCGCGCATCAATGCCCCGGTTACGCAGAATGGTGCGGACGATTTTGGCGATGGCGAGAACAACATGTTTCTCTTTCGAACCATTGCCGCCTATCGCGCCGGTATCAATGCCGCCATGGCCCGGATCGAGCATCACGATACGCCGGGAACCGGCCTTTTTTGCTTTCGGCTGGCTATGACCATTGCTGGTTTTAAGGGATGAATCGTCTTTTGCGATGGCCCGCGACATGCCTGAAAGCGTTAAAGCGGCAAGGCCAGCTTTCAGAACCTGACGACGCGAGGTGAATATTTTTAAGGGTTTGAAAGTGCTCATACAGCCTGTTCTTTTTATCCGTAGTCCCTGGAGTTATATCGTATTGAGTTTGCCGTTACGACAGTCCTTACTAAGAAATGTTTTACTTTTCATTTCAATACGTGACAGAGTGACATTATGCCATTTTCCTGCTGCGATTTCGCCGCATATTGGCTACGGCGGCTGGTCGCGCGATAATCTCTCTTTGACCGTAAAAAAGGGCAGGTAACACTATGGAAATACGCGTTTTTCGCCAGGAAGATTTCGAAGAAGTCATTACCCTGTGGGAGCGCTGCGAACTGCTGCGCCCGTGGAACGATCCGGAAATGGACATTGAACGTAAGATCAATCACGACGTCAGCCTGTTCCTGGTCGCGGAGGTCAATGGTGAAGTCGTCGGCACCGTAATGGGCGGTTATGATGGCCACCGTGGCTCAGCCTACTATCTGGGGGTTCATCCGGAGTTCCGCGGACGCGGTATTGCCAACGCATTATTAAGCCGCCTGGAGAAAAAGCTGATTGCCCGTGGCTGCCCCAAAATCAACATCATGGTACGTGAAGACAATGACGTGGTGCTGGGAATGTATGAACGCCTGGGCTATGAGCATTCAGACTCACTGAGTTTAGGTAAGCGTCTGATAGAAGATGAAGAATATTGAGTTAACGCCTGCCGATTTTGACAGTCATGGCCGTTTGCGGCTGCCGTTTTTATTCTGGTGTGTATTGTTATTACAGGCGCGAACCTGGGTATTATTTGTGATTGCTGCAGCGTCGAGAGGGCAGGGCGATGCGCTTTTAAACCTGTTCTATCCCGATCGTGACGCTTTTTGGCTGGGCCTGTTGCCTGGTATTCCGGCCGTATTTACCTTTTTACTGAGCGGCCGCAGGCATCTCTTGCCGGGTATCTGGCGTCTGATGCGTCTGTTGCTGATTATCGCGCAAGCCACGTTATTACTCTGGCAGCCGCTGCTTTGGTTCAACGGAGAGGCGATAACCGGCGTCGGGCTGGGACTCGTTGTGGCTGACATTATTGCGCTCGTGTGGTTGCTGAGTAATCCTCGCTGTCAGGCCTGTTTTCAACCGGGTAATCATTAACGGGCACTTTTTACTGTTCCGGCACTCCAATAGCCGTCAAGTTAACAAGAAAGGATGTAAAGATGAAATCCCTGCGTATAAGCGTTTGCGCGCTGGCCCTGGCATTGTCCGGTTGTTCAACGCTCTCTTCGGTCAACTGGTCTGCAGCCTTGCCCTGGAACTGGTTTGGCTCATCCATCGAGGTGAGTGAACAGGGCGTTGGGGGGATCGCGGCGAATACTGCGCTTGATGAAAAAGCGATCAACGATGCGCTGAACGGCAATTATCACCTGCGCAGCGGGATGAAAACCGAGAAAGGCAAAATCGTCCGTTATTTTGAAGCGTTGAAAGATGACAAGGTTGCGCTGGTGGTGAATGGAGAAAACGGTACCGTAAGCCAGGTGGATGTCCTTGACAGCAGTATTGAAACGGCTAACGGGGTCAAAACGGGCACCGCATTTAGTGGACTTTACGATAAAGCATTTGGTAACTGTGTCGCCGCAACGGGTGACGATATCAAAGGCGTTGAGTGTAAGGCTCCGGGCAGTTCACATATTAGCTATGTGTTCACCGGCGACTGGCATGGGCCAGAAGGGTTAATGCCGTCTGATGACGCGCTCAAAAACTGGAAATTAAACAAAATTATCTGGCGTCGCTAATTTGATCCCACGCGCCGCGTCCTGAACAAAAAACGGGTACAATGCGCCCATCAATGCCACGGTCGCGTGGCATCTTTTTTTCAGGAGGAGTGATGTCTCAGGTTCAGAGCGGCATATTGCCAGAACATTGCCGTGCGGCGATTTGGATTGAAGCGAATGTTACGGGTGACAAGCGTAACCTGCGTGAAGGCTGTCGGGTCTTTATCGATAAACTGGCTACGCTGCAGGCAACGTTTCCGGATGCGGCCCTCGGCGCGGTTGTGGCGTTTGGGCATGATACCTGGCGCGAGCTGAGCGGCGGTGAAGGCGCGCAAGAGCTCAAGAATTTTACACCGCTGGGTAAAGGTCTGGCGCCTGCCACACAGTGCGATGTGCTCATCCATATCCTTTCTTTGCGTCATGACGTCAACTTTTCCGTCGCGCAGGCCGTGCTGGCCGCATTTGGCGACACGCTTGAAGTGAAAGAAGAGACTCACGGTTTTCGCTGGGTTGAAGACCGCGACCTGAGTGGTTTTGTCGATGGTACTGAAAACCCGGCCGGTGATGAAATACGTCGCGATGTCGCCGTTATCAAAGAGGGTGTGGATGCAGGCGGCAGCTATGTGCTGGTGCAGCGCTGGGAACATAACCTCAAACAGCTTAATCGTATGAGTGTGGGCGACCAGGAGATGATGATTGGCCGCACCAAAGCGGCGAACGAAGAGATTGATGGCGATGCGCGTCCGGTCACTTCGCACCTGACACGCGTTGATTTAAAAGAAGACGGCAAGGGGCTGAAAATTGTGCGCCAGAGCCTGCCGTACGGCACAGTCAGCGGAACGCATGGCCTCTATTTCTGTGCCTATTGCGCGCGTTTGTATAATATTGAGCAGCAGTTGTTGAGTATGTTTGGCGACGCTGACGGTAAACGCGACGCGATGCTGCGTTTTACCAAACCGGTGACCGGCGGTTACTATTTTGCTCCTTCTGTAGAGCGTCTGCTGTCGTTGTAATCTTTTCGCCCTTCCTCTGTCACTCACCGGAATACGGGGAGCGTGGGGGAGGGCAGTCTACCCCGAATTGCTTATTCCCTTTTCAACTTCCAAAGCACCAAACGGTATATAAAACCGTTACTGGTTTCATACGCGTTATAAATAAACTGATGGTTGTATCGTCATCATCTTATAAGGGTGCGCAATGGCCGTTAACTTACTGAAAAAAGGATATCTGACGCTGGCAGCGATGAGCTTATTGGTCTCCCAGGCGCAGGCAACGGAGTTGTTAAACAGTTCCTATGATGTTTCACGCGAGCTGTTTGCCGCCCTCAATACCCCGTTTGAGCAGCAATGGGCGAAAGATAATGCAGGCGACACGTTGACGATTAAACAATCTCACGCGGGCTCCTCTAAGCAGGCGCTGGCGATTTTACAGGGCCTGAAAGCCGACGTCGTGACTTACAATCAGGTGACTGACGTGCAGATCCTGCATGACAAAGGCAACCTGATCCCGGCGGACTGGCAGAGCCGTTTGCCGAATAACAGTTCACCGTTTTATTCCACCATGGGTTTCCTGGTGCGTAAGGGCAACCCCAGAAATATCCACGACTGGAGCGATCTGGTGCGCCCGGACGTGAAGCTGATTTTCCCGAACCCGAAAACCTCCGGTAATGCCCGATATACCTATTTAGGCGCATGGGGCGCGGCGGACAAGGCGGACGGCGGTGATAAAGCAAAAACCGAACAGTTCATGACCCAGTTCCTGAAAAACGTCGAAGTATTTGACACTGGCGGCCGCGGAGCGACCACGACGTTTGCCGAACGTGGCCTGGGTGATGTGCTGATAAGCTTTGAATCGGAAGTGAACAACATCCGTAAGCAATATGAAGACCAGGGTTTTGAAGTGGTGATTCCGAAGACCAATATTCTGGCGGAATTCCCGGTGGCATGGATTGACAAAAACGTCGAGGCGAATGGTACTGAGAAGGCAGCGAAAGCCTACCTTAACTACCTCTACAGCCCTCAGGCACAGACCATCATCACCGACTTCTACTACCGCGTGAATAATCCGCAGGTAATGGACAAACTCAAAGATAAATTCCCGCAGACCGATCTGTTCCGTGTGGAAGACAAGTTCGGCAGTTGGCCTGATGTGATGAAAACACATTTTGCCAGCGGCGGTGAGTTAGACAAGTTGTTGGCGGCGGGGCGTAAGTAATGTTTGCAGTCTCCTCCAGACGTGTGCTGCCCGGTTTTACCTTAAGCCTCGGGACCAGCCTGCTGTTCGTCTGCCTGATTTTGCTGTTACCGTTAAGCGCGCTGGTGATGCAGCTGGCGCAAATGAGCTGGTCGCAGTACTGGGACGTCGTCAGTAACCCGCAGGTTGTCGCGGCCTACAAAGTAACGCTGTTGTCTGCACTGGTGGCATCGCTTTTCAACGGCGTGTTTGGCCTGCTGATGGCATGGATTTTGACCCGTTACCGCTTTCCGGGACGTACGCTGCTGGATGCGCTGATGGACTTGCCGTTTGCATTGCCCACGGCCGTTGCAGGCCTGACGCTGGCTTCGCTGTTTTCAGTCAACGGTTTTTACGGCGAGTGGCTGGCAAAGTTCGATATCAAAGTGACCTATACCTGGCTCGGTATCGCAGTGGCAATGGCCTTCACCAGTATCCCGTTTGTGGTGCGTACCGTTCAGCCTGTTCTGGAAGAACTTGGTCCTGAATACGAAGAGGCGGCTGAGACGCTCGGGGCGACCCGTTGGCAGAGCTTTAGCAAGGTCGTATTACCAGAACTTTCTCCGGCCCTATTGGCGGGCGTGGCGCTCTCTTTTACCCGTAGCCTTGGCGAATTTGGCGCGGTGATTTTTATCGCCGGGAACATTGCGTGGAAAACCGAAGTGACCTCGCTGATGATTTTTGTGCGTCTGCAGGAGTTTGATTACCCGGCGGCCAGTGCGATTGCGTCAGTCATTCTGGCGGCCTCGCTGCTGTTGCTGTTTTCTATCAATACGCTGCAAAGTCGTTTTGGTCGACGTGTGGTAGGTCACTAATGGCGGAAGTTACTGAATTGAAACGCTATGACAGCCCCCGGATTAACTGGGGGAAATGGTTTCTGATTGGCATCGGGATTGTGGTCTCCGCATTCATTCTTGTGGTGCCGATGGTCTACATTTTTGTGCAGGCTTTTAGCAAAGGGTTGCTGCCGGTATTACAGAATCTCGCCGATGCAGACATGCTGCACGCCATCTGGCTAACGGTTCTGGTTGCGTTAATATCGGTTCCGGTGAACCTGGTATTCGGTACGTTACTGGCCTGGCTGGTGACACGCTTTGATTTTCCGGGGCGCCAGTTGCTGCTCACCCTGCTCGATATACCGTTCGCGGTTTCGCCTGTGGTGGCGGGACTTGTTTACCTTCTCTTTTATGGCTCCAATGGCCCGCTGGGTCCGTGGCTTGATGCTCATAACCTGCAAATTATGTTTGCCTGGCCGGGCATGGTACTGGTGACTGTCTTCGTGACCTGTCCGTTTGTGGTGCGTGAGCTGGTGCCTGTCATGCTAAGTCAGGGTAGCCAGGAAGATGAAGCTGCGGTCTTGTTAGGCGCCTCAGGCTGGCAGATGTTTAAGCGTGTAACATTGCCAAACATCCGCTGGGCGCTGCTCTATGGTGTGGTACTGACTAATGCGCGCGCTATCGGTGAGTTTGGCGCGGTATCGGTGGTGTCAGGCTCCATCCGTGGTGAGACGCTTACACTACCGCTGCAAATTGAATTACTCGAGCAGGATTATAATGCGGTGGGTTCATTTACCGCAGCCGCCCTGCTGACACTGATGGCTATTTTGACGTTGTTTTTAAAGAGTGCGCTGCAATGGCGTTTGAACAATCAAGAAAAACGCGCGCAGCAGGAGGGAAATCATGAGCATTGAGATTGCCAATATTAAGAAGTCGTTTGGTCGCACCCAGGTGCTGAATGATATCTCGCTGGATATTCCTTCGGGTCAAATGGTCGCGCTGCTGGGGCCGTCTGGTTCCGGGAAAACTACGCTGCTGCGCATTATCGCCGGCCTCGAGCATCAGACCAGCGGTCGTATTCGTTTTCACGGTACTGATGTGAGCCGCATTCACGCGCGCGAGCGCAAAGTCGGGTTTGTTTTCCAGCATTATGCGCTGTTCCGCCATATGACCGTGTTCGACAATATCGCTTTCGGTTTAACCGTACTGCCGAGGCGTGAGCGTCCTGATTCCGCAACCATCAAAGCGAAAGTCACCCGGCTGCTGGAGATGGTCCAGTTGGCCCATCTGGCAGATCGTTTTCCTGCCCAACTTTCCGGCGGGCAAAAACAGCGCGTTGCGTTAGCGCGCGCGCTGGCAGTAGAGCCGCAAATTCTGCTGCTTGATGAGCCTTTCGGTGCACTGGATGCGCAGGTGCGTAAAGAACTCCGTCGTTGGCTGCGCCAGCTCCACGAAGAGCTGAAATTTACCAGCGTTTTTGTGACCCACGATCAGGAAGAGGCGATGGAAGTCGCGGATCGCGTGGTGGTGATGAGCCAGGGCAATATTGAACAGGCCGATGCACCTAACCAGGTGTGGCGCGATCCTGCTACCCGCTTCGTGCTGGAATTTATGGGTGAAGTTAACCGCCTGAAAGGCACTATCAGCGGTGGACAATTTCATGTGGGTGCGCACCGCTGGCCGCTGGGTTACACACCGGCACATCAGGGGGAGGTCGATCTGTTTTTGCGCCCGTGGGAGGTCGACATCAGCCGCCGTACCAGCCTGGATTCCCCACTGCCGGTACAGGTGCTGGAAGCTACCCCTAAAGGTCACTACACGCAACTGGTGGTACAACCACTGGGCTGGCATGACGAACCCTTGAGTGTGGTTCTGACCGGGAATGACGCGCCAGAACGCGGCGAACGCCTGTTTGTTGGTTTGCAGAATGCGCGCCTCTACTCGGGTAATGAGCGGATCGAAAACCGCGAGGAGCTTGCTCTCGCAGAATCTGCCTGATAGGTTATTGCATCTGAAATTGTTGCCGGGTGGCACTATGCTTACCCGGCCTACACGGTAAATGCAAAACAACCTTCGGGCTGTTTATAGTGTTTGCGCCCTCTTTCGCAGGGAGAGGGATGGAGTAGTGCATCAGAACGCACTCACCCGTAGGCCCGGTAAGCGAATACGCGACCGGGCTTTTTTATTGGACAGGGTGAGTGAACAATACATTAGAGCAAACCATCGGCAACACGCCGCTGGTTAGATTGCAACGTCTTGGGCCCGATAACGGCAGCGAGATCTGGGTCAAGCTGGAAGGGAACAATCCGGCAGGCTCGGTAAAAGACAGAGCCGCGTTATCCATGATTATGCAGGCTGAAAAGCGCGGCGAAATCAAACCGGGCGATGTCCTCATTGAAGCGACCAGTGGCAACACAGGTATTGCTCTGGCAATGATTGCTGCGCTGAAAGGCTATCGCATGAAACTGCTGATGCCAGACAATATGAGTCAGGAACGTCGCGCCGCGATGCGTGCTTATGGCGCCGAATTGATTCTGGTCACCAAAGAACAGGGCATGGAAGGTGCACGCGACCTGGCGCTCTCTATGTCTCAGCGCGGTGAAGGCAAACTGCTGGATCAATTTAATAATCCCGATAATCCCTACGCACACTACACGACCACCGGGCCAGAAATCTGGCAACAAACGGCCGGGCGAATTACCCATTTTGTTTCCAGCATGGGCACGACCGGAACCATCACCGGCGTATCACGTTTCCTGCGCGAGAAAGAAAAAGCGGTCTCTATTGTTGGTTTACAGCCGGAAGAGGGAAGTAGCATTCCGGGCATTCGTCGCTGGCCTGCGGAATATATGCCGGGCATTTTCAATGCTTCGCTGGTGGATGAAGTGCTGGATATTCATCAGCGTGACGCAGAGAATACCATGCGCGCGCTGGCGGTACAGGAAGGTATTTTCTGTGGTGTGAGTTCGGGCGGTGCGGTTGCCGGCGCACTGCGGATTGCGAAAGCAAATCCGGGAGCGGTCGTTGTTGCTATCATTTGCGATCGTGGCGATCGTTATCTCTCAACTGGCGTATTTGGCGAAGAAAGCTATTCACAGGGAGCAGGGATCTAGTATGGAAATGATCTTATTCCGGGACACAACCCGTGCGCAGCAGACTGATATCGTTGCTGTACAGTCGCAGGTCGTGTATGGCAGCGTAGGCAACAGTATTGCGGTACCCAACATCCGCCAGCATCGTCTGAGTGTGACGGCAGTGCCTACTGTGCTTTTTAGTAATACCCCACATTACGATACCTTTTATGGTGGCATCATTCCCGACGAGTGGTTCAGTGGCTATTTGCGGGCGCTGGAAGAGCGCGATATCTTGCGCGAACTGAAAGCGGTAACAACAGGCTATATGGGCAGTGCCAGCCAGATTGCGCTTCTGGCGCAGTGGTTGACAGCGCTAAAAGAAAAGCATCCACATCTTCCGGTGCTTGTCGACCCGGTAATCGGCGATATCGACAGCGGTATGTACGTGAAGCCTGAAATCCCCGAAGCCTATTGCCGCCATTTGTTACCACTGGCGCAGGGGATTACGCCAAATGTCTTCGAACTCGAAATTCTGAGCGGCAAACGGTGCCGTGATATGCAAAGCGCGGTAGAAGCAGCGAAAGGGCTGCTTTCTGACACGTTGCAGTGGGTCGCGATTACCAGTGCACCAGTCCCTTCTGCTGAAAACTGCATTCATGTGGTTCTGGTGACGAAGGAGAGCGTCGAAATAAGCTCTCATCCACGTATTGCGGCGGATTTAAAAGGGACCGGGGATCTTTTCTGCTCTGAACTGGTCAGCAATATTGTTCAGGGAAAACCCCTGGCTGAGGCGGTTGACAGGGCGGGGGCGCGCGTGACTGACGTTATGCGCTACACACTGGAGAAAGGCTACGATGAGCTGATTCTTCCGGCGTAACAAACAAAAATGGCACCGCAAGGGTGCCATTTTTATATGCATCAAGAATTACTTCTTAATACGAATAACCGGGGTTTCACCAACGGTCACGCTACCGGTCAGTTTAATCAGTTCTTTGATTTCGTCCATATTGGAGATAACGACCGGTGTCAGGGTAGACTTGGCTTTCTCTTCCAGTAACGGCAGATCGAATTCAATAACCGGGTCGCCGACTTTTACGCGCTGACCTTCTTCCGCGATACGTTTGAAACCTTCGCCTTTCAGTTCAACGGTGTCGATACCGAAGTGAACGAACAGCTCAATGCCGCTATCGGATTCGATAGAGAAGGCATGGTTGGTTTCAAAGATTTTGCCGATAGTACCGTCAACAGGCGCTACCATTTTGTTGCCAGTTGGTTTGATGGCGATGCCATCACCAACGATTTTCTCAGCGAATACAACATCCGGAACATCTTCAATGTTGACGATTTCGCCGGAAAGCGGAGCAACAATCTCAATGGTTCCAGTGTCTTTTTTATCATCAGAAACCAAAGATTTCAGTTTATCGAACAAACCCATGATCTTCTCCTAAGCAGTAATTTGGGCCGCATCTCGTGGATTAGCAGATTGTTTTTTCTTCAATGAACTTGTTAACCAGCGTCATTAACTCGTCCGTTGTCGGTTGGGCAAGAGCCTGCTCTGCTAAAACCTTCGCATCTTCGAAGTTAGTATTACGAATAATCTTCTTAATGCGCGGGATAGAAATGGCACTCATACTGAATTCATCCAGACCCATCCCCAGCAACAGAAGTGTAGCACGTTCGTCGCCTGCAAGCTCACCACACATACCGGTCCACTTACCTTCTGCATGAGATGCATCAATAACTTGCTTGATGAGAGTCAGTACAGACGGCGACATCGGCTGGTAAAGATGTGAAATCATATCATTACCACGGTCAACTGCCAGAGTGTACTGCGTTAAATCATTGGTACCGATACTAAAGAAATCAACTTCTTTGGCTAAATGACGTGCAATCGTGGCTGCGGCAGGGGTTTCGACCATCACGCCAACCTCAATTGTCTCGTCAAAGGCTTTGCCTTCGTCACGCAGTTCCTGTTTGTAGATTTCGATCTCTTTTTTCAGTGCGCGCACTTCTTCAACAGAGATGATCATCGGGAACATGATGCGCAGCTTACCGAAAGCGGAAGCACGCAGAATTGCACGTACCTGATCGCGCAGGATCTCTTTGCGATCCATGGCGATACGCACTGCACGCCAACCCAGGAACGGGTTTTCTTCTTTCGGGAAATTCATGTATGGCAGCTCTTTGTCACCGCCAATGTCCATGGTACGTACGATTACGGCCTGAGAACCACAGGCTTCCGCTACCGCTTTGTATGCAGCAAACTGTTCTTCTTCAGTCGGCAGAGACTCGCGGTCCATGAACAGGAATTCTGTACGGTAGAGACCAACACCTTCCGCGCCGTTACGCTCAGCGCCTGCGACGTCGCGCACGGTACCGATGTTGGCACAGACTTCTACCTGATGGCCGTCCAGCGTGATGGCTGGCAGGTCTTTGAGTTTAGCCAGTTCGGCTTTCTCTTCGGCTACCTGAGCCTGCGTGCTGCGCAGCGTCTCAATCTCTTCGTCGGTCGGGTTAACATATACTTTGTTATTAACCGCATCGAGAATCAGATAGTCGTCATTTTTTACCTGAGAGGTAACACTGCCGGTACCCACAATCGCTGGCAGTTCCAGTGAACGTGCCATGATAGAGGTGTGGGAAGTACGACCACCCATGTCAGTAATGAAACCGAGAACCTTGTTCAGGTTCAGCTGTGCGGTTTCTGACGGGGTCAGGTCAGCGGCAACCAGAATAACTTCGTCCTGAATAGCGCTCAGGTCGATGATAGGCATACAAAGAATATTGCGCAGCAGACGTTTACCGATATCACGTACGTCAGCCGCACGCTCTTTCAGGTATTCATCGTCCAGCTCTTCAAGGGCAGTCGCCTGACCTTCGATAACTTCATGAGCCGCCGCGTCTGCAGTCATGTGCTTATCTTTAATCAGGGCTATGATTTCCTGCTCCAGCTCCTCATCTTCGAGCAACATAATGTGGCCTTCGAAGATGGCTTCTTTTTCTTCACCGAAAGTTTCGCCAGCTTTCGTTTTGATCGCTTCAAGCTGCGCTGATGCCTTGGCACGACCGCTCAGGAAACGCTCAACTTCCTGGTCAACCTTATCGGCAGAAATTTTTTTCCGGTCAATGACGATCTCGTCTTCTTTCAGCAGAAGTGCTTTGCCAAAAGCGATACCCGGGGATGCTAAAATGCCTGAAATCATAACCCTACCTTACTTGTGACTGATTTTTAAAAGAACCCGGAAAGTTACTCGAGCTCTGCCATCAGTTTAACCAGATGTTCAACTGCTTTTTGTTCGTCTTCGCCTTCTGCGGTTAACGTCACAACAGTACCCTGAGTCAGGCCCAGAGTTTGCAGTTTGAACAGGCTTTTTGCGCTGGCGCTTTTGCCGTTGGAAGTCACAGTGATCTCAGAAGTGAAGCCTTTAGCTTCTTTTACAAACTGAGCAGCAGGGCGGGTGTGCAGACCGTTCGGAGCGGTAATGGTAACTTCTTGCTGGAACATTGTATTTCCCCAACTTATAGGTTTAGTGTTGTGGAACTAAAGTCTAGCCTGGCGGCTGGACTTTAGCCTGTATCGTTAGCGCCGGCGTTACGGTATACGACTCAGAAGCGTGGAAAACACGATCCGGTGCTGGCGCTTCTGGCCGTTGACGTTTCGCACGTCATTAAACATTATGCAGCGAAAGCGAGAATTGAACCAAATCATAAAATCGATTCAGCTTCGTGAAATCAGAAACCGATTAATTTCGCGCATCAAAATAAATGTGATGGTTAAATACCAGACCCGAGGAGTCGAATCAATGCCAGGAGGGGTGAAACTTTGATGTGCTCCACAAAAAAGCACCTTCTCAGGTGCTTTTTTGCGCTATTTTAACATTCTGGCATCACTGTTGCAGTTCTTTTTCCGTGAATAGATCGGCAAACAACGCGGTGCTCAAATAACGCTCACCAGAGGACGGAAGGATAACCACAATATTCTTGTTCGTAAAGGTTTCGTCTTCCTGTAGTTTCAGTGCAGCTGCGACGGCGGCACCGGAAGAAATACCCGCAAGAATACCTTCTTCTTCCATCAGACGGCGTGCAGTGCTGATCGCTTCATCGTTGGTAATTTTTACCACTTTATCGATCAGTTTTAAATCAAGGTTACCCGGAATGAAACCTGCGCCAATCCCCTGGATTTTGTGCGGACCAGGTTTCAGTTCTTCACCTGCCAGCGCCTGGGAGATTACCGGGGAGTCGGACGGCTCAACCGCTACGGTGATCAGATCAGATTTGCCTTTTGTGCCTTTAATATAGCGAGACACGCCCGTCAGCGTACCGCCGGTACCCACGCCAGAGATAAATACATCCACTTGACCGTCGGTATCTTCCCAGATTTCCGGGCCGGTGGTTTTTTCATGAATTTCCGGGTTAGCCGGGTTGCTGAACTGCTGCAGCAGCAGATATTTAGATGGATCGCTGGCGACAATTTCTTCTGCTTTCTGAATGGCGCCTTTCATCCCTTTTGCGCCTTCGGTCAGAACAAGATTCGCGCCCAGTGCTTTGAGCAACTTACGGCGTTCGATGCTCATCGTTTCCGGCATCGTCAGGGTCAGTTTATAACCGCGCGCTGCGGCAACATATGCCAGAGCGATACCGGTGTTACCGCTGGTTGGTTCAACCAGTTCAATACCCGGTTTCAGCACACCCCGTTTTTCGGCATCCCAAATCATATTGGCACCGATACGGCATTTAACGCTGAAGCTCGGGTTACGGGATTCTACCTTTGCCAGAATGCGTCCATTACCGATACGGTTCAGTCGAACCAGCGGCGTGTGACCGATAGTCAGCGAGTTATCTTCAAAAATCTTACTCATGGCCTGTCCTTAACTGTATGAAATTTGGGAACCACCCCAGCATACCCGCTTACTGTCCCTGGGGAAGTAAGGAATTCGCATATCTATATGCTGAGCCGAAATAATGGTAACCAGTATGGAATAAGAACCGGAATAATTCCTTTAGCGCCAGGCGGCGTTTTTATCGCGATAACAATCGACCCACATTGCCGTTGCGCCGCAGACGGCAACTGGCATCACAACCAGATTTAACACCGGAATAAGGGTGAACAGGCTGGTGAGTGCGCCAAACTGCATATTCGTTACCTTACGTGTGCGCAAAGCAACGCGCATCGCTTTGAAGGGTACTTTGTGATTATCAAAAGGGTAATCGCAGTACTGGATGGCCAGCATCCAGGCGCTGAACAAAAACCACAGCACGGGCGCGATGGTCTGACCGATACCGGGAATGAAATAGAGCAACAGTAAAACGATCGCGCGTGGCAGATACCAGGCGAGCTTCTGCCATTCGCGTTTCATTATGCGCGGGATATCTTTAATGATGGCGGTCAGGCCGGCATCCGGCGGCGTTGCACCTGTTAAGCGAGCCTCAAGCTGTTCGGCGAGCAGGCCATTGAACGGCGCGGCAATCCAGTTAGCAATAGTCGAGAAGAAGTAGCTGAACACCAGCAGGATTGAAATAACCGCAATTGGCCAGAGCAAATAGCTGAGCCACTGTAGCCAGCCTGGTACATGGCTCATGAGCGCGGGGATCCAGGTGTCGAGGCGGGTAAATAACCATGCAAAAGCGCCTCCCATCAATACGATATTGACCAGAAGCGGCAAAATAACGAAACGGCGAATACCCGGCAGCGTGATGAGCTTCCAGCCTTGAGAAAAATAAAAAACGCCGCTGCGTGGAGAGGTTGGGGAAGATGAAAGCATAGCCGGGCAATACTCCTTTTATTACAGCCAGAAAAGCAAAAAACTATATTATCTGTTCGCAGGTGAAAAAACCCGTTCGGAAATGTTCGAAAAAACAGCAAAAAGCACAATTTCGTTCATCTTTATGCTGCGAAAGGCATGTGTGCACTTGCACTTGACGTAATCGGCAAATACTCTTAGTGAGTAAATGTTTGCCGTGTTGGCAAGGTGTTAGAACAACAGAGAATATAATGATGCAGGATTTGCGTCTGATATTAATCATTGTTGGCGCGATCGCCATAATCGCTTTACTGGTTCACGGTTTCTGGACCAGTCGTAAAGAACGTTCCTCAATGTTCCGCGATCGACCGTTAAAACGTATGAAGTCGCGACGTGATGACGACGATGACGCTTACGACGAGGATGTCGAAGAAGATGACGACGGCGTAGGCGAAGTCCGCGTTCATCGGGTAAACGCGCCGCCAAAAGCGGGAAGCGAACCTGAGGCTCCGCGTCAACAACCACAGCATCAGTATCAACCTCCGTACGCGTCGGCTCAGCCTCGCGCAACCGCCCCTGCCCAGCATGAAGAGCGCCATGTGCAACAGCCTGCTCAGCCGGTACAGCGAGCGCCGCAGGTAGAACCACAGCGGCCCGTAGAGGAGCCGCGTGAGCGTGAGTTTACTCAGCCTGTAGCACCGGCACATACGCAGCCTCAGCAACCTGTGTTTACATCAGCGCAGCCGTCGCATCACGAGCCTGTCGCGCAGCCTGAACCTGAACCCGAACATATTGAAGAAGCCCCGGTTGCCGAAAAACCGCAGCGGAAAGAGACGGTCATTATTATGAACGTCGCGGCGCATCAGGGAAGCGTGTTGCAGGGCGAGTTGTTGCTCAACAGCATTCAGCAGGTTGGGTTTAAATTTGGTGATATGAGCATCTTCCATCGCCATCTCAGCCCGGATGGCAGCGGTCCAACGCTGTTTAGCCTGGCCAATATGGTGAACCCGGGAACATTTGATCCAGAGCGCATGAGTGAGATCACCACGCCTGGTATCACCATGTTTATGCAAGTACCGTCCTATGGCGACGAGCTGCAAAACTTCAAACTGATGCTGCAAGCCGCGCAGTACATCGCCGATGAAGTTGGTGGTGTTGTGCTTGACGATCAGCGTCGAATGATGACACCGCAGAAGCTGCGTGAGTATCAGGACAGAATCCGTGAAGTCAGGGACGCAAACGCGTAACGGCCACGGTTATCTCGTTTTTCCCCAGAACCCCCGCAAGTCGGGGGTTTTTTATCATTGATGGTGCGACATGGAATCAATTGAACAACAACTCACTGAACTACGAACCACTCTTCGCCATCACGAATATCTTTATCATGTCATGGATACGCCTGAGATCCCGGATGCGGAATATGACAGGCTGTTGCGTGAACTCCGTGAACTCGAAGCGCAGCATCCTGAACTCATCACGCCGGATTCCCCCACACAGCGTGTTGGGGCCGCACCGCTGGCCTCATTTAGCCAGGTGCGCCATGAAATCCCAATGTTGTCGCTTGATAACGTCTTCGATGAACAGGGTTTTATTGCCTTCAATAAACGTGTGCAGGACAGACTGAAAAGCACCGATGCGCTCATCTACTGTTGCGAGCTGAAACTTGACGGGCTGGCTGTCAGTATCCTCTATGAAAATGGCGTTCTGGTGCGTGCCGCAACGCGTGGCGATGGCACTACCGGTGAGGACATTACCACCAATGTACGTACGATCCGCGCTATTCCGCTGAAACTGCGTGGCGATAATATTCCGGCGCGTGTGGAAGTGCGTGGCGAAGTTTTTCTGCCACAGGCCGGGTTTGAAAAAATTAACGAAGAAGCTCGTCGCACCGGCGGCAAAGTGTTTGCTAACCCACGTAATGCGGCGGCTGGCTCTTTGCGCCAGCTTGACCCGCGTATTACAGCGAAGCGACCACTTACTTTCTTTTGTTACGGCGTGGGCGTGCTTGAAGGCGGTGAATTGCCGGATACCCATCTTGGGCGCTTGCTGCGCTTTAAAGAGTGGGGTTTACCGGTCAGCGACAGGGTGACGTTATGCGACTCGCCGGAGGCAGTGCTGGCTTTTTATCACAAGGTTGAAGAGGACCGTCCGACGCTGGGCTTTGATATTGATGGCGTGGTGATTAAGGTCAATTCACTGGCGCTCCAGGAACAGCTTGGTTTCGTTGCCCGTGCGCCGCGCTGGGCGGTGGCTTTCAAATTCCCGGCCCAGGAACAAATGACGTTTGTTCGTGATGTCGAATTTCAGGTGGGCCGTACGGGGGCGATTACACCTGTGGCTCGCCTGGAGCCGGTACATGTCGCAGGCGTGCTGGTGAGTAATGCCACGCTGCATAATGCGGATGAAATCGCCCGTCTTGGTCTGCGAATTGGTGACAAGGTCGTGATTCGTCGCGCGGGTGATGTCATTCCCCAGGTAGTGAATGTGGTGGAATCGGAGCGTCCTGATGGTACCCGGGAAATCGAATTTCCTGCCCACTGTCCGGTGTGTGGCTCGGACGTAGAGCGCGTGGAAGGCGAGGCGGTAACTCGCTGCACGGGAGGCTTGATTTGCGGCGCACAACGCAAAGAAGCGCTGAAACATTTTGTCTCCCGTCGGGCGATGGATGTTGATGGCATGGGCGATAAAATTATCGATCAACTGGTTGAGAAAGAGTATGTCCATACCCCTGCCGATCTCTTCCGCCTGACGGCTGGTAAGCTAACCGGCCTGGATCGTATGGGGCCAAAATCAGCGCAAAACGTGGTCACGGCTTTAGAAAAGGCAAAAGAAACCACCTTTGCCCGTTTCCTGTACGCGCTGGGCATCCGGGAAGTCGGCGAAGCCACAGCGGCAGGGCTCGCGGCGTATTTCGGTACGCTGGAGGCGCTGGAAGCGGCTTCCATTGAAGAACTACAAAAAGTGCCCGATGTAGGCAAAGTTGTCGCGGCACATGTCTTTAACTTCTTTGCCGAAGAGAGTAACCGTGATGTGATCGGCCAATTGCTGGCCGAGGGTGTGCACTGGCCTGCGCCGGTAACCATCAACGCCGATGAGATAGACAGCCCGTTTGCTGGTAAAACCGTGGTGCTGACCGGTAGTCTGAGTCAGATGTCCCGTGATGATGCCAAAGCCCGGCTGGTTGAGCTTGGCGCGAAAGTGGCAGGCAGCGTGTCGAAAAAGACGGATCTGGTTATCGCCGGTGAAGCCGCAGGTTCTAAGCTGGCTAAAGCGCAGGAATTGGGCATTGCGGTGATTGATGAAGCAGAAATGTTACGCCTGCTGGGTGCATAAATGGATAAAGAACAGCTCATTGAGATTGCAAATACAGAGATGCCATTCGGAAAATATCAGGGGCGTAAGCTGATTGATTTACCTGAGGAGTACCTGTTGTGGTTTGCCCGTAAGGATTCGTTTCCTGCCGGGCATCTGGGCGAACTTATGCAGCTGGCTTTGCTGATTAAAACGGAGGGGCTGACGCATCTGGTACAGCCCCTGAAACGCCGTTAGGCTTTAGCCGTTTCCTGCGCCTGCAGTTTTTCTGTCTGGCGTTTGTAACGACGTGCCATCACCGCACAGACCATCAATTGAATCTGATGGAAAATCATCAGCGGTAGTACCATCATCCCAATCACTGATGTCGGGAACAGAATGTTGGCCATCGGAATACCGTTGGCCAGGCTTTTCTTGGAGCCGCAGAACACGATGGTAATTTCATCCGCTTTATTAAATCCGAGTTTGCGGGCCGCGAAGATATTAATAGCGATAACAATCGCCAACAGAACAATGCTGAACACCACGATAAACAGCAGTGAACCTACGCCTACCTTGTGCCAGATCCCGTTCACTACGGCTTCGCTAAACGCCGAATAGACCACCAGCAGAATGGATGTCTGGTCGGTTTTCGAAATCCACTTTTTATTTCGCGCCACCCATGCTCCCGTCCAACGACGTGACAGATGACCAAGAACAAATGGCAGCAATAGTTGCAGCATAATTTTGCCAACCTGTTCCAGGCTGCCGTTAGCCCCATGCAGATTCATTAACAGACCAACCAGCAGTGGAGAGAGGAAGATACCTAACAGGCTGGAGGCGGAGGCGGAACAGACCGCGGCCGCGACATTTCCCCCGGCAAGCGAAGTAAAAGCAATAGCCGATTGTACGGTTGCAGGCAGAATGCACAGATAAAGGAAACCGGTGTAGAGTTCCTGGCTTACATTGACAGGGGACCACCAGACAAACAGCACCCCTAAGACGGGAAATATAATGAATGTGCTGCACATCACCCACAGGTGCAGTCGCCAGTGGCTACCCCCGGCGATAATCGCTTCACGGGACAGTTTCGCACCATGCATAAAAAACAACAACGCAATTGCTGCGGTCGTCAACCCTTCAAAAAAGGGAACAAAACCGCCACGGGCCGGAAAGAACGTGGCCAACAGAACAGTACACACCAGCGTCAAAGTAAAAGGGTCAAGGACACGAAAAAGTTTCATAAGCGCTCCTGAAATTCGGTGCCAACAGTTTGCGTTTTTTGTTTTGAGAAATAAAATTGATTTATTGCATTCATATATGAATTTATTAGATGAATTACTCTTTACGACAGCTTCGCGTTTTCGTCACGGTAGCGCACGCCCGGAGTTTTAGTCGGGCAGGGGATATCATAGGGTTGAGCCAATCGGCGGTAAGCCACAGTGTGAAAGAACTGGAGCTGCAGACTGGTGTCCGGTTACTCGATCGTACTACGCGCGAAGTGGTGCTGACAGAGGCCGGGCAGCAGCTCGCAGCCAGACTGGAAAGATTGCTTGATGAACTGAATAATACGCTGCGTGACGCAGGCCGCGTGGGTCAGCAGTTGTCCGGCACTGTGCGTGTGGCGGCAAGTCAGACGATTTCGGCACATTTGATCCCGCAATGTATTGCACAGAGTAATCGTCTCTATCCGGAGATCGATTTTATGCTGCATGATCGACCCCAGCAGTGGGTACTTGAGAGTATCCGCCATGGTGAAGTGGACTTTGGCATCGTTATCGATCCCGGTCCGGCGAGTGATTTACAGTGCGAAGAGATCCTGCAAGAGCCATTCTTTCTACTTTGCCGCCGCGACCACGCCTGGGCAACCTGGCAAAATATACCCTGGTCTGCGCTGCAAAATTCACGTCTTGTGGTTCAGGACTACGCCTCCGGTAGCCGCCCATTGATTGATGCCGCTCTGGCACAATTTGGTATCACGGCCACTATCGTGCAGGAGATAGGTCATCCGGCCACATTATTTCCTATGGTGGAGGCGGGGATTGGGATTAGCATCATGCCCGCCCTGGCGTTACCGTTGCCACAGGGGAATCAGCTGTGTGTGAAACGCTTAAAACCTGAGATTCAGCGTAAGATTATGCTGGTGCAGCGAAAAAATCGCTCACTTTCAGGCGCCGCACAGGCGCTATGGGATGTGGTGCGTGAACAGGCCCGGTGTTTGACCCAGGCCCGCGAAGAAGACCCACTGTTTAATCAGATGTAAATATCGATCTGGTTGCTATCGGAAGGGATGTTAATACCTTCTGCTTTGGCAGCGGACTGAGTCTGTTTTTCTTCAGCTTTTTTCTGCGCTTCCTCTGCCTGTTTATACTCCAGCTGGGCCAATTGCGCTTGTAGCTGCTTGATCTCAGCCTGTAGCAGTTCCCTTTGTTTCTGGCTGTCGGTATCGGAACTGCCCGAAGTCGCAAGATCTTTCAATTGCTGAGTCAATTTAGAAATTTGCTGCATGATGTTATTGATCTGCGAAGCGATATCATTGTTTGAGGAAGATGAGCTGCTGCTGGCGCTACTGGTGCTGCTTTTGCCACCGCTGATGCTGCCTGAAATCACCGTCGATGTGGTTGCCTGAATTGTTGTCATGTTTTTCTCCTCTCTTGCCCAAAACACCTTCACGGTGAAAAAAGTACCGCTGGAATATGCGGATCCGTGCCGCCCTCAGGACATTATATCTCCATATTAAGCATAAATTATGGAAAACGTTACCACTCCTGCCTGTAGGTAACTTAATGGTTTTATTGTTTTTTCTGTATGGGATAGGTCAGTTTTATTGACTGCTTTATTGTGGTTTTTTCGGGTTTATTATCGTGAAAGGTGGGGCGAGGCTAATGGTTTTTTATTCTTCGTGTTCATGGGGTCGGAGAGAAAAGAACGAAGTACGTGTGGGGCGGGTTTTATATATCGCAATCGCAGATAGCAAAAAAGCGCCGCCAGCGCCATTTTTGCATTGGTGGGTCGTGCAGGATGACTCACTTCGCTCGCCCTTTGGGCCGTCGCCGCAGGCGGCTCCGTTGTCTCACTTCGTTCGACCCGAACCTGCAGCAGGTTCGAATCATACAAATCGCAGATAGCAAAAAAGCGCCTTTAGGGCGCTTTTTTACATTGGTGGGTCGTGCAGGATTCGAACCTGCGACCAATTGATTAAAAGTCAACTGCTCTACCAACTGAGCTAACGACCCGAAGTGGTGGGTGATGACGGGATCGAACCGCCGACCCCCTCCTTGTAAGGGAGGTGCTCTCCCAGCTGAGCTAATCACCCACTTCGGTACTTCACATATTGTAAGAAATCCAGCTGGCGAGAAAGTGGTGGGTGATGACGGGATCGAACCGCCGACCCCCTCCTTGTAAGGGAGGTGCTCTCCCAGCTGAGCTAATCACCCACTTCTCAATTTCTTACATTACACGGCGGAGACTACCTGAGTAGTTGGTGGGTGATGACGGGATCGAACCGCCGACCCCCTCCTTGTAAGGGAGGTGCTCTCCCAGCTGAGCTAATCACCCCCGCTGTGTGGAGTCGCATTATAGGGAGAGTTGAAAATGAGTCAACGCATTTTCAAAAGAAATTGTTCGTTCGTCGTAAAATTAAACAAACCGCTGTTGAATCGAGCGTGGACGCATGATTTATATACAAAATACATATAGAAGCTGGTGATTGTGGCAACAACATTGAGGAATCACCCCACAGTGATAGAATATTGCGACCTCAATTTTCCAGGATTTGCCGGTTGTCGGCATTTTTATCAAACGTAAGGCCTTTTCATGAAAATCAAAACTCGCTTCGCGCCAAGCCCGACTGGCTATCTGCACGTCGGCGGTGCGCGTACTGCTCTTTACTCCTGGCTGTTCGCACGTAACCACAATGGTGAGTTTGTGCTGCGTATAGAAGACACCGATCTTGAACGCTCAACGCCAGAAGCTATTGAAGCCATCATGGATGGTATGAACTGGCTAAATCTGGAATGGGATGAAGGTCCGTATTTTCAGACCAAACGTTTTGATCGCTATAACGCGGTTATTGATGAGATGCTGGAAGCCGGTACGGCTTATAAATGCTACTGTTCCAAAGAGCGCCTTGACGCTTTGCGTGAAGAGCAGATGGCGAATAACGAAAAACCGCGTTATGACGGGCGCTGCCGTCACGATCACAGCGAACATGCTGCTGATGAGCCTTGTGTGGTGCGTTTTGCCAACCCGCAGGACGGTTCCGTTATTTTTGACGACCAGATCCGCGGGCCGATTGAGTTCAGCAACCAGGAACTCGATGATCTGATCATTCGCCGTACGGATGGATCTCCGACCTATAACTTCTGCGTAGTTGTCGACGACTGGGATATGCAGATCACGCACGTTATTCGTGGTGAAGACCATATAAACAATACCCCGCGTCAGATCAACATCCTGAAAGCGCTGAACGCGCCGGTGCCGGTTTATGCGCATGTATCCATGATTAACGGTGACGACGGTAAAAAGCTCTCCAAACGTCATGGCGCGGTCAGCGTTATGCAGTACCGCGACGATGGCTACCTGCCGGAAGCGCTACTTAACTATCTGGTTCGCCTGGGCTGGTCCAGCGGCGATCAGGAAATTTTCTCCCGCGAAGAGATGATCAAGCTCTTTTCACTTGGCGCGGTGAGTAAATCAGCAAGTGCGTTTAACACCGATAAACTGCTGTGGCTGAACCACCACTATATCAACACGCTGGCACCAGAGTATGTGGCGACCCATCTGCAGTGGCATATTGAGCAGGAAAATATTGATACCCGCAATGGCCCGCAACTGGCGGATCTGGTGAAACTGTTGGGCGAACGTTGCAAAACGCTGAAAGAAATTGCGGCAAGCTGCCGCTATTTCTACGAAGATTTCGCTGAGTTTGATGCAGATGCTGCGAAAAAACATTTGCGTCCGGTCGCGCGTCAACCTCTGGAAGTGGTGCGCGATAAACTTGCCGCACTGACTGACTGGACTGCGGAAAACGTGCATCATGCGATCCAGGCAACTGCTGATGAACTGGAAGTAGGCATGGGGAAAGTAGGTATGCCTCTGCGCGTTGCCGTAACGGGAGCAGGTCAGTCTCCTGCGCTTGACGTTACCGTGCATGCGATAGGTAAATTCCGCAGCATTGAGCGTATCAATAAGGCGCTGACTTTTATTGCTGAACGCGAAAGCCAGCAGTAAGACGACAGATAAACACGAAAACGGCAGGATTAACCTGCCGTTTTTTATTCCGCATCTATCACTGTAATGCCAAGTCTTCGCAAAAAGCCCTGAATTCCTTCGCGTGCAAGCAACACCGCCAGCCGCTCTTGTTCATGCGGTGTCATGTTTTGCAGCACACTATTAATTTTCAAGAGTGCCGAAGTCTGTTTATCAGCCATATATTGCGGAAAGGGTTCTGCCAGCGCGGCCGGAGAGTGGCGTTGACGCATGGTGGGAGTTTTCATAATAAAGTGACGAACGTTCTTATCAATATGTATAAGACGTGCGCGACCGCCTTTTACCCCGGGCAAATTCTCCGTGGACCACTTTTGCTCGCGGATCCAACGATTCACCGTCTGTTTTGCCACGCCGAGAAAATCCGCCAATTCCTCAGTCGTCATTTTATCAGGTAGTTTCATCTTATTTATGTTCACGAATACCCAGACGAGACAGCAAGCCGGTAATGCCGTCGCGAAGTAACAAAGAGGAAAGCTGTTTTTGCTCGGGAATAGTCATCTCTTTAGCCAGCGTCAGAAGCAGTGTTTCCAGAGAAGGATCTTTAGCAGTAAGAGAAGAGAAGGTTATTTCCTGGGCTGAGCGTTGGGCATTGCGAATAAATTCACGAACTTGTTCATTAACATGCACCAGTCGGGCTTTTCCACCCTGCACGCCTGGTTTAGGGGAGGTGACCCAGCCTTCTTTACGCACCCATTTGTTGATGGTCTGGCGGCTGTAGCCGGTAAGCTGCGCGAGCTCTTCCGGGGTCATTCGTTCCTTGAGCATGTTATTTCCAGAGTGGTTGTAGGGATAATTAGTGAATAATGTTATAGCATCATTTTATGCGAAAATGTGACATGTTTAACTACTGGGTGCGAGATGTTTCGCAATGTCTTTCATTTGCATGCTTTTTCAGCGATTGATTGCGACCACATAATTTTGCCGTTGACACCTGGCGAGGGAATTCATATTATGCCGCCCGTCAACACGACACGCTTTACGCGATGGGGCTATAGCTCAGCTGGGAGAGCGCTTGCATGGCATGCAAGAGGTCAGCGGTTCGATCCCGCTTAGCTCCACCAAATTATCCACCCAGGTGGTTTGGTGCGTAAAGAACAATATGGGGCTATAGCTCAGCTGGGAGAGCGCTTGCATGGCATGCAAGAGGTCAGCGGTTCGATCCCGCTTAGCTCCACCAAATTTGAACCCTCGCTACGGCGGGGGTTTTTTATTTCTGTTTTGTCTCCTTATCTAAAAGCTTTTCAGGTTTAGCCAGAAATTTTGGACTTACTTTGTGCCTGTGTTCCGTTAGTTCTCACCATGCGTAATTATCAATTCAAGCAATATCGCCCGTAATACTTGTGATGATACTTTTATTTGGTCGTCACGTTATCCTGCCCATTATTATCCGTTTTGCTCTTGTTAACGCATGGCTACTCTCTGTGCCATTTAATCAGACTGTTCGCTGGAAAACAGGTATATGCTGGCATTAAGGCGTTGCGAATAAAAAAGGGTGCTGGATACGGTTTTTCATCCCGGCAGAAATAAATTCCCGATGCATATGGCGGGTCAGTGGTTCGCATTTCCGGTTCGCCTGGCGAGTTGCTTTGGTTCTGCGACAGTAGCCTGTTCTATTGTTTATATTCGCATCGCTGATTTTCACGATGAGGGTTTATTATTCGTTGAAGGTGATTGCCAGTCCGTTTTCAAAAACGCCATTGATGACTTTGGTGCTGGGTTTGCCAGATTCGCGCGCTTAAAGCGTCCGCAAGCGGATATCATCAAGATGGATGGCTACTTTATGTAGGATATCGCCCACGCCCCGCAGGAACAGCGCGCTTTGCGGTTAACTGTCAGGAGGATTGGGGATTATCAGCGGGGATGCTTGCTGGCGAAACCGCAGTCGTTAATCGCAACCAGGAAGGAATAAACCGGGGTTGCCCCCGGTTTATCTGAATTACAGTACCAGTGCCGCGATAGATGCGGACAGGACGCTCACCAGCGTTGAACCGTAAACCAGTTTCAGACCGAAGCGGGATACCACGTTACCTTGCTCTTCGTTCAGGCCTTTGATCGCGCCAGCGATAATACCGATAGAGGAGAAGTTAGCGAAGGAAACCAGGAAGACGGACAGAATACCTTCCGCGCGCGGAGACAGGCTGGATGCGATTTTTTGCAGATCCATCATGGCCACGAATTCATTGGAAACCAGTTTGGTTGCCATGATACTTCCCACCTGCAGTGCTTCTGAGGACGGTACACCCATTACCCAGGCGATCGGGTAGAAGATGTAGCCCAGAATACCCTGGAAGGAGATACCGAGGATGGCTGCAAACAGGGCGTTCAGACCAGAAATCAGCGCGATGAAACCAATAAGCATCGCCGCAACGATAATCGCGACTTTGAAGCCCGCCAGAATGTACTCACCCAGCATTTCGAAGAAACTTTGCCCTTCATGCAGGTTAGACATCTGCAGGTTTTCTTCACTCTCATCGACACGGTACGGATTGATCAGGGACAGCACGATAAAGGTGCTGAACATATTCAGAACCAGGGCCGCGACCACATATTTCGGTTGCAGCATGGTCATGTACGCACCAACGATCGACATAGATACGGTAGACATCGCGGTTGCCGCCATGGTGTACATGCGGTTACGTGACATTTTTCCGAGAATATCTTTATAAGCGATGAAGTTTTCAGACTGACCCAGAATCAAGGAGCTGACTGCGTTAAACGATTCCAGTTTGCCCATGCCGTTGATTTTGGACAGGACGGTACCGATAGCGCGAATAATAATTGGCAGTACGCGGATATGTTGCAGGATACCGATCAGCGCAGAAATAAAAACAATCGGGCAGAGCACTTTCAGGAAGAAGAATGCCAGACCTTGATCATTCATTTTGCCGAAGACGAAGTTTGTCCCTTCATTGGCAAATCCGAGCAGTTTTTCAAACATCTCGGAGAAGCCTTTCACAAAACCCAGACCCACGTCAGAGTTCAGGAAGAACCAGGCAAGCAAGACTTCGATCACGAGCAGTTGGACAACAAAGCGAAGGCGGATTTTTTTGCGGTCACTGCTTACAAGTAATGCAAGCAACGCGACAACAGCAAGCGCCAGAACAAAGTGCAGAACGCGGGACATATTTGCTCCAAATATGAGACGGGTAGAAATTTCGTGCACATTCTATGTAACAAGCGGAAAGAAAACGAGATCAAACACACAGTATATTAATGACCTGTGACCAGACTCAAAAATAGTGATCCACCATACATTTCTGTTATGTTAAGTAAAAGAGTGAAAAGTTGCATTGAAATGCTAGACTCTTAACAAGATGGTGTGATTTGTATCTCACTGTCCCTGTCTAAAAAACATCCGGCCCGTCATCGTTTCTGTCTATCGAAGAAATCAATAGAATGTACTCTAAATGAACTTGATAATCATTCTCATTTTGATGGCATGAAACATAGCAAAGGCTATATTTAGGGGCAAGAAATGAACAACAGTCGCGTTGAGAGTAGCAGTGGGCGTACAGCGCGCAAGTTAAAGCTCGCGTTAATGGGACCTGCGTTCATTGCAGCGATCGGGTATATCGATCCGGGCAACTTTGCCACTAACATCCAGGCCGGGGCCAGCTTCGGTTATCAGCTGCTTTGGGTAGTTGTCTGGGCAAACCTGATGGCTATGCTGATCCAACTGCTGTCAGCTAAATTGGGGATTGCTACGGGTAAGAATCTCGCGGAACAAATTCGCGACCATTACCCGCGTCCTTTGGTCTGGTTCTACTGGGTGCAGGCGGAAATTATCGCCATGGCCACCGATCTCGCCGAGTTTATCGGTGCCGCTATCGGTTTTAAGCTGATCCTCGGCGTGTCGCTGCTGCAAGGTGCCGTATTGACCGGGATTGCTACCTTTTTAATTCTGATGCTGCAACGTCGCGGACAGAAACCGCTGGAAAAAGTGATTGGCGGGCTGCTGCTGTTTGTTGCGGCGGCTTATATTGTTGAGCTGGTTTTCTCACGTCCTGAACTGGCACCGCTCAGTAAAGGTATCTTCATCCCAACTCTGCCGGGTACCGAAGCTGTATTCCTGGCCGCCGGTGTATTAGGCGCGACTATTATGCCGCACGTGATTTATCTTCACTCTTCATTAACCCAGTATCTGCATGAAGGAACACGCCGCGAGCGGTATTCCGCGACGAAGTGGGATGTGGGCATTGCGATGACTATCGCTGGTTTTGTTAATCTGGCGATGATGGCGACGGCGGCTGCGGCATTTCACTTCAATGGGCATACCGGCATTGCCGATTTGGATGAAGCCTATTTAACGCTTGAACCGTTGCTCAGCCATGCGGCGGCAACCGTATTTGGTCTTAGCCTGGTGGCTGCCGGACTCTCCTCCACCGTGGTAGGGACGCTGGCGGGTCAAGTGGTGATGCAGGGGTTTGTACGTTTCCATATTCCATTATGGGTACGCCGGACCATCACTATGATGCCCTCATTTGTCGTTATCCTGATGGGTCTTGATCCCACACGCATTCTGGTGATGAGCCAGGTACTGCTCAGTTTCGGCATTGCTCTGGCACTGGTGCCATTGCTGATGTTTACCAGTGATCGCGCATTAATGGGGGAACTGGTGAATACGCCGACTGTCAACCGCGTTGGCTGGCTGATTGTTATCCTGGTTGTGGCATTAAATGGCTGGCTGCTGGTGGGAACCGCCTTAGGGGTGTAAACCGGAAACGTAGTCAAAGAAAAAGGAGCGCATGCGCTCCTTTTTACTTAAAGCCTGTCTATTAACGCCAGTGACCATGGCCGTGGCCACGTCCCGGGCCGCGATGATCGTCGCGATCCCTCCAGCCTTCACGGTAACCGCGTTCGTATGCGTCACGCTTATCCCAACCACGGTGGTAGCCACGATCATGCATACGCCAGCGATGGTCACGCCATTCGTAATTACGATGCCAGTAGTCGCGGTCACGCCAGCGTCCGCCGTCCCAATAATTGCCGTAATTGTCGCGATCGCCAATTTGCAATTTTACAGAAGGCAGCAGTGTTATTTCGCCAGCGTTAGCGACCAGCGGGGCACATGCCATTAATACTGCTGCGAGAATCAGTGACCTGAACATAGTTTTCTCCTTCACGATCGGGTCTGTTGCAGCAATATTATGTAACGTTTATGTCCACATCTTCGGCGGAACTCCTAAATGCACAACGGCAGCACTTTTTGCTAAAAGCGCTGTTATTTTGAGCTATTCAGTATGGCGTCAATCCCGGCGCATTCCTCTTCGCTGAACTGGCGATTGCTCAGCATGCCGACGGCATCATCAAGCTGACTGGTTTTACTGGCGCCAATCAGCACAGAGGTTACTTTATCCCCGCGCAGAACCCAGGCCAGCGCCATTTGCGATAATTTTTGCCCACGGCTAATGGCCATCGCATTGAGTTTGCGGACTTTTGCCAGTTTTTCATCAGTAATTTGGTCGGGATTGAGGAAACGGCTGCCGCTGGCGGCACGCGAGTCTGCCGGAATACCATTGAGGTAACGGTCAGTAAGCTGTCCGCCTGCCAGCGGTGAAAACGCAATACTGCCGACCCCCTCTTGTTGCAGTACCGTCAAGAGTTCGTCTTCTACCCAACGCTCGAACATAGAATATTTGGGCTGATGGATGAGGCAAGGCGTCCCCAGATCGTTGAGTATCCCAATAGCCTGGCGCGCCAGTTCGGCCGGATAATTCGACAGGCCAACATACAGTGCCTTGCCCTGGCGGACAATGTGATCCAGCGCCCGCATGGTCTCCTTTAGCGGCGTTTCAGGGTCCGGACGGTGGTGATAGAAGATATCGACATAATCCAGCCCCATCCGGCGCAGGCTTTGATCGAGGCTGGCAATCAGATACTTACGTGAACCCCAGTCGCCATAGGGGCCATCCCACATGGTATAGCCTGCTTTGGTGGAAATAATCAGTTCATCCCTGTAAGGCAAAAAATCTTCTTGCAGGAGACGACCAAAATTGCGCTCGGCAGAGCCGGGAGGTGGCCCGTAGTTATTGGCGATATCGAAATGGGTTATCCCCAAATCGAAAGCATGTCTGAGTAACTGACGGCTATTTTCAATGAGCGTGGCATCGCCAAAGTTATGCCACAGTCCCAGAGAAACTGCCGGAAGCTTAAGACCACTGTCACCGCAGCGGCGATATTCCATTTGCTGATAGCGATCCCCGGAGGCCAGATAAACCATACATATGCCCTTAATGTCAGTGTATACGCTTACACAAGTGATCTTCGAGCTTACAACAGCTTGCCGGTTCTCGCTGATTTCCTCTGAAAAACTCTGCCGTTACGCACTATTTTTTGCGCGGGGCGATCATGACTGGCTTTCCTGCCAGCAGCAGCCAGGCGGGTAACATTACAATGCACAGTAATGGCAGCAGAGTGGTATCCGGTACGACGGCGGCCGCCATAAACAGGCTCAGCCAGGCGTCGCGGGTAACGACCAGCACCATTCCGAGAATGGCACAGGAGATAGTGATGGCTGCCGGAACGGCGTCGACGTGTTCATGCAGCATCAGGCCGAGAGCGACGCCGACGAATACGGCCGGGAAGATGCGACCACCGCGAAAACCACAGGCCGCAGCCACCACCAGCGCCGCCAGTTTTATTACTGCAAACAGCAGGTAATCCGTCACGCTAAAGATCCGGGAAAATGCCATTTGCTGCATTTCATCCAGACCTTTAAACAGGGTGATATTGCCGCCAATTACGCCAAGCACACCCAGAATAAAACCGCCGATGCCAAGCATTAATACAGGGCTTTTCAGGCGGTGCATGAGTTGATGCAAACGCGGCAGGCACCAGACCGCCACCATCCCAAGAGCAATAGCAATGGCGCAGACGACCGCACCGCTGATGACATCCACCAGGTGCATCTGTGGATAATGCGCAACAGGCAGGGCGAAGTGCGGATGGAAAAATAGCCCGGTGGTCAGTGCGCCTGCAGCGGCGGCCATCAGTGGGGCGAAAAGGCGATCCCACAGCGGCAGATCGGTACTTGAATTTAGCGTCTGGGAGAAAATCAGTGCGGCTGCGACAGGAGTGCCAAACAGTGCGCCAATGGTTCCGGCAGACGCGAGAATAGTCCAGTCGAGTGGGGCGACACGCGGAAACAGTTTTCCACCGAGTGCAACAGCCAGCGCAATATTGATCACCATAACCGGATGCTCCGGTCCAAGACTGACACCTCCGGCCAGGCCAAGCACCAGGGCAACCAGCAGGCCGGGCAGGGCAGAGAAATGCACCGGAGCACCAATTAGCGGCTCGGTTGCCGGATCCGGGCCGCCGTGTCCGGCGCTGTAACGGATAACCACCCCCACCGCCAGGCCTGTCAGGGTCAGTATCATAATCACCCAGAAAGGAGAGTCAGGGTTAAAACCCAGACGATAAGGTAGCCCATTCCAGAGAATCAATTGCAGAACGGCGGCAACTTTCATGATCAGCAATAACACCAGACTGGATGCGACGCCGATAATGAGCGCGGGAAGCGCCAGCAGCAGCATCGTTCTGGCTCGCGGATGGAGCATGTTCATTTCCTTTTAACAGAGCACAGGGTTACAGCACGCTCGTGGAAAATATCCGCTGAGTGCAAACCTTGCTGAAACCATAACGTTAATTTGTGACGAAGATCGATAATCCCGGGGCACTCATGCTATGTTCGTTGTCGTTACAGCGCCTTGAATTTACAGTGTGCCAAAGATTTATTCTGACTTTAGCGGAGCCGTAAAAGAATGACAAAATATGCTTTAGTAGGGGACGTGGGCGGCACGAACGCACGCTTAGCGCTCTGCGATCTCAGTAGCGGAGAGATCTCCCGGGCCAAAACCTATTCCGGTCTTGATTACCCCAGCCTTGAGGCGGTGGTACGCGTGTACCTCGATGAGCATAAGG
Organism: Phytobacter palmae; assembly: GCF_039409775.1. Classification (NCBI taxonomy): domain Bacteria; kingdom Pseudomonadati; phylum Pseudomonadota; class Gammaproteobacteria; order Enterobacterales; family Enterobacteriaceae; genus Phytobacter; species Phytobacter palmae. The sequence continues at coordinate 19,592 of NZ_JBCIVJ010000012.1, read as the reverse complement.
CGGAGGTAAAAGATGGCTGTATCGCCATCGCTTGCCCTATTACCGGTGACTGGGTGGCTATGACCAACCATACCTGGGCCTTCTCTATTGCTGAGATGAAAAAGAACCTTGGCTTCGCACATCTGGAAATCATTAACGATTTCACCGCTGTTTCTATGGCGGTGCCGATGCTTAAACAAGAGCACCTGACCCAGTTCGGTGGCGGTGAGCCGGTTGAAGGCAAACCTATCGCGGTGTATGGCGCGGGCACGGGCCTTGGCGTCTCACATCTGGTACATGTCGATAAGCGCTGGGTCAGCCTGCCGGGTGAAGGTGGACACGTGGATTTTGCGCCGAACAGCGAAGAAGAGGGCATTATTCTGGAAGAGCTGCGCGCAGAAATAGGTCATGTTTCTGCCGAACGTGTTCTGTCTGGTCCGGGGCTGGTAAATCTCTACCGCGCGATTGTGAAATCAGACGGACGGCTGCCAGAGAATCTGCAGCCGAAAGATGTAACCGAGCGTGCTCTGGCGGATAGCTGTATTGATTGTCGCCGCGCGCTGTCGCTGTTTTGCGTGATTATGGGGCGTTTTGGCGGCAACCTGGCGCTGAATCTCGGCACGTTTGGCGGCGTTTATATCGCAGGAGGCATCGTACCGCGCTTTCTGGATTTCTTCACCGCCTCCGGCTTCCGTGGTGGTTTTGAAGATAAAGGTCGTTTCAAATCCTACGTTCAGGACATCCCGGTCTTCCTGATCACTCACGATAATCCAGGGCTGTTGGGCGCTGGCGCGCACCTGCGCCAGTCGCTGGGATATTATCTCTAAAGATGCATTAACTGCCTGAACTCTTTTACCTTACTGCGGCTGACGGGCACCTGAAAATCCAGGTCTCGCAGCCGCACGATATAGGTATTGTTGAACCAGGGCTCAATTTCGCGAATTTTATCCAGATTGACGCAGTAAGAGCGATGGCAGCGGAAAAAGTGCGCAGCCGGGAGCTTGCTGCAAAACTCCGTAATATTCATCGGCATGACATAGGATTCACGTTTGGTGTAGACAAACGTCATCTTTTCATGGGCTTCTGCGTAATAGATATCATGAATACTGGTGACGATAATGCGCTCATCTTTCACCAGATTGATTGTCGCATTTTCCCGTGGAGCAGGGCTGGCGCTGCTACCCGTTTGTTGCTGCCAGGCCGTTTCCAGTTTTTGCAACATGCTGATAATCCGCGACTCCTGGTAAGGTTTGAGAATATAGTCAAACGCTTCCAGCTCGAACGCTTCTACCGCATGTTCTTTCCAGGCGGTAATGAACACAATAAAAGGTTTATGGGCGAACTGGCTGATATTCTGTGCCAGCAGGACTCCGTCCAGTGAGGGAATATTGATATCGAGGAAAATGGCGTCGACTTTGTTGTGCTGCAAATATTTCAGCACGTCGAGACCGTCCTCAAATGTACCTACAATGTCCATCTGGCTGTGCGTTTTGATAAGCCAGCTCAACTCCTGTTGCGCCAGAATCTCATCTTCAACAATGATGACCTTCATTCACTTCTCCCGTTAAGGCAACAGCGTGGCCGGAGTGGTCACAGGTGTGGTGTACAAGGGCACATAAAACGCAATCTCCGTACCGGGCGTTAGTCGCCGGATATGCAGCCCCTCGCCATACAGCAACTTCACGCGCTGGTGGACATTGAGCAAACCGATTTTATTGCCCGGCATTTCGTCGGCTTCCACGCGGGCTATCATCTCGGGCGCAATACCATTCCCTGTATCACGTACGGCAATACGCACGCGGTTGCCACACTCCGCTACGCTGATGGTCACCACCCCTTTTCCCTTACAGGGCTGTATACCATGGACGATGGCATTTTCTACAAGAGGCTGAATCAGCAGGCTCGGAATGACGCAGCTTACCTCTTCGTCAATGTCATAAATAACCGTTAACTTGTCACCAAAACGGGCCTGTTCAATGGCGATATAGTCTTTGATTTGATAGAGCTCTTTTTTGATATCAATCTGCTCATCGTCTTTTAGTTCAATGTTGTAGCGCAGGTAGCGCGACAGATTGAAAATCAACTGACGGGCGGTATCCGGATTGAGGCGGATAGAGGAGGAGATCGCATTGAGGGCGTTAAAAAGAAAATGCGGGTTGATCTTGCTTTGCAATGCACGCAATTCCGCTTTATTGGCCATCTCGCGTAGCTGCTCGGCACGGGAAACTTCTAATTGTGTGGAGATAATTTGCGACAGGCCTACGGCCATATCCTGCAGCGAGGAGGTGATTTGATGCGCGTGACAATAATAAATTTTAAGCGTGCCGGTGACGATCCCCTTTTCCCATAACGGGATCACCAGCATTGAGTGGATCTGCGGTGTCCTGTGGGCTTCATCATTGTTTTTAATGATAATCTCTCCGGTATCAATCGCCTGACGTGTCGTTGGGCTGATGATATCGTCGCTGTCCCGGTAGTTGTCTTCTCCGACGCCGACATAGGCCAGCACATGGTCGGCGTTAGTGATGGCGACGGCGTCGGCATTAATATCGCGGCGAATGATGTCGCATACCTGGCGCAGGGATTCACTATTTACATTGCGAAACAGCGGCAGGGTTTTATTGGCGATATCCAGCGCCAGTTTGGCCTGCCGTCCGGCAATGGCCTCTTTTTCACCTTCCACGCTTTGTACCAGCAAAACGATAAAGCCTACACAGACGCTGCCCAGAATCATCGGTACGCCAATTTTTGACACAATATCAAGGCCAAGTGCGGTCGTCGGCGCCCAAAGAACCACCAGCGTCATCGTCAGGGTTTCGCACAACATCCCGGCGATGATGCCAACGCTCCAGTGCTTTTGCTTAGGAATTTTGCGATTTATCCAGCCGGAAAGAACACCGGCAATAATACTGGTAATCAGGCAAGGTACGGCCGTTACCCCACCGATATCAATCAGGTAGCGATGTATCCCGGCGATCACCCCGGTAATAATGCCGACCCAGGGGCCAAATAAGATGCCGCCGGACATCACGGCGATGATACGCACATTCACCAGCGAGCCTTCGACGGGGACGCCGGACCATGTGCTGAACAGCGCAAACATTGAGAAGATAGCAGTAACGGCGAGTAGCTCTTTTGGCGTGTGTGCCGTTTTATGCAGCAGCTCGCGGAACAGGCGGATGCGGATCAGGAAAAAAAGGCAGATCAGCATCAGCGCCGCGCGATCAAATACCGCCAGCAGCATGTTGAATATCTCGTGCACGGGAATGCTCATGTAAAAGGCGTGAAAAAGCTATGATAAAAAACATCGCCGCCAATGACCAGTCAGGTGCGCGTATTTGGCAATGAGGAAAAACCTCGTTATTAAAAGGGGATTGATGCTGGTCGGAAGAATTTTCGCTACAACTGAAAAAATGCCTCCTGACAACGTAATTTCATTGATATCAGGTTGTTAAATTTAAGAGTGTGTTTTTTCTATCCTCGGCAGAATTTTCTTTTGCGCATTTTTTTGACTTCCTCTTTTTGGGGCGTAAATTTTTTTCACGTTTCCTCTCGACAGCAGGTTTTTTTTCAGGCTATTTTCAGGACATGCCACAATCGTGGCGGCGTCGCTCGGACGGTCCGGGCGCTAACGTTAATCTGAGGAAGTTATGGCTGAATTCAGTCCTGAACGCCGTTTTACGCGTATCGATCGTCTCCCCCCTTATGTTTTCAATATCACTGCTGAACTGAAAATGGCTGCGCGTCGGCGCGGTGAAGATATTATCGATTTCAGCATGGGTAACCCAGATGGTGCGACACCTGCCCACATTGTTGAAAAGCTCTGTACTGTTGCCCAGCGTCCGGATACACACGGTTATTCCACTTCGCGTGGTATTCCGCGTCTGCGTCGTGCCATTTCGCGCTGGTATCAGGAGCGTTATCAGGTCGAAATTGACCCGGAAAGTGAAGCGATTGTTACCATCGGCTCAAAAGAGGGGCTGGCGCATCTGATGCTGGCAACGCTTGATCATGGTGACACGGTTCTGGTGCCTAACCCGAGCTACCCGATTCATATTTATGGTGCGGTGATTGCTGGTGCCCAGGTGCGTTCTGTGCCGCTGGTGGAAGGGGTCGATTTTTTCAATGAGCTGGAGCGGGCGATTCGCGAAAGCTACCCGAAACCGAAGATGATGATTCTGGGTTTCCCCTCCAACCCCACAGCTCAGTGCGTAGAGCTGGAGTTCTTCGAAAAAGTGGTCGCCCTGGCAAAACGCTACGATGTGCTGGTGGTACACGATCTGGCCTACGCGGATATCGTCTATGACGGCTGGAAAGCGCCGTCGATCATGCAGGTTCCCGGTGCTCGCGACGTGGCGGTCGAGTTTTTTACGCTCTCCAAAAGTTACAATATGGCGGGATGGCGTATCGGCTTTATGGTCGGCAATAAAACGCTGGTCAATGCTCTCGCTCGTATTAAAAGTTACCACGATTACGGCACCTTTACGCCGCTACAGGTGGCCGCGATCGCCGCGCTCGAAGGCGACCAGCAGTGCGTGCATGATATTGCCGCACAGTACAAGCGTCGCCGTGATGTGCTGGTAAAAGGCCTGCATGAAGCCGGGTGGATGGTAGAGATGCCGAAGGCATCAATGTACGTCTGGGCGAAAATCCCTGAACCTTACGCCGCTATGGGCTCGCTGGAGTTTGCCAAGAAGCTGCTGCAGGATGCCAAAGTTTGCGTGTCGCCCGGCATCGGGTTTGGTGATTATGGGGATACGCATGTGCGTTTTGCCCTGATTGAAAACCGCGATCGCATTCGTCAGGCGGTAAGGGGCATCAAAGCGATGTTCCGTGCCGATGGCCTGCTTCCCACCACGACAAAATCCACGGCGGAAGACACAGAGCAGTAAGACTACTGCACAAATGAAAACAGGAGCCAAATGGCTCCTGTTCTTCTTTTCGTTCTACGAACGTTGCTCAGATCATCAGGGCAAATGTACCGGCCCAAACAATGACCATCACCGAAATGCCCATAAAGAAATATTTCACGCTTCATCGCTCCGCATACACAAGTATGCATTCATGACCAGATCAGGACTGAGTATAGAGAGGTGAAACTACGCCAAATTGAAAATGGGAATTTTCTCCCTTTCGGCCACAGCTCCATCTCAGAATTCTTGATGCCTGTCGCACCAAACGGGGCTAATGTACGCCTAAATTTTGTGCCTTACAAGAGGCATTTTTTTAAATATTTTCCGCAACTTACAGGGTGTCGGGCTTTGGCGACAGATTGATTTCTTTCCGAAATAAATGCCAGTTGAGCGACGCGTTGTCACAGGGTTGTAACCTGTAATTTCACCGTTGAATTACAAGGTTATTTTTGTGATCGTTAGCACACTTACTGTTGAGAAGGGGGCTGAAAAGCGAACCGATACGGCACGGGGAGCGGAAATTTTTTGCCATAAGGTGTGCATTGTGGAAAAGAGAAAGAATGATTTTTCTGCACAGAAAAAGCGAGCAGTTTTTTTAGGCCTGCTTTGTTATAAGCCGAAAAATTGCGATGTCTCTCATTTTTGCCATAAAACTACGTATAACATCATTTTTAAGTTTAACAGCCTGTGAATAAGATGATAGTAATTTGCTATCAAAATGAAATTACATAATTAGTGGAGTTTGATTTGCAGGCTAATTGTTCTGGCTGCAACTGAATATCAAAGAAGTATTTATCTGACATAAATTTAGCGGTGCGAGAAAAAATATCTTTCAAATAATTCAATTAAATAAATAAACAGTCAGACTAAAGTCAAATTTAATTTCTGTTTCACTTAAACTTATCAATACCCAGGGGGCGCTATGGACTCTTTTGTTGCCAGACAGCCGATATTCGACCGTGACTTGCATACCGTAGCCTATGAACTTCTGTTTCGTTCTGGAATGAATAACTTTTTTCCAAACGTGCCGGCCGATTATGCTACCAGTCAAATGATCTCCGACCAGTTTTTGGGCATTCCAACTTTTCGGTTTGTTGGAGAAAATATTTCCTTTATTAATTTCCCTTATCAAATGATTGTTCAGGGGATGGCTGACATCTTACCCCGTGAACGCGTCGTCATTGAAATACTTGAAGATGCTGTCCCTGATGATGCGTTGTTCGAGGCCGTACGCTATCTCTTCGCCTCCGGGTACACATTGGCGTTAGATGATTTTGCGATGGACGATTCATGGGATCGTTTTTTGCCCTATATTACTATCCTGAAATTTGACGTTAAGGCAAATACGTTTGACGAGATCAATGGCTTTCTGAAACGCCATGAGTTGCAGTTAAGTACAAAAAACCTGCTGGCGGAAAAAGTGGAAACTTATGATCAGTTTCAACAATATAAAGATCAGGGTTTTCATTTATTTCAAGGGTATTTTTATAGTAAGCCGGAAATTATTCAGAGCAAGCGCCTGCCACACAATGCTGCACATCTCTTCCAGTTGATGAGTGAAGTGAACGCACCTGAGTTAAATTTTGATAAAATTGAGCATATACTGGAACATGATTTGTCGTTGACATACAAGATCTTAAAATATGCCAGAAATATTGTGCATCGCGTTAGCGGCATAAACGGTGCCGATAACTTAACCCTTAAAAAAATTGCCATCTATTTAGGCAGAAGTGAGTTAACGCGTTTTGTTTCGGTGATTTGTCTGGCCAATCTCTCTAATAAAGATACCCGGGAGCTTTATCATCTCTCCCTTTCCAGAGCGAAGTTTTGCGAAATCATTGTCGAACGTACCCTTTCCACGTGTTGCGCACAGGGCGCGTTCTTATGCGGATTGTTTTCATTACTGGATACTATGCTGGAGATTCCGCTAGAGGAGATTTTCGAGCAAATCGCGCTCCCTTCATCTGTTCGCGATGCGCTGGTACATAAACAGGGTACACTTTATGACGTCCTTAGCCTTGTACAAAGTTATGAACGTCGTGAGTGGGAAGCGGTACAGCAACAGGCAAAAAAACTGAATATTCCAGGCTGGGCTGCTGTTGATGCAATGGGGGACGCTCTCGCCTGGGCTGATGAAACCGTCTCATGATATACCAGCCAAAGATGGTACATTTTCACACTGCACATTACTCATTTGACGCAGGAATGCGGGCGCAATCGCGAAACAGGCAGGCGATATTTCGTACTGTTGAGATAACGTTTAGGTTAAGGTGATATATTTTTAATCACCACAGTCTTTATGGTTATTGGCTATTACAGAAACAGTAAAAGGAATTTCTGCATTGGATATCCCCCGTATTTTCACGATTAGCGAAAGCGAACACCGCATTCATAACCCCTTTACGGCAGAGAAAGTCGCCACACTCGGTGCAGCCCTGCGACTGAAACCGGGTATGCGCATACTCGATCTTGGCAGCGGTTCGGGTGAAATGCTCTGTACCTGGGCACGTGATTATGCCATCACGGGTGTTGGCGTTGATATGAGCCAGCTTTTCAGCGAACAGGCAAAACAGCGTAGCGAAGAGCTCGGCGTGAGCGAAAACGTGACATTTATTCATGGCGATGCGGCAGGTTTTGTCGCGGATGAAAAATGTGATATTGCGGCCTGTGTTGGCGCCACCTGGATCGGCGGTGGCGTAGCCGGGGTTATCGCGCTGTTGCAAAAAAGTCTTCGCCCCGAAGGGATTATCCTGATTGGCGAACCCTACTGGCGGCAGTTACCGCCGACACAAGAGGTAGCCCAGGCCTGTTTTGCCAGTGCGATAGCAGATTTTCATACGCTACCTGAGCTTGTCACCTCATTTGATGAGCTTGGCTACGACGTTGTCGAGATGGTACTGGCAGATCAGGAGGGGTGGGACCGGTATGAAGCGGCGAAGTGGCTGACGATGCGCCGCTGGCTTGAGGCCAACCCTGAGGATGATTTCGTGCCAGAGATTCGTGCGACGCTCACGGCAGCGCCAAAACGCCATGTTACCTGGACGCGTGAATTCCTCGGCTGGGGTGTCTTTGCGTTAATGCCGCGTTGACAGTCTCGCCATAACACTCCTGCCAGGCGGGGTATCTTCGCGGATATCCCGTTTTCCTGATTATCTGTACGATGAGATGTCCGAAAGCGAGAGTGCTTTCGACCACGCCGCTTCGTTGCTAAAATAACCGTCCGGCAGACTTACACTTATCCGCAGGAATGAGGGAGGGGCAGTGGTGGATCGGATTGATTATGAGATCGAAAAATATAGCTTCACCGAACTGAATGAATCTCCCCGCATTGCTCGCCAGTGGGCAGACACGCTTGATGAGTGTCGCCAGTCGCAGGCAAATGCCGAAGAACGACTACGCATTGCGCTGCTCAACGTAGATTACGTGACCAGTTTTGAGCTTCCTTTTCGCTTATTGTTAATTCGCGCGCCGCAGTTGATTGCCAGCCTGCGCGATGAGCTGCAAATAGGTCAGAAAAATGTCATTTTCAACGGCAAACGTTTTGGCTGCGTCTACAGCCTGAAAACCGATTTAAGCGACATCCCGGATGCATTCCAGTATCGTCTTTCAACCCGCATCCGGCGGGTTGACGCCTCAGGGTCAGTGGCCACGCCGTATCAGCAAATCGCCAAAGAGGTCAAAGCCCCGCGCGAACGGTTAAAAATGGCGCTGGAAAGAGGACTGCCGGTCACGGCGCTTGACGGGCTTTTCTGGTTTGGCATCCAGCGTATTGCTGCCGATGTGCAAAGGTTGCGAAAAACCGGTATGGCGATCGCTACTGCGGAAGTCGATATCTTCGATAACCTTACGGGTACCACCCGGCGGGTCCCGGTTTATCGCCGCGTGGAGTAAATTCGCGCCCCCGTGTTCATCTAACCGATTTAAAAACCCACTTTACTTTTTTCAGCAAGCGTAGCCTGACTGCGTTTGCTCTTTCGCGTGGCGCGGCAGTGATATCTCTCTTTCATATATTCGTATTTATATGATTACCCTTCATTAACTTAAATTTTCAGGCATATTAAATAAAAGTTTCCGTTAGGGTTGGTTTTAATATTTTTTTTATAATCTCCTTAATTTGTTCATCTTTCAGGCATTACTATTTCTACTGTTTCGCTTAAGGATGAATCGAATGAAAATAATTGGATTGGATGAATATCGCAGTTTACGTGGGAATGGCGCGCTTAAATACTTCGAACTCGAAGGTGTACCGAGTGACGAATGGGCGCGTATTTTTCAAAGCCACTTTGTCGGTCAGGATATAAAAGTCTGGATTGAAGGATATTGCATTGTCCTGCAGTGCCAGACTGAAGATATCCCGAAGTACCGGGAGCTTTTACAGACTAAGTGCGATGAAATCACAGCACAATTAATGCCTTAGGGACTTATAGCCCGTCAAACAGGCAATAAGTGTCAGACCATAAATAAACTGCATCTGAAAAGTGGAATATCCACCGTGTAAGATGCTTTTTTATGCCTGATTTACACTCGCGCTAAAGCATTCACTAAGCGACATGGTCAGCCTGCATTCATTATTGACAGTCTGTACACGCCAGCCTGCGCCAGTTTCTCCTTCACGAATAACAGGCATTCCTTGTTGTGTCAGCTGTGTAAGCAGCGCTGAAAACTCTGCCTCGTTCACCGGGCGCGGTTGCCAGAAGGTCTTTTTATTGTCAGTAAATATGGGCAGCAACTGAATTTGCGGTTCTCTGTTTCCCACTAACAGACGGACGATAAAGCCGTAAGCTGGCATACCGCGTTCCTGATATTCGCCGTTACTGTTAAATACCGCGTTTCCGATGCTGTAAATCACCAGGCTTTGATCCAGGTGCGCGGCCTCGCCTGCCATATGCGGCCCGGAGCCAATAATCAGATCGGCACCGGCATCGCTCAGTTGCCTGGCCAGCGTGCGCTGCCCGGACGTAGTCCAGCGGTAGTCCAGTCCCCAGTGGGCAAGAACAATCAGAGTGGCAGGGTTAGCGCTCGCTTTCTCCTGACGCAGCTGTTCAGTCAGTCCACCACTGATACAGGCAACGCCCGCGCGACGCGGGCGGGCATAAAAGGCGCACTCTTCTTCCATATAGCGTCGATACCAGTAGGCGCTGAAAATCTTGTACGTCCGCCCGGCTACTGTGACGACCAGCGGCGCTTGCGCCTGTTGCGCATTAAACCCGGCGCCTATACAGGCAATACCTGCTTCGCGAAAGGCCGTCAGCGTGCTGTGCAAACCGGGTAACCCGGCATCCATCGCGTGATTGTTGCCCAGCGCCACCGCGTCGATACCCTGTTTGCGCAGGGCGGCGACAGAGGCAACCGGGTCGCCTGTCAGGCAGAACGGTTTCCGGCCATCAAGACTGGCACTGAGATCGGTGGTCAGTGCCGCTTCAAAATTGGCGAGCGTAACATCGCTATTGCGAAGAAGGGGGGCGATAGCCGCAAAACTATAGTCATAGCCGTGGCGCTGGAGCGCGTCATCAATGCCGCGGGCTTTGCGTCTTTCTGTGTACCACTCACCGAAATAGGTATCACCCAGAAATGTTAGCGTCGCTGTCGGCGAGTCAATCTGGCGGAAAGAGGGGGCACTGACGGCAGGTTGGGGGACGGTGTCGGCCCGCGCCAGCAATTCATCCAGGAGATAATCAAGGTGGAAGGCATCATCTGCACCCGCCGCGCAAGCCAGCCAGAGATCGCCTGCAAACCATTGCAGCGCGAAACCCCAGTTTCCGGCACTGAATTGCCCCCACGCGCTACCGTCGCTGTGCAGATTGCCGGTTTTGCGATAGACGCGCTCGCCGATAACGGCTTCCTGTTCGCAAAACCACGGCAACAGGTGCGGAAAACGCTGGTAAAGATGGCGCACAAGCCTGACGATGTCCAAAAGCGCGGTTCGCTGCCCCGGACGAGCGCGGCCAGAGACAGTATTGATGTGCGTGTGAGACATGCCGATTGCAGCGCTCAGTTCCCGCAACTGGCCGAGCGCTTTTGCACTGCTACCAGCCAGATGTTCTGCAAGATTAATCGCGGCGTCGCAGGCGTTATGCAGCAACATTCCTTGTAGAAGCGATTTCACCGTCAGTTTGTCACCCCGCTTTAGAGAGAGCGCCGGGTTACCTTTCAGGATATCCGACGCTATCTCCCGCACGGTAATGGCGGTCTCCAGGGTGATTTTTTTACTTAACAGGCGATCGGCGATACAACAGGTCAGCAGTAACTGGCTGAGGTAGTGCGACGCGAAGGGACTGTCGGCCTGTTCAGTGACGCGCTGCTCACCGGTGGAGAGGTTGATCAGCAGGCGCGCGACATGACCTCTGCCCGGCACGGGCAGGGTAGCGAGTCGGGTTTTCAGTAGACTGACAACCTGCCTGAAATCAGAATTTCGCACGCTGCCTTTTACCAGCACGATATCGCCGGATCGCAGGATGGGGGCGGCGGCATCAACCAACGCCTGCGCCGTCAGAAAATGGCCGCCCCGCGCCGCTTCCGGCAGTGCCTCATTTAAAGCCGCCATCTTCTCGCCGTGCAGAAAAGCGCGCTGGCACCCGGCCTCCAGCAAGGGCGTCGCCAGAGAACGGTGAATGGCCTGACTCTGATCGCCGAGATTCACAATCCGCCCCAGCAGGGCGATGATGCGCCCGCCGTTTGCCTGGGCTCGTTGTGCCGCCACCGCAAAGGCATTGAGCATGGAAAGATATTCGGCGTTGTAACTGTCATCAATCAGGGTGGCTGTGCCGCCGCCGGGCAGTGCCAGCGGGGTAACAGACAGATGCTGATCATCACCGCGATAGCCCTCAAGGCCTGTGATAATCTCTGGCAGGCTAACGCCCAGCAGATCGGCGGCAATCAGCGAAGCCACCGAATTGAGCGCGCCGCCGTTACCGGGTACGGACAGCCGGTAGCTGATGACTTGCTGATGAAAAACGATGGTGACCCGGCTTGCGTCATTATCTGGTGTTATCCCGGTGATACGCACATCCGCGTCCGGGTTGAACCCGTAACTGATAATCCGTGCGCCGTCGCGCTCAACGCTTGCCGCCACCGTCGCATACTCAGCCATATCGCGGTGCAAAATGGCATAACCGCCGGGGATAAGACCATGACTGATGCGCGCCTTATAACGCGCCACGTCATTGAGGGTGCTTACATTCTTGCCCACCTGTGTCATGCCGATTTCGGTAATGATAACGATGTGCGGCTTTATGCGATGGCCGACGCCCCCGTTACGCATCCAGAGTGCAGAGATCGCCACTTCCATCACGACGGCCTGCGGGTTCGATATCGCTCGCGCCAGCGTGACGGACGCGCCAGTACGGGTGTTGTGGTTGCCGCGACTGGTGACCACCGACACGTTAGCGGCCAGGATCGTCTCCAGCATCTCTTTGGTCGAGGTTTTACCGACAGTCCCCGTGATCGCCACCAGTTTGCCGTCAAACCGCCGCCGTGCTTCTTCGGCCAACAAGTGGAGCACCTGATAACTGTCGCCCACCACCAGTTGTGGAAAGTCCGGCGGTAACCCAGTCAATGTTCGCTGGACAATCGCCCCGCAGTAGCGGGAAGCATGCTCTGGCAATAGGGTGTGGGTATCCTTCCAGCCCGCGTAAATGCCGGTATTACCTGAGCCCTGCAACCAGGTATCGGTGTCGATAGCAACAAACAGACAAGGGCGGTCATACTGCGTGTTGTCATGCAAAATGGCGATGTCACCTGCAAGCCAGCTGGCATCCGGACGGTTGTGCCAGATACTGCCGGGCAGCAATTGCGTAAGATCAGCGGCGGTCCAGCCTGGCGTGTCGGTGCCAGTATTGCGCGAACGAGGTGGTTTCTGGCGCATGGTTGTATCCTTACTCAATCAGGGCTGAGCCGTGGTGCGGGCAAAGGGCAATCGCACTCACTCCCGGATTGCCCTGTAAATCATGGTACTCTGGCGCAACGGCGGGGCGCTCAAGTTGCTTCACCTGATGGCCATGTTCTTGCAAAGCCTGTGCGAACTGGGTCTGGAGATCGAACGGCGTGTTGCGATCCTGCCGGTTGCCGATCACCAGGATTAACCGGGTGGGATCGTTTGCGATATCTGCTATGTGGTCGAGTGGGTCCCAGGGATTAGCAAGCCCGGTACCGTCCAGTTCTGGCGCCGGGGCCTCGCCACGTTCTTTGCGCATTCGTTCGGCCCGTTCCAGCAGCCCCCACGCACCCGAGGTCAGCACGGCGCAGTCAATATCCCGGCGTCCAGACGTGAGCAACGCCGATGCGGCGGTTGCACCGCCGCTGTGTCCGCTGAGGATAAAACGCGCAATACCGTATCGTGCTTTGATGGCATCAACGGCGGCATTCAGCGCGAGAAACTCTTCTGCCTGGCGGCGGCGATAATGGTTGCCGCTGGAACCATAGGTTCCCGGACGAGCAACAATCAATGTTGGTAACCCACTGCGCTGAAAAATAGCCTGCGCCTGATGACGTTGCGCGTCGGCCGTATTGGCGGGAATCTCCTGTGGTGGGCGCTTAATCAGCGATACCCGATCGCCTTTAAATATCACCAGCGCCAGGGGCGCATCGCGCAGGACACCCGCACTAAAATAACGAATACAAGCTGCGCCGCCCGCGTATTGCACCCATACGGCATCATCGCCAACCGGACATGTCCGCTGGTTCGCGGGCTGGTTCCACAGTAGCGGCGTTTCGGCATGCGCAACCACACCGACAAGCAGCAATAAAAAAAGGGCGTAAAAGGGCCTCACAGCACCGCCTCAACGGCAAAGATATAGATGTACAGAATACACAACCAAGTATTCATAATGTTATTATGATACAAGGATTTTCAGGACTGGGGATGCCCGGGAGCAATTAAGGAGTCAAATGTCGCTCAGCCACTTACTTGCGCAAACCCGCCCGGTGATGGAAACGCTGGATGTTGCGGCGAAACCGTCTCTGTGCCCGTCCTGGGTCATTTTCTTTAGCGTGTCCGACAGCAAAAGCCGTGCCCACGTTGTACGCGGCTGCGGCGAGTCATTCGACAAGGCCTGGCAGCAGGGAACGCAGGCGCTGCAACAGTGGCGTAAAAAGAGCGGTCTTAAGGCCTGCTGGCTGCGGGTTGACCTGGTCGACAAGGTCGAAGCGCTACGCTGGGATACGCTGCAGGCGCGTCTGGCTAAGACCAAACGCAACTATTTTCGCTTCGGATTGAGCCTCGATCCGGCATTTTGTTATGCCATGCTGGAGCAAGAAATCGCCGCCAACGCGCTGCTCTATAACGGCGATCACGGCGTTGCCACGCCTAATGCCAGTAACCTTGCCCACTATTCTCGCCGACGCTTTGGCGCGGTGCTGAACTGGCCTGAACGTCCCGACCAGACACTGTGGCGTTTCACTACTCGCGCACTGTTTTGCGATGGCGAGCAGCTTTTTCCCATTGAATCAGACGGACGTAACAGCGGCTACCGGCAGTTGCCCGAGTGGCAGAAGAGTGCCCTGGAGCCGATGATTGAATCAGCGACGGATTACCTTGCACGGCAGGTAACGTCTTGCGGACGTTATCACTACGGCTGGTTTCCCTGTTTTGATCGCGCTATTCCAACCTACAACGCCTTGCGTCATGCCAGCTCAACCTACGCGTTGCTGGAAGGGTGGGAAGTAACACAACAGCCCGCCCACTTTGCGGCCATTGAGCGGGCGCTGGATTCTCTGTGTACCACGTTTATTCGTACCTTTTCATTGCCCGATGGCAGCGAAGCCGACTTCCTGGTGGATACGGGGGATGAGATAAAACTGGGGGGCAATGCGGTCTGTATTCTGGCAATGGCTAAATATACAGAGCTGACCCGGGATAACCACTATCTGGACGCGATGGCGAGGCTGGCGGCGGGCATTGGTTTTATGCAAAACGCACACAACGGTGGCTTCGTGCACGTGCTCAACGCCGCAGACTTATCGCTTAAGGCGGAGCACCGCATTATCTATTACGACGGGGAAGCCGCCTTTGCCCTGATGCGACTCTATGGTTTGACAAAGACACCGCGTTGGCTGGAGATGGTCGAGCGGGCAATGGACTATTTTATCGAACAGAAGCACTGGCAGGCCCATGACCATTGGCTCAGTTACTGTGTTAATGAACTGACGCTCTATCGGCCGCTGGAGCGTTATTACCAGTTCGGCCTTGATAACGTGCGCGGTCATCTCGATTTTGTGCAGGAACGTATTACCACATATCCCACACTGCTGGAGTTGATGATGGCGGCCTCGCGGATGATAGAACGGCTTGCCGTTTCGCCGTATCAACACCTGTTAACGGATTTTGATATGACCGTGTTCAACCAGGCGCTGGAAACCCGGGCCCGCTACCTGGCAAATGGTTTTTTCTGGCCTGAACTGGCTATGTTTTTTAAAAATCCGCCGCGCATCGTCGGCAGCTTTTTTATTCGTCACCATAGCTACCGGGTGCGAATCGACGATGTTGAACATTACCTTTCCGGCTATGTCGCGTACCGTAAACGCTGGCATACGCTGTCTGACGAGAAGTGAGCGCGCCATGCAACTGACTCTCCTCGTTAGCAACTTTACCCGGACAGGCTGAATTATGCGCCGCCCCTGCAGTCCTTTGTTATGCGCAACACTGCGCCGCGGGTTATCTTTTGCGCTGGCGGTGTTGCTGATCATTTCTCCTGGACTGGGCGCAGGCTGGGACTTTAGCGCCATCTCAACGCAAACTGAACGGCTATACGGCCCGGCGACGCCGGCTGCCAGGCAGCGCATTGATGAGTGGGCCGCCTTGCTTAAAAATCCGCCACAGGGCACGATTCAGGATAAATTAAATCAGGTAAACCGGTTTTTTAACGTCCGAATGGCTTTCAAAGATGACATTGTCGTCTGGAAGCAGCAGGATTATTGGGCAACACCGATTGAATTTTTGCGTAAAGGGGCAGGGGATTGCGAAGATTTTGCGCTGGCGAAATATTTTACGCTGCGTGAAATGGGGGTTCCCGCCAACCAGTTGCGTATTACTTACGTTAAAGCACTTCAGCTGAACCAGGCGCATATGGTGGTGACATGGTATTCCACCCCTGATGCGATCCCGTTAGTCCTGGATAACCTGAAAACCGCCATCTTGCCTGCCACACAGCGTACGGATCTGCTCCCGGTTTATGCTTTTAATGGGGAAGGGCTGTGGTTGCCGCAATCCGGCGGTACTAAACGCGTGGGGGACAGTAAACGACTCTCCCGCTGGCAGGATCTTCTCACCAGAATGCGTGCAGAAGGATTTGAAATTAATGAATAGGATGTGGCCATGTCCCTTTATAAGCAGCTACTGATCGGCATCTGTTTATTTACGCTCGTCATTTTCTGCGGCAACTTTTTTGTTTCTCTGGAGGGGTCCAGAGAACAATACCGGAATCAGCTCAGTGCCCATGCGCAGGATGCGGCAACGGCGCTGGGGCTGTCGCTTACTACCCATATTGATGATCCGGCAATGACGGAGCTGATGGTCAACTCCATCTTTGACAGCGGTTATTTTTACCGTATTCGGGTAATTGATATTAAAACCAATAAACCCATCATTGAGCGCACCGATAACCCACAAAGCGCCAGTGTGCCGAACTGGTTCGTGCGCATGGTAAATCTGAGCCCCGGAGAAGGCGACGCCATTGTTACCGATGGCTGGACGCAGGTTGCCAGGGTTGAGGTGGTCAGCCATCCGATGTTCGCCCTGGCGCGTCTTTGGGACAATATGGTCGCCAGCTTTTTGTGGCTTATCGGCTGTAGCCTGTTATGTATTCTCGGTGTGACCCTGTTGCTGCGCCGCCTTCTGCGACCGCTTAACTACATTGTCGAGCAGGCGATGGCTATTTGTCGTCGCGAGTTTTTGAATGTTCCCGCGCTGCCGAAAACGCCGGAACTGCGTCGGGTCGTTGAAGCAACCAACCTGATGGTGACGCAACTTGAGGTGTTGTTTGGCGAGCAGGCGCAGCGCACCGAATCCTTGCGCCGGGAGGCTTACCACGACAGCCTGACGGGGCTGAATAATCGCCGTGCTTTTGATATGCAATTGCAGTCGCGTCTGAGCGACGAAGAGAATGACTCGGGGCATCTGATACTGTTGCGGGTTCAGGATCTTATCGGCCTTAACCAGCGTCTTGGTGGTGCGAAAACCGATAAGCTGCTGATAGCAGTGGCAGATATTCTGAACGGTCTGCAAAAACATTATTTCCGTAATGAAGGTTTTCTGGCCCGCGTGCGCGGCGGGGAGTTTGCTATTCTTGCCCCGCAGTTCCTGCATAATGAACTCGATAACCTGACGAACACCCTCAGTACCCGGCTTAAGGCGCTGTCTGAAACGGGAATGAGCGACGTGACGCCGGTTGCCCATTTTGCCCTGGTCCCTTTCCATGTGGGCGATAAGCCACAGACGATACTGATGCAGGCGGACCAGGCGCTGGCGATGGCGGAAACCGAAATGCGCTTTTTTGCCAACACGGAAACGGCAACAGGCGATAGCGAAGAGGATCACCACAGCTGGTATACCCGTCTGGATACGGTGCTGACAGACGGTGCGTTCGAGCTTTTCTCGCAGCCTGTGTATGAGTGCAACAATGCACATGTCGTATTGCATCATAAAGTGCTTGCCCGTATCAGAACGGCGGAAGGCGAGCTGATACCGGCAGGACGTTTTATGCCGTGGATCCACCGTCTCGATCTCAGTCGCCGCATGGACATCGTAATGTTGCAGCAGACGCTGCGTGAGATGGAAAAATCAAACCGGCCACTTGCACTGAGTATTAGCGGTGCCAGCGTTGCCGATGATCGAAGCCTTCAGGCATTGCTCCAACCCTTGATAAACGCGCCACAGCTGGCTTCCCGCCTGACGCTGGAACTGGATGAAAACGAGCTGCCCGACGCTGAGCGGGTCAATATTCTGGTCAAACGACTTAAAGCGCTGGGCTGCCGTTTAGGGATCCAGCATTTCGGCGGCCGGTTTCACCTTATCGGAAATTTACCGCAGTGGGGACTCGCCTGGCTCAAAGTGGACGGTAGCTACATTCGCAATATTGATAGCGAAGAAGATAAAAAATTGTTTATTGAAGCCATTTATTGGGCAACCCGACAAATTAATTTGCCACTGATTGCTGAGCGTGTGGAAACAGCAGGCGAACTGGCGATTCTCGAAAATATTGGCCTGTATGGCGCAATGGGACGCTATTTTGCTGACGCCAGCACACTGGGCGCAAATTAACCATTCAGGCTAAAAAGAGGCTGAAAATGTACTACATAGAACGCGATGAACAGGGACGTATTATTCAGGTGGAACTTGCCCCTTTTCATGCCATGACAGAACAAAGTGACGTCAGTACAGCGGAAATAGATGAATGGATGCGGCAAAGAGAAATACGTGAGGCATCGTTACTGCAATTGCGCCAGAGCGATCTTGAGATGGTTCGCGTGCTGGAAGACCTGATTGAAGTCCTGATGAGTAAAGGCGTCATCAGCATTACCGATCTGCCGCCTGTCGCCCAGACAAAGCTCACCAACCGTGCACAGGCGCGTCGTTCGTTAAGTGGGCTGGAAGGATTAATTTCCGATGATGACGATGAGGGATTTATATAATTCGTCATTTTTATTTACGCAATATATATCATGTACGACACAGGGACTATTGACAAAGTCCCTTTTTTTTAACCTAAATCCCCGCCCGGGCTACTATTCATTCACGTCATCTATTAATATAAGGTCTTTAAGCGAAACGGCATCAATAAATCCTCTGCCGGAACGTGCTTTCATTACCTTTGTGACATGTTGCATTACAAAAACTAATTAAATTCTCTTTTAGCATTCTACGCCTGGTCAGTGGATGAATTGGGCGAGAACAGGATCGAGGGAACTACACATGAGCGGCGTCTCTGGGATCGTCAAAGCGGTAATAGGGCAAGTGTTTGCAGTAGCACCTGATGGCAGCCAGCGTTTATTGGCTGAAGGTGACAGGATCCTCGAAGGAGAGCAGGTCGAGACCGGGGCTTCTGGTGCAATCACGTTGTCTTTGTCAGATGGTAAGCAGCTGGACCTTGGCCGTGACAGCCACTGGGACAGTACGGGAAGCGTGACCACTGAGCCTACGGCTACCCAGCAACAAGATGTTGCCGCCATACAACAGGCGATCGCTGATGGGCAGGATCCGACGCAAACCCTTGAAGCGCCGGCAGCGGGTCCCCAGGCTGAGGGCACTGGTGGCGGTGACGCTGGCGGTAGCGGCGGCGGATCGCATACTCATGTGGTCCTCGATTTAACCGGTCAGGTTGTTGACCCCACAGCCGGATACCCAACGATTGGCCTTGATTTCCCTGATGCCGAACGCCCACAAGAATTAACGTTACTTAACCCTGACGTTGCTACAGCGACAACGCCCGCCGATCCCAATACGAATCCACCCGACGATTCAGATGCAGATGCCGATTCTGATGCAGATGCCGATGCCGACGCGGACGCCGATGCAGATTCTGATGCCGATGCAGATTCTGATGCCGACGCGGACTCGGATGCTGACGCCGATGCCGATGCCGACGCCGATGCCGATGCGGACGCCGATGCAGACGCCGACGCAGATGCAGATGCGGATGCGGATGCAGATGCTGATTCCGATGCAGATGCAGACGCGGATGCGGATGCAGATGCAGACGCCGATGC